>DBTK01000143.1:47734-48706 GCA_002307015.1 Spirochaetaceae bacterium UBA1318
GTGAGCGGTGAGCGGTGAGGGGTGAAGGGTGAACGGAAAGAGCGCGTCTGGCTGAGAACTCGCGGGAGCTTCCCTCGATATCTCCTCCGATCCGTTCACCGCTCACTCCTCACTGTTCACCTTTCTCTTCGCCTGGTATGAATTTGTCGAGGCTCTCATTGATAGCCGTTCCCACTGTGTCGTGGAGGAATTCCTTGTAGCGCGTCAGGCTTTCGAGGTTTCCGATGGACGCGGTGTCGCGGTCGTCGATCAGGAGCTGATAGGGCTTGATGTCGAGGGCGTCGACGAGCTTTTGCATCGTCTCGATCGAGGGGATTTTCTTGCCTGATTCCACGCTGGAGATGAAGTTCGGGGAGAGGTCGCAGAGCTCGGCGAGCTTCGATTGCGTCAGGCCGAGCCTTGAGCGATGGCGTTTCACGTTCTCTATCAGAAGCGACTGAATTTCCGTCATACCATCCCCTGGGTCCGTGAAGGTATCACTATCAGTCATAAGTGCCGCGTTGACAACGAACCCCGGGGGACCTAGTGTTTCTCCTGGAGACATGTATTTCGAACTCTGCGAAAAGGCGTGCGGACTCATTCTGGGTGGCGGGATAGACCCGTCGGCGCTTTTTTTTGCCTCGACGCTCGAGGACGGGGCCTTTTTCGCTTTTCACCGCATAGCCGGCGCATTCATCGCAGCCGGCTTTTCGCCTGAAGAAGCCGGGCGAGCCTGGGCCGGCGGGTTTCCCGGGCTCTGCCGGCGGCTCGAGGCCTCTCCCGGCTTCGGTTTACCGAGCGGTACCGGAGGGCTCGACGATCCCCGCCGGGCGTACGGACGGGACAGGATCGATCCGGGCCCTGGGGCGGGGGCATGCATGGACGATGGGGCCGTCCAGCGCCTCGCGCTCAGCCGGGTGAGGGCGGAAGCGGCCAGCGGGGCCCACTTTTTCCGGGAGGTCTTCGTGATCGGGTACGGCTCCGCGAGACCCT
>DBTK01000143.1:48947-54774 GCA_002307015.1 Spirochaetaceae bacterium UBA1318
CGTGATCGGGTACGGCGCGGCGAGCCCCGTTCAGCGCGACCTCGTCCGGCTCCTTTCCTCGGGAGGAAGGCTCCACGTCTCCGATCGTCAGCCATCGGGCTGAACCGTCAGGGGAGGAGGCCGAGAAGTCGGGAGGCGTTTCCGTGGAGGATGAGGGCCCGTTCCGTATCCGAAAGGTCGAGGCGGTCGAACCGGGCGAGCTCGCCCGAATGGTTCCACATCGGATAGTCGGTGCCGAAGAGAATGCGTTCGACGCCGTGCCTTCTGATGATGCCGAGCGCCGTCCCGGGGTCGAGCTCGAAGAGGGCGCTCGAGGTGTCGAGGTAGACGGGGGCGTCGGCGAGCAGGGTGGCCTCGTCCCAGTCTCGGTAGCCGCCGAGATGGGCGGCGATGACGGTGAGGTGGGGAAATCGCTCGAGGACGTTCAGCAGGCGCTTGGGGCTCGAGTAGTCCCTGACCGCGTCTCCCATGTGCATGAGGATGGGTAGCCTTCTCTCCGCGGCTTTGTAGATGGGCCAGACCTTCTCGTCGTCCATCGGGTAGTCCTGGAGGTCCGGGTGGAGCTTGAGACCCTTGAGTCCGATGGAAATGAGCCTCTCGATCTCGTCCTCGACATCGGGGAAGTCGGGGTGGATCGTGCCGAAGCCGACGAACTCCCCGTGCAGGGCAGTCTCCTCGGCGAGGAAATCGTTGATGGTGACCACCTGCTCGGGCCTGGTCGCCGAGGAGCTGATCACGTAGGTCCAGTCCTTTCCGGCCGCCGTCCCGCTCCTGATGAGGCCGGATACCGAACCGTCGCATTCCATATTCATGCCGTAGAAATGACCGATCGATCCCGAGGCTTTCACGGCGAGCCGGTCGGGGAACACATGGGCGTGGATGTCGATGATGCGTTCGTTCATGCCGACCATAATAGCGGGTCGCCGATCTTTTAGAAATCCCGGAACGGCCGGGCTTTTATACACTTTTTCTTATGTTCGGATTGCCACATATACGTAAATCTCCGTATAATTATACGTAACGTCCAGAACCCAAAAGGAGAGAACGGTGATGAAAAGAACGATACCGTATGTCATGGTCGCCCTTGCCGCGGCGGCGCTGCTATTCGTTTCGTGCGGAAACGGAGGAAAGGCCTCCGGCCCCGTGAAGAAGGTCGGGGGATCGATCGTGTTCGCCCTCACCGGCGATATCGCCGCCCTCGATCCGGCCCAGGCCTACGACTTCACCACCAACCCGGTCGTGAACGAGATCACCGAGGGCCTCCTCCGGTTCAGCCCGACCGGCGAGCTTCTGCCCAACCTCGCGGAAAAGTGGGAGAGCCCCGATCCGAAGACCTACCTCTACACCATCCGCAAAGGCGTCAAGTTTTCCGACGGCACGCCCCTCACCGTCGACGACGTCGTCTTCTCGCTCAACCGCACCCGCGACGCGAAGACGGCCTCCCCCCTCGCCTGGATGTTCGGCAGCGTCGCCGACATCGCCAAGGTGGACGACTCGACGGTCAAGGTCACGCTGAAGCAGCCCGACGCCCAGTGGCGCTACGCGGTCGCGACGACGGCTGGCCACATCATCAGCAAGGCCTACTACGACGCCCACGCCGCCAACTTCGGCAAGCCCGACGGCGGCCTCCTCGGCACCGGGCCCTTCGTCTACAAGTCCTGGAAGACGGGAAGCGAGATCGTCCTCGAACGGAACAAGAACTACTGGGACGCCGCGAACGGTCCTTTCATCGACAAGGTCACCTTCAAGATCGTCGCCGAGGGTGCGACCCGCGTCACCGGTCTCAAGACCGGCGAGGTCACCGCGACCGCGACCCTGCCCCTCGACCTGATTCCGGTGGTCCAGGGCATGGCCGACGTGACCGTCCAGGGCGTCGAGGGCTTCACCGACGACTGGATCGCTTTCAACACGAAGAAGGCGCCCTTCGACAACCCGAACGTCAGGAAGGCCGTGATCTACGCCTTCAACGCGAAGGACGTGCTCGACAACATCGTCAAGGACACCGGCATCGCCGCGAAGAACCAGCCGGTGGGACCCGCCCTCTGGACCTATTCGAAGGATACCTGGCAGGCCTTCCAGGACAAGGCCGAGGACTACTCCTACGACCTCGCGAAGGCGAAGGCCGCCCTGGCCAAGACGAAGTACGCCAAGGGCTTCAAGGCCAAGATCCTGACCGACGGCGACGCCTTCCGCATCAACACGGCCCAGGCCCTCCAGCAGTCGGTCAAGGCGGTCGGCATCGACCTCGAGATCGAGAAGGTCACCAACGAGGAGCTCACCTCCAGGCAGTTCTCGGGAAAGCGCAACTACGACATCGTGATGGGCGGCTGGGGATCGGACTATCCCGACCCGGCGGCGAACATCCAGCCCTTCCTGAGCTCGGCCAACGTCGGCGACGGCGGCTCCAACTTCGCCGTCTACGTCAACAAGAAGGTCGACGCCCTGCTGGACGAGCAGGTGACCCTCGCCGACGACGCCAAGCGCGCGGCCCTCCTGACCCAGGCCCTGACCCTGGCGAACGCGGACGCGCCCTACATCTTCGTCGACCATCCCAAGATCTTCTTCGCCGCGTCCAAGAAGTTCGGCGGGTACACGATGTCCCCGATCTGGTATTGGGATTCCATCCTGAGGACAGCCTACATAGGGAAATAACGTGGGAACCTACCTCGCGCGACGTATTCTGCAGCTTCTGCCCGTGCTCGTCATCGCGTCGCTCGTGGTGTTCCTCATGTCCCACCTGACGCCCACCGACCCCGCGGTCGTGATCGCGGGGGGGCGCCAGACCTCGGCGGAGACCATCGCCGCGATTAGGGTGAAGTACCGCCTCGCCGACCCGCTTCCCGTCCAGTATTTCGCCTGGGCGGGGAGCGCCCTCAGGGGCGACCTGGGGGAGAGCTTCAAGCTGAAGCAGTCGGTTTCGGCCATGATAGCCGCCCGGCTCCCGGTGACGATCCAGCTCATCCTGATGAGCATCGTCCTCTCGCTCGCCGTCTCGATCCCGCTCGGGACCCTGGCGGCGCTGAGGAAGGACGGATGGGTCGACCGCCTCATCACGGCCTTCGCCCTCGCGGGGCTCTCCTCGCCCGTCTTCCTCACCGGCATCATCGGCATCCTCGTCTTTTCCTACACCCTGGGATGGCTTCCATCGCTCGGGGCGGGGAGCGGCGTCGTCGAGAACTTCCGCTACCTCCTCCTGCCTTCCGTCGCCCTGGCCCTCAACATGGTCGCCCAGAGCCTCAGGATCACGAGGAACGGCATGATCGAGGCGATGGGCTCGAACTACATCCTCACCGCCGTGGTGAAGGGCCTGCCCCGATTCCGCATCATTTTCGTCCACGCCATGAGGAACGCCCTCATACCCCTCGTGACCGTTTCCGGCCTCCAGATCGGTTTTCTTCTGACCGGCACCGTTCTCGTGGAGTACACCTTCGGCATCGGGGGCATAGGCGGCCTCCTCGTTTCCGGGATCCAGAACTCGGACTACCCCGTCGTCCAGGGGACGGTCCTGTTCGTGGTGATCGCCTTCCTCGTCATCAACCTCGCCGTCGATCTCCTCTACGCGGTGATCGATCCCCGGATCAGATACTCGTGAGGCGCTTCCGTTATGCGATCCCGGTCGTCGCCGGCATTATCATCGCCGCCATTACCCTCGCGACGGTCTTCGCCCCCCTGGTGGCCCCCTACGACCCGGACGCCCAGGACCTTTCCCGGTCGCTGAAGCCGGCCTCGGCCGCCCACCTCGCGGGGACGGACAAGCTCGGCCGCGACACCCTCTCGAGGCTCGTCTTCGGCGCGAGGACGACCCTCCTTTCGGCCCTCCTCGTCGTCGCCCTCTCGACGGCGATGGGAATTCCTCTCGGCCTCGCGGCCGGTTTTTATGAGGGCCCGGCCGATGCCGCCATCTCGAGGACGATGGACATCCTCCTCGCCTTCCCGGCCCTCCTCCTCGCCCTGATGATCGTCGCCTCCTTCGGCAGGGGGATATCGAACGCGATCGTCGCCCTCTCCATCGTCTACGTGCCGATGATAGCCCGCCTCGTGAGGTCGGCCGCCCTCGTGGAAAAGCGGCTCCCCTACGTGGAGGCGGCGAGGGCCCTGGGCTACTCGAACGCCAGAATCATGTTCCGCCACGTCCTCCCGAACGTGATGCCCCTGATCCTGGTCCAGGCCCCGATCGATTTCGGCTATTCCATCCTGGACCTCGCCTCCCTCAGCTTCCTCGGCCTCGGGGTCCAGCCCCCCCAGGCGGACTGGGGGGCGATGCTCTCGGACGGCCGGGAATACCTCCTCCTCTCGCCCGCCCTCGCCCTCGTGCCGGGGCTCGCGATCATGGTGACGGTGGTCGCCTTCAACCTCGTGGGCGACGGGCTCAGGACTAGGCTCGACCGGTCGGGGAGGGGATGATGGAAAGCCTTCTCGAGGTGAAAGACCTCTCCGTCAGATTCGAGACCGACCGCGGCTTCGCCTACGCCGTCCGCGACGTGAGCTTCTCGGTCCGCTCAGGCGACACCCTCGCGGTCGTGGGCGAATCGGGCTGCGGGAAGAGCGTGACGGCCAAGGCCGTGCTCGGCCTCCACGACAAGCGGACGACGAGGGTCTCGGGTATCGCCTCGTTCAAGGGAACGGACCTCCTTTCGCTGCCGGAGCGGGAGCTCCGAAGCATCAGGGGTTCGGCCGTGTCGATGATATTCCAGGACCCGATGACGTCGCTGAACCCGACGATAACGATCGGCGACCAGATATTTGAATCGCTTAAAATACATAACCACGATAAAAAGTCCAAAGCGGAGCTTTACTTCCGCGTGGACGAGCTGTTGAAGCTCGTCGGTATACAGCCAAAGAGAAGAACGGACTTTCCACACCAATTTTCAGGCGGGATGAAGCAGCGCGTCGTCATCGCGATAGCGCTAGCGTGCAACCCGGAGCTCCTCATAGCGGACGAGCCGACTACGGCGCTCGACGTGACGATACAGGCGCAGGTCCTTGAGCTCATGGCGGAGCTCAAGGAAAAGCTCGATACTTCCATGATAATGATAACGCACGATCTCGGAATAGTCGCGCAGAACTGCGACAAGGTCGCGATTATGTACGCAGGGGAGATCCTCGAGAAAGGGACGGTGTGGGACATATTCGAGGGAGAAAAGCACCATCCCTACACCGTCGGGCTTTTCGGCTCGATACCAGATCTCGAGGTCGAGGCGCGGAGACTCAGCCCGATCGAAGGGCTGATGCCGGACCCGACGAATCTGCCAACCGGCTGCAAGTTCCACCCGAGGTGCAAATCGTGCATGGAGATATGCAAGACCGTGAGTCCCGAACCGTATACGGTGGGCGAGCACGTTATTGCCTGCCATCTATATAAGGAGGAGGGCTAAACCATGGAGCCGCTGATAAAAACAGTAGACCTGAAGAAATATTTCAACGTAAAGGAAGGCCAGCTCCACGCGGTCGACGGGGTCGATATAGAGATACCTAAGGGAAAGACTCTGGGCGTCGTGGGCGAATCGGGCTGCGGAAAATCCACGCTGGCGCGCATGCTGCTGGGGCTGACGCCGCCCAGTGCGGGCGTGATCAAGCTGGAAGGGCAAGACATCCGTCAGATGGACCGGCGCGCGCTGGCCCGCCGCGTGCAGCCGATTTTTCAGGATCCGTATTCGTCCTTGAACCCGCGCCGTTCCATCGCGTCCATCGTGTCGCTGCCGCTGGAGGTGCACGGCATCCCCAACCCGAAGCTGCACAAGGCCATTGAAATGCTTGAGCGCGTGGGCCTGCCGCCGCGCCTGGCGCACAACACGCCGGGGCAGTTGTCGGGCGGGCAGCGCCAGCG
>DBTK01000002.1:0-4851 GCA_002307015.1 Spirochaetaceae bacterium UBA1318
AGGGTTCGAATCCTTCCTGGCCTGTGTAAATTTGAGAGGAGCCGGAATGAAAAAAATCATTCAGTTTTTCAGGGATAGTGTCGCCGAGCTAAAAAAGGTTATCTGGCCGAATAGGGACGAGGTTATCGCCTCGACCAAAGTCGTGATCATTTCTACGGTCTTGATCGCACTCGCCCTGGGTTTCGTGGATGTCGTCCTGCTCTGGGGCATTAATTTGCTGTTCTAGCAAAAAAGGAAACGATGGCGAAGGGATGGTACGTTCTACATACATACTCGGGTTTCGAGAATAAGATCGAGAAAACCATCCGGCTCATGCTCGAGAACGGTGAACTGAAGAAAGATACCGTCACGGATTTAAAGGTTCCCAGCGAAGAGGTCGTCGAGGTTCGCGACGGCAAGAAGCGGATCACGACCAAGAAGTTCCTTCCCGGTTATATCCTGATCGAGATGGACCTGCCTGACGACAATTGGAAGGAAGCCTGTTCCCGGATCAGGAAGATCAACGGCGTTACGGGTTTCGTCGGCGCCAAGTCGAATGTGAAGCCCCAGCCGATCACCCCCGATGAAGCGAAGTCGATTCTTCAGAAAGTGGGCGAGATCAGGGGCGACAAGAATATGAGGCCCAAGCAGAGCTTCGCCGTTGGGGAACAAGTGAAAATTATCGACGGTCCGTTCGAGTCGTTCGCCGGAACGATCGAGGAAGTGAATCTCGAAAAGAGCAAGCTTCGGGTTATGGTCGGTATTTTCGGCCGCGCGACTCCCGTCGAAGTCGATCTGCTTCAGGTCGAGAAAGTCTAGAAAAGCGACCGCCGGCTTGTGCCGTGCGGCGTTTTATATAATGGGAGCTTTCGGCGGATCGCCTGAAACGGTTCGATCGGAAGCGCTAGCCCGGGTTTTTGCCGTAAGGTCGATCCGGGCGTTACCATAAGGAGTTTTACATGGCAGCACCCTCAAAGAAAAAGGTCGTTGCGTTCATCAAGCTGCAATGCCCCGCGGGCAAGGCGACCCCTGCGCCGCCCGTCGGACCCGCGCTCGGACCGCACGGCGTCAGCGCCCCGCAGTTCGTCCAGCAGTTCAATGATCGCACGAAAAGCATGGAGCCGGGGCTCATCATCCCGGTAGTCATCACCGTCTACACCGACAAGAGCTTCACCTTCATCACGCGCACGCCGCCGGCGTCCGTCCTGATCAAGAAGGCCCTGAAGCTCGAGAAAGGCTCGCCGGAACCGCAGAAGACCAAGGTTGGCAAGCTCAGCAAGGCGCAGGTCAAGGAAATCGCGACGATAAAGATGGCTGACCTCAATGCCAACGATATCGATGCGGGGATGCGCATCATTGCCGGAACCGCCCGAAGCATGGGCGTTGAAGTCGAGAAGTAGAGGTAGGCGAGCATGATACACGGCAAGAAATACCGCGAGTCGGTAAAGAAATATGACAAGGCTGAGCGCTTTTCCGTCGAACAGGCGGTGAGCCTCGTCAAGTCCATGGCCTACGCGAAGTTCGATGAAACCCTCGACGTTTCCGTCCGCGTGAGCATCAAGAAGAGCCAGACCGTCCGCGATACGGTCGTTCTGCCCCATCAGTTCAGGGGAGAGAAGAAGATTCTCGTGTTCTGCAAGGGCGACAAGGAAAAGGAAGCCCTGGAAGCGGGTGCCGCCTACGTCGGTGCCGAGGAACTGATCGAGAAGGTCAAGGGCGGATGGCTGGATTTCGATATCTGCGTCGCGACTCCGGACATGATGAAGGACGTCGGCAAGCTCGGTCCCGTTCTCGGCCGCCGAGGCATGATGCCGAACCCCAAGACCGGCACGGTCACCTTCGACGTCAAGAACGCCCTCGCCGAGCTCCGCAAGGGCCGGACCGAGTACCGCGTCGACAAGACCGGCGTCATCCACCTCGCCGTCGGCAAGAAGTCGATGGGGGATGCGGAGATACTCGAGAACCTCAAGGTTTTTCTCGACGACCTGGCCAGGAAGAAACCGGCGGACGCCAAGGGCGATTTCATCAAATCGGTTTCCCTTTCCACGACCATGAGCCCCGGCGTTTTTGTAACGCTGCAGAAAGAAGAGGCCTAGGAGAACGTCATGGCAATCAAAGCAAAGAAAATCCAGCAGGCTAAGGCCGACTCCATTGAGACCATCAAGGACCGTTTTGGTGAGGTGAAGGACTTCATTTTCACCGATTACCGCGGCTTGACCGTCGCGAAAATCAGCGACCTCCGCAAGCAGCTTCGCGCGAAAGGCGCCGAGTACAAGGTCATAAAGAACAATTTCGCGCGCATCGCCATGGAAGAGCTCAAGTATCCTGATGTGCAGATCTACCTCACCGGTCCGACGGCGATCGCCCTCGCGAAGGATGATTCCGGCGCGGTGGCCAAGATTCTGCTCGATTTCGCGAAGGAAAATCCGCTGAAGGTGAAGGGCGGTCTCATCGACAAGAACGTGTTTACCGCCGTTCAGATCGACGCCTTTTCCAGGCTGCCCTCGAGGCTCCAGCTCATTTCCATGATGATGTCGGCAATGAACGGGCCGGCGACCGGTGTCGTCGGGGCGCTCAACGCCGTACCGACCAAGCTCGTGCGGACCCTTCAGGCCGTCGTGGATCAGAAAGCCGCGGCTGGCGCTTGAACAGTAATCAGTTAGGGACGATCAGGCTTCGGTAGCTGCCGTTCCTGTCGTCCGGAAGGATGATGAGGCCGGCCCGCCTAGCGGGATCGGCCGCCAGTTGCCGTACGGCGGCTGAAATGTGTATTTTCAGGAGAAGATAATATGGCAGCGCTTACCAAAGATCAGATTCTCGACGCTATCGCAAGCATGACGGTTCTCGAGGCTTCCGAGCTCGTGAAGGCCATGGAAGAGAAGTTCGGCGTTACCGCCGCGGCCCCCGTCGCCGCCGCCGCTCCCGCGGCTGCAGCCGCTCCCGCCGCCGAGGAGAAGACCGAGTTCACGGTCGTCCTCAAGAGCTTCGACGATACCAAGAAAATCTCCGTCATCAAGGAAGTTCGTGCGATCACCGGTCTGGGCCTCAAGGAAGCGAAAGACCTTGTCGAAGCCGGCGGAAAGACCCTCAAGGAGAATATTTCCAAGGACGAGGCTGCGAAGATCAAGGATCAGGTTACTGCGGCCGGCGGTGTTGTTGAAATTCAGTAATCCGCCTCGCAATCGTTCGTATAATTTCCTCTCGTTTGGCAAGAAAGCCTCTCCGCGGCAGTACGCCGCGGACGAGGCGTTTTTTACGCATGGAATCCCCTCGGTTGGCACGGGGGGATTCTGGGGCTCCGGTCTTTCGGGGGCCATTTCTCCGCATCGAGGCATAATGCCCTTGAATACGATGTTTTTTCGCGCGGCCCGCCTCGGTTACACTACCTCGATTTTCATGAAAACGCAAACAATAAAGATTTACGATAGGTGTCATTCACGACAGTGCTTGGAGGGGGTGGCTGATGTTCAATAATGGTGAGTTGGTAAAGCGTACCTATATCGGCAAGGATTTTCAGGACGTCATGGACCTGCCCGACCTGATCGACATACAGCTGATGTCGTACGAGCGTTTTCTGCAGAGGATCAAACTGCAGAACGGAGAGACGATAGATCGGCAGGGGCTTGAAGAGGTCTTTCAGGCGACCTTCCCCATCGAAAGCCCGAACGGAGACATGCTGCTCGAGTATGCGGGCTATGTCCTCGACGAAAACAACATCAAATTCTCGGAATTCGAATGCAAACAGAAGGGGCTTTCCTACGCCGTGCCCCTGAAGGCGAAGATCAACCTCGTATTCCAGCAGACAGGTGAAATTCGCCAGAAAGACATCTACATGGGCGACCTTCCGCTCATGACGGACCGCGGAACCTTCATCATCAACGGCGCCGAGCGCGTCGTCGTTTCCCAGATCCACCGGTCGCCGGGCGTCATCTTCTCCCACGAGAAGGGGATCTACTCCTCGCGCCTCATCCCGTACCGCGGGTCCTGGCTCGAGTTCGAGATCGACCAGAAGAAGGAACTGATCTACGCCAAGATCGACCGCAAGAAACGGATACTTGGCTCGCTTTTTCTCCGGGCCCTCGGTTTCGAGACCCGCGAGGACATCATCGCCTGCTTCTACGCGTCGATGAAAATGCCGATCAGCGAGGATCGCGAGGTCAAGGACAAGCTCGTCGGACGGGTCCTTTCGAAGCCGGTCTTCATGACCCAGGACGGCGAGCGCAAGAAGATCTACAAGGCGGGGGAGAAGATCCATCCGCACGACGTGGACGAGCTCCTGCATTCCGGCATCGTCGAGCTCGACGTCATCGATTTCGAGGCGAAGGGCTCGCTCAATTCCTCCATGATACTCAACTGCTTCGACCGCGAGGAGATCAAGTTCAGCCGTGACGATTCGGCCCATGACGAGCCGAGCCGCGAAGAGGCCCTCTCCGCCGTCTACTCGGTCATCATGCCCGGGGAGCCGATCACCTTCGAGGCGGCCGACAAGGACCTCTCCTCGATGTTCTTCTCGACGAGGCGCTACGACCTCGGAAAGGTCGGCCGGTACAAGCTCAACAAGAAATTCAACTACGCCGAACCCCTCGACGACTTCACCCTGACCAAGAAGGATATCATCGAGACGATGAAGTTCCTGATCAAGGTCTATGTCGGCGAGGAAAACATCGACGATATCGATCACCTGGGAAACCGCCGCGTCCGTTCCGTCGGCGAGCTGATGGAAAACACCCTCAAGACCGCCTTCAGCCGCATGGAAAGGATCGCGAAGGAGAGGATGAGCCTCAAGGAAACCGACACAATCAAGCCCCAGGACCTGATTTCGATCAAGCCCATCGTCGCCGCGGTCAAGGAATTCTTCGGCTCGAGCCAGCT
>DBTK01000002.1:5125-5294 GCA_002307015.1 Spirochaetaceae bacterium UBA1318
AGCTCTCCCAGTTCATGGACCAGGTAAACCCGCTCTCCGAGCTTACCCACAAGCGCCGCCTGAACGCCCTGGGACCGGGAGGCCTTTCCCGAGACCGCGCCGGCTTCGAGGTGCGCGACGTCCACTACACCCACTACGGAAGGATGTGCCCGATCGAGACCCCGGAAGG
>DBTK01000002.1:5577-5927 GCA_002307015.1 Spirochaetaceae bacterium UBA1318
CCGATCGAGACCCCGGAAGGTCCGAACATCGGTCTCATCGTGTCCCTCGCGAACTACACCAGGGTCAACGAATACGGCTTCCTCGAGTCCCCGTACCGCAAGGTCGTGAACGGCAAGGCGAGCCGCGAGATCGCCTACCTTTCGGCCATCGACGAGGACCGATACTACATCGCCCAGGCGAGCGCCAAGATCGACAAGGCGGGCAACTTCACCGACAAGCAGATCTCCTGCCGGCACCAGGGCGACTACACGACCAGGGGTCCCGAGGATCTCCAGTACATGGATGTCTCCCCGAAGCAGATCATTTCCGTGTCGGCCTCCCTCGTTCCCTTCCTCGAGCACGACGACGC
>DBTK01000002.1:6205-7070 GCA_002307015.1 Spirochaetaceae bacterium UBA1318
GCCCTCATGGGTTCGAACATGCAGAGGCAGGGCGTTCCCCTCCTTTTCCCCGAGCCGCCCCGGGTCGGGACCGGCATGGAGTGGAAGACCGCCTACGATTCGGGCGTTCTCATCAAGGCGAAGAGGGACGGCGTGGTTCTCCACGTCACCGCCGATTCGGTCGAGATCAAGCCTGACAACGCGAAGTCGGATACCGACATCGACCGCTACCAGCTCATCAAGTACCAGAGGACGAACCAGGACACCTGCTACAACCAGAGGCCCATCGTCCGCGACAAGCAGAAGATCCTGAAGGGCCAGGTCATCGCCGACGGCCCCGCGACCGCGAACGGCGAGCTCGCCCTCGGGCGGAACATCCTCGTCGGCTTTGTTCCCTGGAACGGCTACAACTACGAGGACGCCATCCTCATTTCCCAGAGGGTCGTCAAGGACGACCTCTTTACCTCGATCCATATCAAGGAATTCATCACCGAGGTGAGGGAGACCAAGCTCGGACCAGAGAAGATCACCCGCGACATCCCGAACGTCGGCGAGAAGGCCCTCGAGCAGCTCGACGCCGAGGGGATCGTCAGGGTCGGCGCAAAGGTGAAGTCCGGCTACATTCTGGTCGGCAAGGTCACCCCGAAGAGCGAGACCGAAACGACCCCGGAGTTCAAGCTCCTCAACTCGATCTTCGGCGAGAAGGCCAAAGAGGTCCGCGACAGCTCCCTCAGGGTGCCCCACGGCGTCGAGGGCACGGTCATCGACGTGCAGCGCATGAAGCGCACCGAGGGCGACGATCTCTCCCCCGGAGTCGAGGAAGTCGTCAAGGTCCTCATCGCCACGAAGCGCAAGCTCCGCGAGGGCGACAAGATGGCCGGCCGCC
>DBTK01000002.1:7326-7783 GCA_002307015.1 Spirochaetaceae bacterium UBA1318
GACAAGATGGCCGGCCGCCACGGAAACAAGGGCATCGTTTCCCGCGTCCTTCCGGAAGAGGACATGCCCTTCCTCGCCGATGGAACCCCCCTCGACATCTGCCTGAACCCCTTGGGCGTTCCCTCGCGAATGAACATCGGCCAGTTGATGGAAACCGAACTCGGCTGGGCCGGAAGGGCCCTCGACGAGTGGTACTCCACCCCGGTTTTCCAGTCCGCCACCAACGAGCAGATCGAGGGCAAGCTGAAAGACGCCGGGCTTCCGATCAGCTCCCGGGTCATGCTGAAGGACGGCCGTACCGGCAAGGCCTTCGAGAATCCGGTAACCGTCGGCATCATCTATTTCATGAAGCTTCACCATCTCGTCGACGACAAGATGCACGCCCGGTCGACCGGACCCTACTCCCTCGTGACCCAGCAGCCGCTGGGAGGAAAGGCCCAGTTCGGCGGCCAGAGGC
>DBTK01000111.1:0-433 GCA_002307015.1 Spirochaetaceae bacterium UBA1318
CCCAGGTGAAGGCCGCGATCGACGCCACCGTGGAACTCGGCGGCAAGGGCTACGTGTTCTGGGGCGGACGGGAGGGCTACATGTCCCTCCTCAACACCGACATGAAGCGCGAGCTCGACCACATGGCCCGCTTCCTTTCTTCGGCCCGGGACTACGGCCGGAGCCACGGCTTTACCGGCACCTTCATGGTAGAGCCCAAGCCGATGGAGCCGACCAAGCACCAATACGATTTCGACGTCTCGACCGTCATCGGCTTTCTGCGCGCCAACGGCCTGGACAAGGATTTCAAGATCAACATCGAGGCGAACCACGCGACCCTCGCCGGCCACTCCTTCTGCCATGAGCTCCAGACCGCCGCCGACGCCGGGTTCTTCCACTCGGTCGACGCCAACCGCGGCGACCAGCAGAACGGCTGGGACACCGACCAGTTCCC
>DBTK01000111.1:690-19400 GCA_002307015.1 Spirochaetaceae bacterium UBA1318
GACACCGACCAGTTCCCGAACGACGTCCTCGAGCTTGCCGAGGCGATGATGGTCGTCCTCGGCGCGGGCGGGTTCACGACGGGCGGGCTCAACTTCGACGCCAAGATCAGGCGCAACTCGACCGACCTCGAGGACCTTTTCATCGCCCACATCGGCGGGATGGACGCCTTCGCCCTGGGACTCGAGACCGCCTACGCCGTGCTCTCCGATTCGAGGTTGCCGGCGATGAAAAAGCAGCGCTATTCCTCCTTCGATTCGGGCCCCGGAGCCGATTTCGAGAAGGGCAGGCTCGGCTTCGAGGAGCTCGCCGACCTCGCGGAGAAGATCGGTGAGCCCGAGGTCTCGAGCGGGAAGCAGGAGCTCTACGAGAACATCCTGAACCGCTACCTGTTCGCGAAGGGTCGCTAGCGGCGGTTGGTATATCATTACGCCTTCTCTAATTATCTGGCGATCTCATTGACCTCGGCCCGATTTCATGGTACGAGTGTTCATGGCCAAGAAAATTCATCCCATGGTGGATGCCCTCGTCAATCTTAGGGGAAACACCCGTGCCTGCGTCCTGACCGAGCCGCTCTGGGGCATACCGTACAACCTCTACATGCCCTACATCTCCGTCTACATGCTCGCCCTGGGCCTGAACGACGCCCAGATCGGGCTCCTGGCGTCGATCGGATTGTTCCTGCAGATCTTCATGTCCCTCATCTCGGGCGTCGTCACGGACAAGCTCGGAAGGCGGATGACGACGCTGGTCTTCGACGTCCTTTCCTGGAGCGTCCCGACCCTGATCTGGGCCTTCGCCCAGAACTTCTATTTCTTCCTGGCGGCGTCGCTGTTCAACGCGGTCTACCGGATCACCTACAATTCCTGGAACCTCCTCTTGGTCGAGGACGCCCCGCCCGACAAGCTCGTTCCCGTGTGGTCCTGGATCACCATCGCCGGCCTCCTCTCGGGATTTTTCGCCCCGCTCGCCGGATTCCTGGTCAGCGCCTTTTCGATGGTGACGGCGGTCAGGATCCTCTACATCAACGCCTTCGTCTTCATGACGCTCAAGTTCATCGTCCTCTACGTCTACTCGACCGAGACCGGCCAGGGAAAGACGAGGATGGCCGAAACGGCCGGGGTTCCCTTCCGCAAGATGTTCAAGGGCTACGGCGCCTCGTTCAGGACCATCCTGAGGAACCCCTACACCCTGAACGCCTTTTTCGTCTACCTCGCCTTCCTCATCTACGACACGATCAAGACCATCTTCTGGTCCATCATGGTCGTCAAGCAGCTCGGCTTTCCCGACAGCTCGATCGCCGTTTTCCCCTTTTTCCGTTCGGCCCTGATGCTCGGATTCTACTTTTTCGTCACGCCCAAGCTGAACCACCTGAATTTCAAGAAACCCTTCCTGCTCGGCTTTTCCCTCCTCATCGTCTCGAACGTCTTCCTCGTGCTCTCTCCGGCGAGGAGCTACCTCTTCGTCACGGTGAGCGTCCTCCTCGACGCGGCCGCCTACGCCATGATCGGGCCCTTCAAGGAAACCCTGATCTACGACGCGGTCGAGCCGGAGGACAGGGCCGGGATCATGGCCATCATGAACGTGGCGATGCTCGTGATCGCCACGCCCTTCGGCTGGATCGCCGGCATCCTTTCCGAACGCTCGAGGCTCCTGCCCTTCGGCCTCATCACGGTTTTCGCCGTGATCGGCATCCTCTTCGTGTTCCGGATCACCCGCTACAAGAAGAGCTTCGGCGCGAGTTGAGAGGGGGACGCGCCAGCGTTCAACGCCCTGCCAAAAGCTACCGGGGCGACCAGGAGAAGCCGGCCTCGAGGTCGATGGCCGGGGGAGCCCAGGTCTCGACGTACCTGACGATCCCGACCGGGTTGGAAACGGATTGGCGGTATTCGCGGCCGCCGAAACGGCCGACGGTCTGGGCATGGAGGGAAAAGCCCGATCGTCCCACGGGAAGCTCGAGGCCGAGCGACAGCCCGCCGTAGGGCGCCGCGAGCGACGTGCCGGGAATGCAGGCGAGGCCGCCGACACCCTCGGCCTTGAGGATGAGGGCTGTCCCGCGCGGCGAAAGGCCGGCACCGAGCCTGAGCTCGCCGAAGGGCGCGAAGGACGTCCACGGTATCCCCGCGAGCGACGAGACGGCGAAGCCGACTCCACCCGCGCGTCCGAGCCCGAAGGCGACCGTGTCCGACGGCCCCCAGAATCCGGCCGAAAGCCCCGTCTCGAGCTCGCCCGGATTCGGGAAGGCCGACACCGTCGAAACGAAAACGGCGGCCAGCAGAACCAAGGAAATTTTCCGCAAACAGTACATTGTGCTCCTCATCATCTCACCACCCTCGCCGTCACCCGGTCCACGATCCGTTTCGCGCCGGTAATTCCCGAAAGGTCGGGATCTATCGTCCCGTCGCTGCCGTCGGCCGAGCCGTGCCCGACGAGGACGAAGTCGACCCCGTCCGTGCCCGAGTCGAGGTCGGCCTCGTACACGAGGGAGGGCTGGCCCGACCCGAATTTGCCGCCCGAGTATCCCGCCTCGCCCCGTTTCGCGCCCTCGGGGTAGGCGTCGTTGAAGTCGAGGGATTGGTTGAATTCCGCGAACAGCCTGATCGTTCCCGATTCCCCCGCAGGCTCGATGGCGAGCGAGAAATCCCCCTTCGGGGTCGCGGCGGTCACCGCGTCGACGACGGGACGGGCCGAGGTCGGCATGAAAAGCCCGTCGGAATAGACGACGCCCCGGCGGTGGCTCCAGGCGGGAAGAGCCTCGGGCCTCCTGATGTCCCCCGCCTGAACGTTCTCCCCGACCGAGGGGAGCCAGCCCTGGGTCGCAGACTTTTTCGTGACGAAGAGGGTCCCGAGGTAGGTTCCGTTCGCGTCCTCGGCCCAGATGGCGATCTGGGGCTGGGTGTACATGGCGAGCCCCAGGAAGAGGGGATGGCGATGGTCCCAGTTCGGCCCCGACCTGACGGAAATCTCGATCGCTCCCCTGTTCAATTCGAGGGACGACCGGCAGCCCGAAAGGGCCATCGTCCCCAGGATGGCGGCGATCCCGACGATCGTGACGGCCGACCTTCCGAGATTCCGCGCGAGGCGGGTTCGCCGGCCTCCCTCATCCCGCCCTTCTCTCTCAGTTTCCATGGATCGCCCCCTCCAGACAGCCGATCGAGCGGCGTATGTAGAGGAAGGCGGCGTCGATCAGCTTCCCGACCTCGACGTGCCGATAGGAGGCGAGATAGGCGGTCTTCCGTTCCAGGATCAGGAGAAGGCCGACGAGATCGGCCCAGAGCACGATGGAGGCCTCGACCGGATCGATGTCGGCCCTGACGCTGCCGTCGAGGATGCCCTCGCGGATCGTCGCCTCGATCAAGCCCGTCGGCTTCTCTCCCTCCTGGTAACATTGCGTCGCGATCGGATCCGTTCCCGAAAGGTCGGACTCGAGCGTCCGGTAGGCGAGGATCGTGGTGAAGTGCCCCGGATAGCGGTCCCTGAACTCGACATAGGTCCGGCCGTAGGCCTCGAGCCTTTCCATCGCGTTCCCGTCCCGGACATCAGCCATCGTTTTTTCGAGCATCAGATTCAGCGCCCGATACCCGCGCAGGGAGATCGCGAGCATGAGAGAGTCCTTGCTCGAAAAATACTTGTACAGCGTCCGCTTGCTGAAATCGGCCTCCCTCGCCACGTCGTCCATCGTCGCATCCTGGCCATCCTTCTCGAAAAACACCCGCTCCGCCGCATCGACGATATCATCGAGCCGTATGGTGCGCTCCTTTTCCCGCCGTTCTGCTGTTCCCATATTCTCTCCAATGGGCAGCTCTGTGCCCTTTAGTATACTCATGGTTTACTTTAGGGCATGATAGTGCCTTGTATCGGAATGGTCAAGCCGTCATGTTGCGATTGGGCGTTACAGACCGATCGACCCCGCGGCAAGGCTGCGAGATCGATCGGTACCGAACAACATTGAATTCCAGGTCAGAGGCGTACGGTGAGAGCGGACGATACGGTCGTTGGATGAAGCATGACCCCGAGGGGGTCGGAGGACGCGGTACCGCCGTCCACCCGGGTGATGGACGGCACGTTTCGAAGCTGTACCTTCCACGGCTTTTTCGCGCCTGAAACGGCGATCGCGAGCGAGTCTCCCGTGCGCTCGACGGAAACGCTCATCCCCTGATTCCCCTCCATGTCGAAGACGGATCCTTCCGCGTGCTCTCCGGCGTTCAGTTCGAATAGGTGGAAGGTTACGCCGTCTGCATAATCGTAATCGGTTTTCGTCGCTTCGGTTCCGACCGCGATGACGCTTCCGCCGCGGGCCATGAGCGGGAGACTGAAGTAGTCGTGTTTCTCGCTCTGCCACGAACCACCGTCCTTCTGCTCGCCGGTGATGAAGTTGGTCCAACGCCCGCGGGGCAGGTAGTAGGTAACCGACCCATCGTCGCTGAATACGGGGGCTACCAGAAGATCGTCTCCGAGCATGTACTGCCGGTCGAGGAAGGCGCAGGTCGGATCATCAGGGAACTCGAGCACCATGGCTCTCATCATCGGAACGCCGGTTCGCGTCGTCCTGCATGCGGCGGAGAAGATATAGGGCATGAGGGTGCATTTCAGCCGGACGAAAAATCGAAGGACGTCGACAGCCTCGGCATCGAACAACCACGGTACCCGATAGGATTCGCTGCCGTGCAGGCGGCTATGCGTCGAAAGGAGTCCGAACGCCGACCACCGTTTATAAAGGTCGGGGGTCGCGGTTTTTTCGAAACCGCTGATGTCATGGCTCCAGAACCCGAAGCCCGACATGCCCAGGGATAATCCGCCGCGGAGGGTTTCGGCCATCGACTCGTAGGTCGCCGAGCAGTCCCCTCCCCAATGGATCGGGAATTTCTGGCTTCCCGCCGTCCCCGAACGCGCAAAGAGGAGGGCGTGGTTTTTCCCGTACTCCTCCTCGAGCACCTCGAAGACCGTCCGGTTATAGAGGTAGGTATAGTAGTTGTGCATCGAGACCGGGTCCGAGCCGTCATGATACACAACGTCGACGGGAATGCGTTCGCCGAAGTCGGTTTTGAAGCAGTCGACGCCCATCTTGATGAGCTTTCTCAGGCAGCCCTGAAACCAGGAAACGGCGGCCGGATTGGTGAAATCGACGAGTCCCATGCCGGACTGCCACCGATCCCATTGCCAGACGCCGCCGTCGGCCTTTTTCACGAGGTAGCCGGCGGCCTTTCCCTCCTCGAACAGGCTCGACTTCTGGGCGATATAGGGGTTGATCCAGACGCAGATATGCAGGCCCTTTTTCTTGAGCCGCTGGAGCATGCCCGCCGGATCGGGAAACGCGTCGATATCCCATTTGAAATCGCACCACTGGAAGCCTTTCATCCAGAAGCAGTCGAAGTGGAACACGTTGAGGGGAATGTCGCGCTCCTTCATTCCGTCGATGAAGCTGTTCACCGTTTTCTCATCGTACGTCGTGGTGAAGGAGGTCGTGAGCCAGAGTCCGAACGACCAGGCGGGTGGCAGCGCGGCCCTGCCGGTCAATTGAGTGTATGTGTGAAGCACTTCCTTCGGGGTCCCTCCGCCCACAAGGTAGTACTCCAGGTATTCGCCGGGAACCGAGAACTGCACCCGCGACACGTCTTCCGAAGCGACCTCGAACGATACCTTCTCGGGATGGGCGACCAGAACGCCGTAGCCCCTGTTCGTCATGTAGAACGGGACGTTCTTGTAGGCGATTTCACTGCTCGTTCCGCCGTCCTCGTTCCACATATCGACGACCTGTCCGTTCTTGATAAGGGACGTGAACCGTTCGCCAAGGCCGTACACGTATTCTCCGACGCCCAGGGAAAGCTGCTCGGTCATGAACCGGTCGCCGTTCTCGTCGATCACGTATCCGGAGCGGCGTCGGCCCGTCCCGGTCATGAAGCGGCCGTCGTACAGAAAGTCGACGGCCCATGGTCCCTGCTTGTGAACAACGGCCTTCATCTTGCCGCTCGAAAGGCTCACCGTTTCCTCGCTTTCATCGATGACCGGCTTCAGTCCGACAGATTCCGCGATCTCGAAAAAAGGCCCCTTCCGATCGGTACCTTTGAAATGGCAGATCTGCACCCGTATCACGTCGGGCATCGGCGTACTGAAGGCGACGGTCAGCTGGGGAATATTCAGGACGTCGCCGCGGGATTGAATTGTCTTGCACGGCGCGAAAACGGTCAGCGATTCAGCGCTTTTCTCGATGGAGTACGCCTGCTTCGGGGAGAACATCTTCACCCCCTCCCGCAAGTCCCAATATCCGCTCGTAAATTTCATCGTATTTATCTCCGTACGGTTATGCTTTTACCGCTCCAGCGGTCATTCCCTTGATGATGTGCTTCTGCAGCGCGATGTAGAAGATAATTGCGGGCGTGACCGTCAGAAGGACGCCGGCCATGGCGTAATTCCACTCGATCTTGTATTGCCCGAAAAAGTTGTAGGCGGCGAGCTGCAGGGTCATCGCTTTCTTTTCTCCGCTCAGTACGAGAAGGGGCAAGAGGAAGTCGTTCCACATCCACATGGCGTTGATGACGATGACCGACATGGTGACCGGCTGCAGCAGCGGGAAAATTACCTGAAAGAAGGCCCTGAGGGGAGAGCACCCGTCGATGCGCGCGCAGTCATCGAGCTCGGTGGGAACCGACTTGACGAAGCCGTGGTACATGAAAAGCGAGAGCGGTACGCCGAGGCCCCAGTAAATCACGCCGAGGCCGTACACCGACCCCGTCAGGTGCAGGATCTTGGCGATCTTGACCAGCGCGATCATGAACGATTGGAAGGGTATCATCATCGGCGCGACGCAGATGATGAACACGAACCAGCTTGCGCGGGTTTTCGTGCGCGAAAGGCGGTAACCGGCCATGGAGCTCAGGAGGACGACGCCGATCGTACCGATCGCGGTCGCGATCAGGGTATTGAGGCAGAGGCTGGGATACTCCAAAAGCCGAAATGCGTTCACGAAGTTCTGGAAATCCGGCGCAGTCGGCAGGGCGGTGACGTCGGTCATGATCTCGGTGAAGGTTTTCAGGGAATTGATGACGACGAGGATGAGCGGGTATAGGTAGATTATCGCTACGAGGAAAAGGGCCACGGAAAGCGCGCCCCATGCCAAGGATCGCTTCATGCCTCCACCTCCCTTTTCTTGAACAGGGAGAGCTGGAAAACGGTAACGAGGAGGATGAGAAAAAACAACAGCACCGATTTCGCCGACCCATATCCGAACCGGCTGTCGCTGAACGCGGTCTTGTAGATATCGAGCGCGATGCTCGTGGTCGCCGTCCCTGGTCCGCCGAACGTCAGGCTGAATATGACGTCGAAGGTTTTCAACGCGCTCGAAAGCGAATAGAAAAGGCAGACGGTGATCGACGGCAGGATAAGGGGCATCGTAATCCTGAAAAAACGGGTCGAGCTGCGGGCGCCGTCGATCATCGCGGCCTCGATGATATCCTTCGGTACCGTTTGCAGCCCCGCGATATAGATTACCATGTAGAAGCCGATGGCCTGCCAGACCGATACGATGACGACGCTGACGAATGAGAGCTTCGCATCGCCGAGCCAACTCAGCTGGAACGCGGGGATCTTCGTCAACGCGTAGAACGAGTCAAAACCCTTGGAGAAGATGAATCGCCAGATATAGCCGATTATGATCATGCTGATGATGTTGGGGACATAGAACGCCGCTCTCAGAACGTTCTTTCCCCGGACTTTGCTATCGAGGGCGACGGCCAGAAGCATCGCAATCACGTTGGTAAAGAACACCATAAAAACCGTAAAGAGAAGGGTGAACCCCAGCGCCTGCATCATATTGGGGTCGTTGGTGAATATCTCCATGTAATTGGCGAAGCCGATAAAGACGGGAACCTTATCAAGCCCGTTCCACTTGGTGAATGAATAGAGAACACTCATCAAAAAGGGCAATTCCACAAACGCGAAAATTACAATGACCGCCGGTACGGTAAATCCGGCAAACTCGAGCGTCGAACGCAGATGTCTTTTGAGGTTTTCCGATTTCATGTTCTCTCCCGACAGAACACGGACCAACGAAGGTCTTGTGGCGTTCTGCCATTGCTCGGTCGCTCCTTCGCCCCGACGGAATCAAACATCCGTCAGGGCAAAGGGCATGGCTTTTTTTATTTGGAAGCGTCTACGATTTTCTTGTACGAGGAATCGAGAGCCTTGAGCGTATCCTGCCTGTTCGTCATGCCTGCGCAGTATCCCTGCAGGATGATTCCCAGACCTTGTTCGGTACCGGTCGGAAATCGCTGATAGTACCAGGAATAGTTCGGGGTTTTTTTCGCGAGGAGGTCCATCGTGGCCTGGGCGAGCTCGGCCTTGGAGGCCTTTGCACCCTTGATCGGAGAAAGCTGCAGGATCTTTCCGGGTATCCAGTTCTTGCCGTAATCGGAGGTGGTAAGCCACCTGAGCCAGTCGAGGGCGGCTTTCAGGTTTTTGCTGTCTTTCGCGATACGGATGGTCTGGTTGGAATCGAACATGATGCCGGCCTTGTCCGCGGGGCCGCTGACCGGTCCGAGGAGATACCCGATATCGATGGTCGGGTTCGTCTTGCGGATGGTGTCTTCGGCCCAGTTGCCCTGATGGATCATCGCGACCTTACCGCTGGCGAGCATCGAACACTGGTCGTTGAAGTCGGATTCCATCGGCTTGGGACCGCCGTTGTTCTTGATCAGGTCGAGTACGTCGAAAACCGTGTTCATCTCCTTGAGGGTGGAGAACTTGACCGTGCCGGCGTTCAGCTGATCGACGAATTTCGCGTAATCGCCGCCGAAGGAATCCTTGATCGGGGCCATGACCTGCCACGCGGTCTGGGGAAGAACCCACCATTCCTTGAAGCCGGTCGCGAACGGCTGGATACCCTTCGCCTTCAGTTTCTTGCAGACCGCGTCGTACTCGGCGAGCGTCCGCGGGAGAACCGTGATCCCCGCGTCGGCGAAGACCTTCTTGTTGTAGATGAACGAGTGGGACTGGACCAGAAAGGGATAGCCGATGACACGGCCGTTCACCGTGACGCCCGTCATCGAGGTCGGCTCCAGCTGTTTCATGAAGTCTTCGTTCGTCAGGTCGTAGCAGTAGTCCTTATACGTGTCGTTGTCGGCGTACGCGCTGCTCATGAACACGTCGGGAATATCCCCCGAGTTGAGCTTCGCGCGCAGGACCGTCACGTAATCGGCCTGGAGTACCGTAATATCCAGCGTATTGCCCGTTTCGGCCTTGTAGGTCGCAGCCATGTCGTTGTACTGATCGGTCAGCTCCGGGCTGAAAAACATCAGTTTAAGGGTAACGGGGTTCTTATTGACGACCGGCTTCGACGTTTGGGCGAAAAGCAGAAGCGCAGAGAACACGAGACACACGACGGCAAGCATCTTTCTTTTCATGAATTCTCCTTCCTTTGATTGCAGATTGCATCAGTAACCTGTATGATACACGTATAGCATAGTGGAAAGAGACTGTCAAACTCTATTATCAGTGAAAGGTATGACATGGGATTAACCCAACAAGATATCGCCGACGCCCTTCATATCTCCCTCATTACCGTTCATCGGGCACTCAACAGCTCGGGGTACGTCTCCCGCGAGCTCAAAGAAAAGATATTCGCCTACGCGAAAGAGATGAATTACGTTCCGCACAAGGCGTCGCAGATTCTCAAGCGCAATAAGGTCAGAAAGATTGCCGTGTTCACATCCACCCTGCCGAGGTATTTCTGGACTGACATTAGCCTAGGCATCGATATAGCCGCGAAACAGATCCAGCACCTCGATTACCAGGTACACCACTACATGATACCGGAGGGAGATACCGGTGTTTACCTGGAGAAGCTGAACGAGGCGTGGAAGGAGGGCCTCGATGCGGTGGCGTTGGTGTATCAGTGGGCCTACAATATGGACTCGATCATCGGGTTTATCGAAGGGAAGGGGCTTCCCTACATTACCCTGAATGTCGACGCGCCAAACGGCAAACGATTCTGCTTTATCGGTCCCGATTACCATGCGGGCGGCAGGCTCGCGGCTGAGTATATCGGCAAAGCGCTCTTTTTCAAGAAGGATCCGCGGGTCCTCGTGATTTCGACGCATTCCCGGTTCGACGCCGAGATTCCGACGCTCAACATCAATAAGTTGAGGCTTGACGGTTTCCTTGGGATTTTGGATTCCCGCTTCAGTTGGATTGCGAAAGACGTTCGATACATTACGACTCGGATGCAATCCGACAAGATCGAAAGCATGCTCGGTGACATCTTGAGGTCGGAAGACGGCTCTTTCGATGCCATCTACCTAATAGCGGCGTATAATACCCAATTTATTCGGGCCCTCGCAAAGGCGGGAATTGATAAAACCACCGTGGTCTTTCACGATCTTGATGCATCGACATACGGCTACCTGGGAGAAAACTGTCTGTCCGCCGTTATCGATCAAAACCCCGTACTCCAGGGATACTATGCGGTGAAGATTCTCTCCAGCATGCTCGAATCAGGCCGTGCTCCTGAATCTCAATGGCTCAACATTGTTCACAGCCTTATCCTGAACGAAAACAAAGACATCTATCAGAATCACTACCTTATGGCCCGTATGATAGAAGAGGATTATGAAGTGGGCTTCAATTCCATGAACTAGCGTGAGCGATGCCGCGAAACGCGAGGTCCATGGAGCGGAGCGGTTCCCGTACCTGATCTTCATGACACTCATCGGCATTGACGTCCGGGGCGCGGTCCCGTACTATTGGCCATGGTTGTTTCCGAACTTTTCCCCCCGCTCTCCGCCGACGCCGTACGCGCCCTCGGCAGCTATTTCGAGGTGCTGCCGAAGATCGTGCCGCTGTCTCAGCGTCACCGCCGCGAACTCCCCGGGAACATCAGGGAACTCTGGCACGACCTGACCGACGAGAGGGCCTCGCGTCCCACCGGCTACATGGCCCAGGCTTCGCTCTTCTCGGCCTACCTCCACTACTTCCTCCCCTGGAACCTCTACCGGTATTCCCGTTTTTTTTCGGGGCCCGCGTTCAGGGACATCGGGAAGGTCCTCGGACCCGAATCGGCCGGGGTCGTTTCCCTCATCGACATCGGATCGGGGCCGCTCACCGTGCCGATCGCCCTGTTCATCGCGAGGCCGGAGCTGAGGAAACGGCCGCTCACGATCGTCTGCACCGACCGGGCCGGGGCCGCCATGGAAACGGGGGAGGGAATCCTCGCCCGCCTCGCCGAGGCGATTACGGGATCCCCCCTGGCCTGGAAGATCGAGCGGGTGACGGGGGACGCGAGTTCCTCCCTCCGCTCGAAGGCGATGATGGTTTCGGCGGCGAACGTGCTGAACGAGCTCTTCTGGACCGACGGCAGGCCCTCCGATATCCAGGCGAAGCGCCACGCCGACTACCTTTCCGGTCTCTGCGTTCCGGGAGGAAGGATCGTGGTGCTGGAAGCCGGGATCCCGAGGTCGGGCGAGCACGTCGCGCGCATGAGGGCGGAACTCGTCAGGGCGGGCATCGGCATCGTCGCCCCCTGTCCCCATGTTCTCGGCTGTCCGGCCCCGGGCTCGAAATCGGCCCTGCCCCTCGACGGCTCGCCCCTCGTTCCCGTCGAAACGATCGCGAGGCCCTCGCTCGCCAGGCCAGGCCTGCGCGGAACCAAGGGCGGACGGGGAGCCCCTGAAAAAGTGGCGGGCTTCGCCCTTCCCGTGAACACGAAGGTTCCCTGGTGCCATTTCAACCTCGGCATCGAGGGGGCGCCTGCCCGGCTCTCCGAGATATCGGCCGAGGCGGGGCTTCCTAAGGAGGGAGTCTCGCTGACCGTTCTCGTCGCAGACAAGCCCGCGACCGTCGGTTCGTCCACCGTTTCCGACGGTACGGAGGGGTTCCCAAAGGCGGCTCCGAAGGGCCCCGTCGCGAAAAACTCCACGACCGCCGTCGTAAGGATACTTTCCGAGGAGTTCAGGATTCCCGGGGGTTGGTTCGGCCGCTACGCCTGTTCGGCGTGGGGCTACACCCTCGTCCGCTACCGAAAGTCCGACGGCGGGAAGGGCCCGAGTCCCTCGGGCGTCGTCCCGGGCGCTCTCGTCGACTGCGACTTCGGCAAGGCCCCGTCGACCGACGAAAAATCGGGGGCCGTCATCGCCTCGATCGCGGGACGGGAAGAGCCCTCGGGCTGGGTCACGCGGGTTCCGAGTCCCGACTCCGTGAAGAAGCACGAAAAGGCTCTCCCTGCCGCCCCGGTTCCGGAAAAACAGGAGCCGGGCAAACCCGAACCCATCCCGGACAGGAAAACCCACGGCGACCGGCACGAGGGCGGGAAGGGAAAGGCTCGCGACGCGATCGAGCCCCAACCGCGGGAGCGATGGAAAGACGCCCCCGCCTGGGTTCCCCATCCGGGGAAGAGACGGGGGCGCTGATTCGCACGCGGGCCCCTACCCCGCAGCTCTGCTGCGGGGTTCGTTCATTCTATCTTTCAGTTCCTCGGGGCAGACGTATCGGCGAGTATCCGCTCGAGACAGGGGTCCCTCAGGGCGAAGTAATCGGAGGAGACCAATCCCTCTTTCACGTCGGGTTCGATGGTATTCGGATCGCGGTCGCTTGTCCTGAAATATTTGGTCGAATACTGGCAGCGGAGACCCGAGTTCGGGAGCGAGAATGATTTAATCTCGCCGTAATGGTTGGGTTTGCCGCCCGTCGGCTCGCCGATCAGGATGGCCGCCGTCGTGTTTCTGATCGCCATGGCATTCAGGATGGCCGACGAGAAGGTCGCCCTGCCTATCACGACCCAGAGCCTACCGGTCGCGTTGACCGGCAGGGTTTCCAGCTCGGCTATAAAAGGGTCCATGAGGCTCGAGTCTCCTCCCCCATTATCCCGCAGATCGATAACGAGGGCGTCTACGCTTCCGTCCCTCACTTTTTTCGCGACTCCCTCGAAGAAGTCCTTTGCGGTTCCGTTCGGCCCGTCGGAGCATGAGTTGTATTTGACGTAGAGGAGACGCCGCTTTTCCAGGTATTCCGACCAGAAGGCGAGTTCGGAATGGCGCCGATAGAGGGGGAGGTCGGCGTCGGATGGCCGTGCGACGGCCCAGCGAAGCGTCCGGTACTCTTCCGCCTGAACGGGGGACAATTCGGTCTGGATCTTCTCGCCGTCTTTCTCGAAGACAAGGCGAATCGGAGCTTTACCCGAAACGACCTCGTCTGCGCGGTCGGCAGGGACTATCCCGAGCCCGACGAGGGCTTCGGGGTCCAGGAGGATGGCTGGCGTGTCGCCCTTCCTCGAGGCCTCGTTTCCCTCCGGGATCAGCGTAGAAGCGAGATTTGCCGCCTCTTCGATCGGGACGCCCTCTATCGAAACGAGGCGAGCGCCGACGAGGTTCGGGTGACCGGCCGGGGCGTTCACGACGATGATCCCGTCCTCGAACCAATAGGGGGCGATGGGGAGGAGCCGGACAGGGTCGCTCTCGAGGATGGTATGGCCGTCCCCCACCGAGGCGACGATGGCCCTGAGCCTGGTTTTTATCGCGGCGTCCGACAAGGTGGGAAGATCCGCGTCGAGCTTTATGATTTCGTCCCTGAAGCTCTCCCGGCTGATCCTGAAAAAAAGGTTTTTGTGGAGGACGGGAAGGTTACGGGCGAGATCGTCGATGTCCTCGGCCCAGGCATCGAGCCGGGCGTCGTGAAAAACAGGCTTCACGGTCCGTATGCCGCGCTCCGTCGTGCAGGAGGCAAGAAAACAAGCCGAGGCCAGCACCGCGACAAAAAAGGGGCGAAACGGGGTTTGCTTTTTCATGATTCCTCCGCCGCGGGCATCCCGAGCGAAAGGGAGGAGAGGCTTTTGCCGTCCATCGTCCTGATTTCGAGGGTCGTTCCCGAGCCGTCGCTCGAGGCGACGCCGTAGGTCCTGGGGTTCCCGCCCTTCGGCAGGGTCACCGATCCCGGATTCATCAGGACGATGCCGTCGGACGGCTTCAGCGACGGGATGTGGGTGTGTCCCGAAAGGAACACGTCGCCCTTCGCAAGGGGAGGAAGGCGCTCGGGCGAGAGACCGTGGCCGTGGGTCAGGAAAAACCTTCTGCCCTGGTCGAGGACGATCGCATAGTCCCCCATCATCGGAAACTCGAGCAGCATCTGGTCGACCTCGCTGTCGCAGTTTCCGCGGATCCCGAGAATCTTTTCCCGGTGGCGGTTGAGCAGGACAGCCGTTCGGTCCGGCGCGTAGCCCCCGGGAATCGGGTTCCTCGGGCCGTGGTTGAGGTAATCGCCGAGGATGAGGAGGTGGGAGGCGCCCTCCCGCTGGAAGGCTTCGAGGGCCGTTTCGAGGCTTTCGAGCGATCCGTGGATATCGGAAATGATGAAGAGTTTCATGGGTCCCCCTGGCGGGCTGCCGATCATCCGTCCGCGGCCACGCCCTGCGGTTCGCTGCGAGGCCGGCGGCGCTCGTTTCGGCAACCTATCTGGAGGATACCGGAATCCACGCTCCGGCGGAAGGGGTTTTCCCGACCGCCGGATGACAGGCCGCGGGGCCGAAGATCCCGCTGACCCCATCCCCGCGGCCCGGTTTCCGGACGCCTAGAAAATCGACAAATGCCGCGTGCCCTTGCCGTGGACGATCTTCGACACCTTCGCGATGGCCCGTTTTTCCCGCGCTATCCTCTTTTTGTCGAACGTGGACTGTTCTCCGCTCAGCTTGATCCAGCCCTCGTACCGCTCCCGGTCTATGCTTCCCTCCTCGACGGCCGACCTGACCGCGCAACCCGGCTCGTCGGTGTGGGTGCAGTCCCTGAACCGGCAGCCGGCGGCGGCCTCCTCGATCTCGGGAAAGGCCGATTCGACATCACCCGAGTCGCACCAGAGCTGTATCTCCTTCATGCCCGGGGTGTCGATGACGAGGACTCCCGAGGGGAGGGCGAAGAGTTCCCGGCTCGTGGTCGTGTGCCGGCCCCGTCCGTCGCCCGCCCTCAGGCCGTTGGTCGCCTGGACGTCCTCCCCGGCCAGCCGGTTGAGGAGGCTCGACTTTCCGACACCCGAGGATCCGATGAGGGCGACGGTGCTTCCCGGAAGGAGGTAGGGCCCGAGCCCATCCATCCCGGCGCCGCTTTTCGCGCTCACCGCGACGACGGCGGCCCCGGGCATCGCCTGTTTGGCGAGGGCTGCCGCCCTTTCGGGCTGGACGACGTCGCCGTCCCCGTCCGAGGCGAGGTCGGCCTTGTTCAGCACGACGACGACCCTGGCCCCCGAGTCGGCGAGGATGCTCGCGTAGCGCTCGAGCCGCCTGGGGTTGAAGTCCCGATCTATGGCCGTGACCACGAGGGCGACGTCGATGTTCGCCGCGATCGCCTGCCTGACCGTCTCGGGACCGGCGGCTCGACGGTACACCGCCGTCGCCCGTTCCGCCACCTCGTGGATGACGGCCTTCCCCTGCTTCGCGGGGGATTCGCCGCTTCCCTCCTCGGGGGCCTCGACGGGGCTGACGGCGACCCAGTCGCCGGTCACGGGCCGGTCGGCCGAACCCTCGGTGCACCGGTACAGGAACCGTCCCGAGAGGGTCGCCAGGTACTCGCCCTCCTCCCCGACGAGGGTCCACCGGGACTTTTCGGCCTTGATCACCCGAGCCGGGGTGAGCCTCGTCCCTCCCGCTCCCTCGATGCGGGACATGAAAAACTCCGAGTATCCGAACGATGACAAATGACTTATTGAAGACACGATGATTTCTCCACACGCTGAACGCCGGTATCGACGAGAAATCGATACGTCCGAAACACTATGCAGTTGGTTTGCCGTAGGGTCGGCTGGAGCCGCGGGAATCGGCGGAGCGGGAACGGTTGGAGGATCGGCGGGCGGTAGCTATCGCTTAAATTCGAAGACTATGAAAACAGATCCGATTTATCGCCGTTCCGCGCCGTTTCCGGCAAGCCCTCGTTTTGATACAAACATCAACACACCTCCTCGAAAATCGCGATGATACCCGGTTGTATCACGGCACGAACCGATTGTAAAGGGAAAGAATGAGTGTCATGAAGTTTGGGTACGGCCCCGGGTGGACCCGCCTTCGCCGATCGGCCGAGGCGGGAAGCCTTTCAACAACCCGTCGGGGATGATATACTGCCCGTCGTGACCGGTTCCGGTCGCACCGAAAACCGAACGTACGGATGTAAACCATGACAATCAACGACATCGCGCGGATCTGCGGGGTTTCGAAGGGAACGGTCAACCGCGCCCTCCACGGGAAGCCGGGCATCAATCCGGGAACGAAGGAAAAAATTCTCGCAGCCGTCCGAGAGAACGGCTTCCGCCCCGATTACCGGGCGAAGAGCCTCGCGACCGGCAAGAGCTTCACGATAGGCCTCCTGATCCCGAACATCGAGAACCAGTCCTTCGCCATGATCGGGACCATCATCGAAGCCGAATTCTGGAAGCGCGGCTATTTCCTCAATCTGGCGCTTTCGAACGACGACGCGGAGAAGGAGGAGAGCTACCTCGAGCTTTTCGTCGACAGGAAGGTCGACGGGGTGATCGTGTTCCCGGTCAATCGGGATCCGACCGCGGTCGAGCGGATACTGGAGAAGAGGATCCCCCTCGTCCTCATGATGAACGACCTGCCTTCCGTGGAGACGAACGTCGTGACGATCGACGAGTACGGTGCCTTTCTCGCGATGACCGAGTACCTGATCGGCCTCGGGCATCGGGACATCGCCTATATCGACGGCTACAAGCGCTACACAGCCAAGTACAACGACCACATCAACCGGGAGCGGTTCCGGGGATTCACCGACGCCCTCGCGAAACACGGTCTCGGATTCGACGGGAACCACTACGCCGAGTTCCTGCCCGCCTACTACGAACAGAAGGATTCGAGCTCGATCTCGGGCCTCTTTTCCGGCCCGAACCCGGCGACCGCGGCGATGTGCTTCCACGATCGGATCGCCGTCTGGCTCCAGGTCCGCCTGATCCGCGACGGGTTCGGGGTTCCCGACGACGTCAGCGTGACCGGCTTCGACGACATGGCCGAACTGAGCGACATCGTCCCGGGGATAACCACGATCCGGAATCCCTTCGCCGAGATCGCGGCGAAGACGGTCGAGATGCTCGTCGGGGACATCGAGAACGGAACGATGTCCGCCAACAAGGTCAGGCTCGGCACGGAACTCATCATCAGGCAGAGTGCGGGAGTCCCCCGATCGAACCGCCGTTAGGGTGGGCCGGGGCCTGCGACGTCGGAAAAGGATGGGACCCGCAAAAAGCGTAACCGGTTACAAAAAAGGCTTGCGTATTCTACAAAGTATGGTATACTCGCACCGTAACCGGTTACGGTTACACATTAGGAGGATTTACATGAAAAGAAGCGGTAAGCTGCTCGCGTTCCTGCTTGTCTCGACCCTGATCGCCGTCGCGGCGCTCTCTGCCGAAGCCAAGAAGAAGGAAGTAACGTTCTGGTATTTCCATACGGGTCACGAAGAGGAATTCATGGTGTCCCTCGCCGACGCGTACAACAAGCTGAATCCGGATGTCGTCATCAAGCCGGAACAGATTCCCCAGGCCGAGTACATGAACGGCACCAAGCTGACGACGGCCTTCGCGTCCAACAAGGGCCCGGACGTTTTCCTCATCAGCCCAGGAGATTTCCTCAAGTACGTCAACTCGGGCATCGCGATGGATCTCACGCCCTACTTCACGAAACCGATCCGCGACGATTTCCTTCCCAGCTCGCTCGACGCGGTCACCGTGAACGGCTCGATCCGCGCCGTCCCGTTCGAGATCGAACTCCTCGGCCTCTACTACGACAAGGACATCCTCAAGGCGGCCGGCATCGAGCCGCCGAAGACCTGGGATGAACTCGTCGCCGCCACCAAGAAACTGACGACAGCGACCCGTCCCGGCCTCATCCTGCCCGCCGATCAGGGCTACTACCAGAACTTCGTCTGGTACCCCTTCCTCTGGCAGACAGGCGCGAACGTCGTCGACGTCAAGAACAAAAAGGGTTCGTTCGAAGGCAAGGGAGTCGAGAGCGCGCTCAAGCTCTGGGGCGACCTCTTCAACGCCGGCGCCGCGAAGAAGCTGAACGGCCAGCCGACCGATCCCCTCGTCGCCGACGGAACGGCACCCATGCAGGTCGTCGGCACCTGGGTGATCGCCAACCTCGAGCGGGACTACGCCACCAAGAACATCGGCGTCGTTCCCCTCCCGATTCCCACCGACGGAAAGAACGCGACCTGCGCGGGCGGCTGGAAGTTCATGGTGAACAGCAAGAGCGCGAACCGCGATGCCGCCGCGAAGTTCATCATGTGGGCCCTCGCCCAGAACGTCGAGAAGCCCCTCGAGTGGTGCACCCAGGTCAAATTCGCCTATTCCCCGAGGAAGTCGGTCATCGAGGCGGGCAAGGACATCTACAACAAGGGTCTGAGGAGCACCTTCACGAAGGATATCTATCCGACCGCGATCGGCGAGCCCCGGTATCCCGCCGAGGTCGTCACCATCGTCGGCGACGCCCTCCAGTCCGTGATCTTTTCGAACACGGACCCCAAGGCGGCGGCCGCGACCGCCAACGACAAGATCAACAAGTACCTGAAGACCTTCAAGGGTTCGATGTAGCCCCCGGCCGCCGGGACGCATAAGGCGTTCCGGCAGCCCGCCAGCGGATTCCCGGCATCGGCCGGGACCCGCTTCCATCGAGGAACTTCCCAACGAGCCAACGTTAGTTGGCGAAGATTCAAGGAACTTTCCAACGAGCCAA
>DBTK01000111.1:19713-22491 GCA_002307015.1 Spirochaetaceae bacterium UBA1318
ACGATTGTTGGCGACGTTTCAAGGAGACAACAGTGTCGTCGCCCAAGACGAGCCGGATCAAAAAAAGGCGGACGAACGCCTTCGCCTACGCAATGCTCGCGCCCGACTTGATCGGACTCGCGGTATTCCTCTTCTTTCCCATCATCATGGCCTTCTATGTGAGCCTGCACGAGTGGGACGCCCTTTCGCCCATGCAATTCATCGGCATCGAAAACTACCTCACCATCCTGGGCGACTCGGACTGGTGGAGGTCCCTCGGGCTCTCCCTTTCCTATTCCCTGCTTTTCGTCGGCCTCGTGTTCTGCGGTTCCCTGCTGCTCGCCGTCTTCCTCGATTCGCTGAAGAAGTCTGGGGAGATACTGAGGACCGTCTACTTCATCCCGTTCTCGATCTCGACCGTCGTCGCCAGCATGATCTGGATCTTCATGTACAACGACAAAACCGGCTACCTGAACGGCTTCCTGCGCCTCGTCGGCCTCCCGGGCCAGGGCTTCCTCTCCTCCTCCTCCCAGGCCCTCGGATCGATAGCCGTGAGCGCCGCGTGGACCTGCATCGGCTACTACGCCGTCCTCTTCCTCGCCGCGATCAAGGACATCCCGCCGAGCTACTACGAGGCGGCCGTGCTCGACGGGGCGAACAAGTGGACCCTTTTCTGGAACATCACCTTCCCCCTCATCAAGAACGTCAGCGTCTTCGTCTTCATCATCACGACGATCGGCTCGTTCCAGGTCTTCGACCAGGTGAAGGTCATGACGAACGGGGGGCCGGCCAATTCGACGAACGTGTCGGTCTTCTACATCTATCGCCAGTGCTTCGAGTACATGAAGCTCGGCTACTCGTCCGCCCTCGCCTTCGTGCTCTTCGTCATCATCTTTTTCGTCAGCGTTTTTCAGCTGAAATTCACGAAAGCGGACTCGGTCGACTAGGAGGGAAATGTGGTTTCGCCCGTCATGAAATCGCGCTCGTGGAGCGCGGCGAAGGCGATCATGGCCGTCATGCTGGTCATCGTCTTCATCTTCCCGATCTATGGAATGGTCGTCTCGTCGATCAAGCCGAACACCGAGGTCTTCGACCTGAGGCTGGTGCCGGCCCATGTTTCCTTCTCGGGATACCAGTACGCGCTGAAGCAGAATCTCCAGCGCTACTTTCTCAATTCGCTGATCATCGCCTCCTGCGTCACCTTCATAGCCCTCATCTTCCATTCGATGTCGGGCTACGCCCTGGCGAGGCTGGATTTTTCGGGGAAACGGTTCGTGTTCCTGTGGATCCTCTCCACCCTCATGATACCCTTTTCGGTCGTCATGATCCCGCTGTTCATCCTGGTGAAGAGCTTCGGCTGGCTCAATTCCTACTGGGGCGTCATCGTCCCCGCGATACCCCACGCCTTCGGCATCTTCCTCTTCAGGCAGTTCTACCTGACCATCCCGACCGAGCTCGACGACGCGGCGACGATCGACGGCTGCTCGCCCTTCGGCATCTACCGCAACGTGTACCTGCCGCTCTCGAAGCCGATCACCATGATGCTCGCGGTCTCGTTCTTCATCGCCAACTGGAACAACTACCTCTGGCCCCTGATCGTCAACCAGGAAAAGAAGCTCTGGGTGCTGCAGGTCGCGATCGCGAGCTTTGTCGGCAGGAACGACACGCCGTGGAACGCGGTGATGGCCGCCAGCTTCGTCGCGGTGCTCCCCTCGATAGCGATCTTTTTCGTGCTGCAGAAATACCTCGTCGAAGGTATCAAGATGAGCGGAATAAAATAGAAAGGGAACAACATGAACGGCATCTCACTGGGAAGTTCGATCCGCGACCTGTATCGGGAGAGGATCGGCAAGAGGAAACGAGAATCGAGCTACGACAGGACCGGGGGAAACCGCGACTACTATGCGATCGGCCCCGGCGAACTGAAGAATATTTTCGAGACGAGGGCGACGGGATGCGTCACCCATATCTGGGCGACCATCGGCTCTCTCGAGGATCCCGAGGAAGCCTTCCTGCCGCGGAAGCTCATCGTCCGCATGTTCTGGGACGGGGAGAAGACCCCGAGCGTCGAGGCGCCGATCGGCGACTTCTTCGGCATGGGCCACGGGGTCACGAGGAACTTCACCGCCGGCCCCCTCTCGATGAGCCCCCAGGACGGGAAGGCCATGAACTGCTTCTTCCCGATGCCCTTCGCGGACGGAGCCCGGATCGAGATCGAAAACCAGGCCGAGCGGGCGGTGAAGTTCTACTTCTACGTCGACTACGAAACCTACCAGGTTCCCCTCGATTCCAGCCTGAGGTTTCACGCCCTGTGGAAGCGCGAGCTGACCACGGGCATCGACGATTCGAAGATGGGCAACGCCCTGTTCGAGTTCGGCGGAAAGAACACGACGGGGAAGGACAACTACGTCATCCTCGAGACCGAGGGAAAGGGCCACTACGTCGGCTGCAACCTGAACATCCACAACCTGAGGCCCACCATGGAATGGAACTGGTACGGCGAGGGCGACGACATGATCTTCATCGACGGCGAGACCTGGCCGCCCTCGCTGCACGGGACCGGCACCGAGGACTACTTCAACACGGCCTGGTGTCCGACCCAGGAGTTCTCCTCGCCGACCCACGGGATGATCCTTCCCGGCGGACCGAACTGGTCGGGCAAGATCAGCGTTTACCGCTACCACACCCAGGACCCGGTCATGTTCGAGAAGTCGATCCGGGTGACGATCGAGCACGGCCACGACAACCACCGTTCGGACGACTATTCGAGCACCGCCTACTGGTACCAGACCGAGCCCC
>DBTK01000128.1:0-678 GCA_002307015.1 Spirochaetaceae bacterium UBA1318
CGGAGGGAGGGGAGGAGGGTCATCGCCCGGGCGAGGAGGGGGATTTTCCGGCAGAGGGGGGCGCCGAGCCTCACCGCGATCGAAACGGCGGGATGGGGCCGGGTCGTCCTCGATGCGAGGATGGCGAGGCAGAAGGCCACGGCCGCCGCGATCACCGTCGCCATGACGGAAACGAGGGCCGTTTCGGCGAGCTTGAGGCCGATCTTTCCGATGTTCCTCAGGGCCCTGGTGTTCGGGACGAAGTTGTCGGCCATCCAGCCGAAGGCCTTGGGGAAGGATTCGATGCAGGCGGCAAAGCTGAACTGCGTGACCACCGACGACCCGAGCGCGACAGCCGCGACGATGACGAAGCCGGCGAGGGTCGCCATCGAGCGCCGGGCGAGAGCGTCGCGAACGGTCATCGGCGGGGTCATGCCGGCGATTCCTCGAACAGGATGTCGTCCGCCTCGGAACCGTAGATCTCGGCGACCGCCTTCTTGTTGAGCTTTTTCGGTTCGCCGTCGTAGACGACCCGGCCATCGCGGATGCCGACGATGCGGTCGGCGTATTTTATCGCGACATCGACCTGGTGGAGGTTGATCAGCACCGTGATGGCCATGTCCCGCGATATCCTCTGGAGGTGATCCATGATCGTCTTGGAAGAGCCCGGATCGAGGGAGGCAATCGGCTCGTCGCAGA
>DBTK01000128.1:986-17214 GCA_002307015.1 Spirochaetaceae bacterium UBA1318
ACCCGCTGCTTCTGGCCGCCCGAGAGCTGGTCGCAGCGCTTGTCCAGCTGGTCGACGAGGCCGAGCTGGACGATGATATCGTAGGCCCTGCACTTCTCGTCGTTCGTGTAGAGCCCCAGCATGCCCTTCGCCGTCGACTTGTAGCCGAGCCGTCCGTGGAGCACGTTCTCGATGACCGTCTGGCGGGGAACGAGGTTGTAGTGCTGGAAAATCATCCCGATGCGGGTCCTCAGGCGGCGAAGCTCTCCCTTCCTGAGGGAGCGGACGTCGGCGCCGTCGAAGAGTATGGTGCCGGCGCTCGCCTCGATCATCCGGTTGACGCAGCGGAGCAGGGTCGACTTTCCCGCCCCCGACCGTCCGATGACGGCGACGAACTCGCCCTTTTTCACCTTGAGGTTGACGTCGGACAGGGCGGGCACGTCCTTGTAATACTTCGTCAGATTGTGGATCTCCAGAATGGCCATCGTCGCCCCCTCGCAAACGGCCCCGGATACCCGGGGCCGCGATCGGAATTCGAGACCTATTTCATCAATTCGCGGATGTCGTTGTACCAGACGGCGTCGACGGCGAGGAAACGCTCGCTGTCGGTCTTCTTCCACAGGCCCTTGAAGGGCTGTCCGCTCTCGTCCTTGTAGTCCTTGGGGACGAAGAGCTTCGGGTTGTTCGCGGTCTCGTCGGAGGTGAAGGCCGCGCGGAGGGCCTTGAACATGGCGGGGGTGATCAGGTCGGTGTTGACGATGATCGGGGCCTGCCGGACCGTGGAGGAGGCGATGACAGTGAACGAGGCGCCGGGGATCGCATCGAAGGGGGCGTCGGCGCCGGCCTTGATCTTGTAGACCGAGCCGACGGCGTTCGGCTTGCCGGAGACGAGTTCCACGTAGCTGTCGACATCGGTGTCGTCGACGGCGCCGATGTCGGCCTTGGCGGTGAGGACGTTGAAGAGGGATCCCTGGTGGCTCTGGCCGAATACGACGGAGCCGAAGAACTTGTCCGAGCCGCCCTCGAGGAAGAGATCCTCGACCTTGTCGTCGGCCTTGAATCCGGCCTTCTTGGCGTAGAAGCTCTTGATGACCGTGGCGGGAACGAGGAAGCCCGAGGTCGAGCTCGAGGAGACGAAGGATATCGTCTTGCCCTTGATGCCGTCGATCGAGTAGCCCGCGCCCGACTTGTATTTCGGGGCGTCGGCCGTCCTCACGACGAGGCGGCTGTAGTAGACGGAATCGTCAAGGGTGCCCTTGGGGCTCGACACGGTGACGAGGGGAACGACCTTGGGATTCTTCTGGGATGCCTGGATGTAGCCGACGGCGCCGGGGTAGCAGATGGCGGCGTTGCCCGTCGCGATGGCCTCGATCGCGATGACGTAATCGGTCGTGAGCTTGTCGATGACCTGGCGGCCGGTGGCCTTCGAGATCAGGTCGTCGAGAACGGAGCGGGCGGCCTTCCAGTCTTCCCCGGAGTTGTTCGGGTACCAGACGACGGTAAGCGGCTTGGTATCGGCGGCGAAAACCGCAGAGGCGAGGACGAGGACGCCGAGCAGAACGGCGAGCGACTTTCTCATCATGTTCATCTCCTTCTAAACGTCGACTTCTTTTTTCTGGGAAAACCCTCCCAGAGTGAATCCATCATGGCAACCCTTTCGTGAGTTTTCCGTCCGCGTATCGTCAATAATCGCAAAGATTTCCGTTACGAATCCGTTAAGTCCGAAAGGGGTTTCTGAAGGGACTCTCCCGACCTTCCGCCCGTAATGCGGGGAAAGGAGTCCTCCGGCGCAAGGACCGAGCCCATCGGTTCGGGAGGGCCGAAGGCGCCATGGAAATCGCTGCCGCCCGTCAGCACGAGGAGGGGATAGCGCTCGGCTATCCCGAGCACCCTCCGGCGGGCGGCCCCGTCGTGGTCGGGGTGGTTCAGCTCGATGCCGCCCAGGCCCTCGGCCACGAGGCGGTCGACGAGGTGTCAGGAATCGAGCTGGCCGGGGTGGGCGAGGACGGCGATTCCCCCGTCCTCCCGTATGGCGCGAAGGGCGTCGAAGGCGTCCGGGTAGGCGATCTCGCGGGCGCAGATGCCCCCTCCCTTGAAAAGCCGCGCGTAGGTTTCGCCGTGGATCCCGTCGGCGGCCCCCTTGGCGACGAGGACGGCCATCGCGTGCTGTTTGTAGAGGATCGCCGATCCCCTCGCGGCCGCTTCGGCTTCGGCGATCGTGACCGGGTATCCGGCCCGATCGAGGGTCTCGATCTGCCATCGGGTGAGCTCGTTCCTCGCGGCGAGGGTGGGGCCGCAGAGCGCCTCGAGGCTCCGCGCCGGAAGCCGGTAGCGGTACCCGAGAAGGTGGACCTTCCTTCCCGTCCCGGCGTCCATGGCGGAGATCTCGATCCCGGCGACGGCTCCGATCCCGAACTCGGTGCCCGAGGAAAGAAGCTCGAAGGCCCCCGCCGTCGTGTCGTGGTCCACCACGGAAACGAAGTCGAGGCCGATCATTTTCGCCTCGGCCAGGATCTCCCGGATCGAGAGAGAGCCGTCGGAATGGCGGCTGTGCAGGTGGAGGTCGCCCTTCACGACGCGGCCCCGGCGAGGACGTCCGCCCGTTTCGTGAAGTTTCCCGCGCTCATGGCGTACTCGCGGTCGCAGAGCCCCTGCATGAACTCGAGGTCGTGGAAGATGCCGAGCATCGTCGTCCCCTCGCCCTTGAGCCTCTCGATCAGGTCGCGGACCTTGCCCTTGGAATAATCGTCGAGGCTCGCCGTCGGCTCATCCAGGAGGAGGAGTCGGGGATGCTTCACCATGGCCCGGGCGATGTTGAGCCTCAGTTTTTCCCCTCCCGAGAAGGTGGCCGCGAAACTGTCCCAGAGCTCGGGGGGAAGCTCGAAATGGGAGAGCAGGGCCTCGGCCTCCTCCCGAGCCTCGGGGGCCGAACGCCCCATGTCCAGGGCGGCCTCCTCGATCGTCGAGCGGGCCGTGGTCCTCGGGATCAGGTTCAGGAACTGGCTCACGTAGCCGATCTCCCGTTTTCTCAGGTAGAGTATCGACCGCTCGTCCGTCTCGCAGAGGTCGATCGTCCCGAACCGAGCCGAATCGTAGAGGACCCGGCCCTCGTCGGGGACGTAGGTCCGGTAGATCATCTTGAGGACGGTCGACTTGCCGCTCCCGCTCCTCCCGGTGATGCCCACGAATTCCCCCGGCATGATCGTCATCGAAACGCCGTGGCAGGCCCGTATGGTCTTGCCGAGTTCGTGGACCGTGAAGCTCTTTCCCAGGTTCTCGACACGCAGCACCGGCGTCATATCCACTTCCCCCTTCCGTACTTCATGACGAAGCCTTCGACCGGCCCCGAGAAATCGGCGAGCCTTTCCTTGATGATCTCGTGGGGCCAGTTCCACCAGGCTATCTCGGCGAGCTCTCGCGCGATGCCCTCGGGGAAACGGGCCTTGATGGGCCGCGCGGGAACCCCGGCGACGACCGAATAGGGATCGACGTCCTTGGTGACCACGGCCCCTGACCCGACGACGGCCCCGTCGCCGACGGTGATCCCCGGCATGATGATGGCGCCGTGCCCTATCCAGGTATCGTTCCCGATGACGGAAACCCGCTCGCGTCTGGCGGCGAAAAAGTCCTCGTCGTCGCTGTCGGCAAAACCGTAGAGGGTCCGGCGATAGGTGAAGTGGTGGAGGGTGGGCCGCTCGATCGGATGCATCGTCGGTCCGACCCTCACCATGGCCGCGATGTTCGCGAACTTGAGGACGCGGGCGTTCTGGAGGAAACAGAAGGGTCCGGTATAGGAGTAGTCCCCGAGCTCGACGTTCTCGAAATAGGCGTGCTCCCCGACCTCGGTGTAGGCGCCGAATGTCACGTCGACCAGCTCGGACGGTTCGTGTACCAGGGGTTTTTCGCTCAACGCTTTCATGCCGCACCCTCCCGGTAGCCGGTCGAGAGGATGACCGTGCCGTTCACCATTGCCGTGGAGACGACGGGATAGTTCCCGTCGAGGAGCCGGACCACGAGGAGGTCGGCCTTCTTCCCGACCGTGATCGAGCCGATTTCCCCGTCCATTCCCACGGCGCGGGCGGGGTTGAGGCTCACGAGCCTCGCCATGTCGGCGAGCGGCAGACCGTGTTCCCGGTGCAGAAGGAAAACGGCGTGGAGCATGGAGGCCGGGTAGTAGTCGCTGCAGAGGATGTCGACCGAGCCGTCGAGGATGGCCTCGGCCGCGGAGAGGTTTCCCGAGTGCGAGCCGCCGAGGAGGACGTTCGGCGCCCCGGCGACGACATGCATGCCCGCCTTTCTCGCGGCCCGGGCGACCTCCATGGTGGTCGGGAACTCGCTGATGTCGACGCCGAAGCTTCTCACCAGCTCGAGCTTTTCCACGGAATCGTCGTCGTGGGAGGCGATCGCGATGCGGTTCGAGGCGGCGAGCTCCGCGATCTCGCGGATGCCCTCGGCGGTGAGCTTCTCGCGGTTTTGGCTCGTCTCGATGATTCCCGCGATCTCCGTGTCGCTCACGTTCCGGTAGCCCTTGAGGGTCTTCCGGTAGATCTCGAGGTCCCGGTACTGGCCCTGGCCCGGGGTGTGGTCCATGAACGAGACGAGGTGGATCTTCCCGGTCTTGATGTAGTCGACGAGCTCATCGACGCGACCGAGGTTGTCGATCTCGAAGCGGGCGTGGAAGCGGTGCCTGATGAGGTGGGCCGCCTTCTTGATCCCGTCGATCAGCTCGATGAAGCGCTTCGTGTTCTCGGGGGTCCGTATCGGGCTCTTCTCGAACTCGGTGAAGGCGTAGAACGAAAGGGAGTGGAACATCGTCGTGATGCCGTGGGTCGCAAGCTCGCGCTCCGATTCCCTCAGGCTCAGCGAGAAATCCATGATCGATGTCGGCCGGGGCGCGGCCATGCGCTCGATGTAGTCGGCGTGGATGTCGACCAGGCCCGGAAGGATGTAGCCTCCCATCGCGTCGATAAGGCGAACCTCCTGGGCGAAGAAACTTCCCTCTTGCATCCTCCCCGTGGGTACGAGGGCGAGGATCGAATCGCCCTCGACGACGAGGTCGAAGCCCGTGAGCACGGCGTCCTCGGTCACGATGGAACCGTTGGTCAGAATGTACATGGAACCTCCTCGTCTCGCTCACAGCATCGAATGCACCAGTTCCTGGGTATAGGGCCGCTGAGGGTCCTCCAGGATCTGGTCGGTAAGTCCGGTCTCTATCACGCGGCCGTCGAGCAGCACCACGGTCCGGTCGGCGAGCATGCGCACGACGCCCAGGTCGTGGGAGACCAGGACCATGCTGATCCCGAGTTCCCGCTGAAGCCCCTTTATCAGGTCGAGGACCTTGGCCTGGACGCTCAGGTCCAGCCCCGTCGTCACCTCGTCGAGAAGGAGGACGGGGGGATTGGAGGAAAGGGCCTTCGCGATCTGGACGCGCTGCTGCATGCCGCCGGAGAAATTGGCCGGGGCGTCCTTCATCCGGGCGGACGGGATGCTGACCCGGCCCAGAAGGTCGCGGGCCCTCGCCTCCATGCGGCCGACGTTCCGATTTCCCGCTGCGATGAGCTTTTCCGCCACGTTGGCTATGGACGAGAAGCCCATCTTGAGGCCATTCGTCGGGTTCTGGTATACGATGCCGAGAAGGCTGTTCCGGATATGCCGCTTCTCCTGAAGGGACAGTCCGAACACGTCGGCCGACCCGCCGTCGTAGGCCCCGATGCGCGCCCGCCCCCCCGTCGGCTCCAGGTTGAAGTAGAGGCAGTTCATCACCGTCGACTTGCCGCTTCCGCTCTCCCCCACGATGCCCAGGACCTCGCCGGGATAGACCTCGAAGGAGACGTCCGAGAGGGCCCAGACCGCCCCGCATTCGGGGCAGTAGTTCCGCTCGAGGGAACCCGGGTCGCCGGAAAGGCAGCGCGGGCAGCCTTGGCCGTAGCGGACCGAAAGCTTTTCCACCCGAAGCATGGGCGCGCCCCCGGCGGGGCCGGGCGATTCCAGGCGTTCCGATCCGGTCATGCCTCGCCCCCTTTCCCGCCGCCTCGCCGCGAGAGGCAGAAGCCCGAGTCGTTGCACTGGTAGCGCACGGCCCCCGAATCCTCGTGAATTTCGTCCATGAACACCCCCGTCGCGCCGCAGAGCGAGCAGCGCTTTCCCCCCATGTCCTCGACCTCGAAGGGATGGTCCTCGAAATCCAGCGAGACGACCCTCGTGTAGGGAGGGACGGCGTAGATCTTCTTCTCGCGGCCGGCTCCGAGCAGGATGAGGGCGGCCGAGTCGTTCATCTTCGGATTGTCGAAACGGGGTATGGGGCTCGGGGCCATGACGTACCGGCCGTTCACCGTCACCGGATGGTCCGCCCCCGTCGATACCCGCCCGTATTTCATGATCTCCTCGAAGAGGGCCAGGTAGGCCCCCGAATACTCCTTCTCCGCGTGCAGGCGCTTGGTCGCGAACTCGCTCGGCTCGACGAACCGGAGTGGCTCCGGTATGGGCACCTGAAGGACCAGGGTCTGACCCTTCGTGAGGGGAACCTCCGGTATCCGATGCCTGGACTGGATGAGGGTCGCCTCGGCGGTATCGTCGGTGGAGGCTATCCCGGTCGTGCCGACGATGAGCTTTCGGATGCTCACCGCGTTCACCGACTCGTCCGCCCCCTGGTCGATGACCTTGAGCACGTCGTCCCGTCCCACGAGGGTGAGGGTGATCTGGAGCCCGCCCGTTCCCCATCCCCGTGCTATCGGCATCTCGCGCGAGGCGAAGGGCACCTGGTAGCCCGGGATCGCGATCCCCTTGAGCACGGCCCGACGTACCTCGCGCTTGGAGCCCTCGTCGAAAAAGGCGAAATTGTAGAGCGGCTTCATTTTCCGGCCTCCCGTGCCCTCGTTCTGCGCGCCGCGTCCAGCTTGGACTGGAAGGTGACGTAGTGGGGCAGCTTCAGATGGGAGATGAAGCCGGTGGCCTCGACCGAGTCGACGTGCATCAGCACGAACTCCTCGTCCTGGGTGGGATAGCGCTTGTCTCCCGACTCCAGGCACTGGTCCAGGATGCTCATGGCGATGGCCTTCGTCTCGTTCTGGCCGAAGCAGGCCCCGTAGCCGATATCGAACTCGATCTCGGTCCTGCCCTGGCCCCGCTCGACGGGAACGGGGACGAGGCTTTCGACCTCGGTTATCCTCACCTCGCCCACGTAGTAGGCGTCGTCGGTCGAGTCCTCGTCGCCGGAGGGGTTCGCGACGTAGACGGCGACCATGCCGACTCTGAGCTCACCCACGGTCGGATGGAGGGCGCCGTAGCTCCGGAGGGCCGCGTAGCCAAGGGCGGTGACGGCCCCCGTCTGGCCTCTCGTCAGGATCTGGAGCCGCTCGGACCGGACGGTTGGGAACTCGAGGGCCTTTTTCGTCACGTCATGGGGTTCGGCATCGTCGATCGGGAGGCGAGGCAGGAGGCCCTCCTCCCTCAGGAAGCCGATGACGTTGGGAAGGGCGTCGAGGCTCGGCGATCCCTCAGGCGGGTCGGCTTCCGGTTCCCGGCCGTTCCAGTCCCTGAGCCACGACTCGTTCTCCTCGGGGGTTTCCGAACAGAGCCCGCGGTCGATGAGGCGATGGGTGTAGTCGGCCGAGGTTCCCAGGATCTGGCCGCCGGGGATGTCCTTGAAACAGGCCGAAACCCGCCTTTCCACGCGCATCGAGGAGGGCTCGGCCGCGATGGAATAGTGCTTTCTCGGCAGGGTCGACCGGTAGGCCCGGACGAGGAACACGGCCTCCTCGGGGCTGCCGGCGGCCTGCTTGATCGCGATCGCCGCTATCCCCTCGTCGTAGAGGCTGCCCTCCGACATCACCTGGTCGATCAGGGCCTTCATGCCGCCCGAGACGGCCTCGACCGAAAGGAAGGAGCCGGTTTTGAGCCGTTCGTATTTCAGGCGTTCTATCGAGGCCTCGATGGCGGCCTCCCCGCCCTTCACCGCGACGTAGCCCATTACCGCCCCTCCCCGACCTGGGTCGTCCGGGGAAGCGAGGCGAGGCGCCCCTGCCCATCCACGAACACGAGGTCGACGCCGAGCGGGAACTCCCGGTTCCGGCCTGCACGGGCGGCTATCCAGGAAGGATCGAGTCCCACCGACATGCGCCTTTCTCCCCGTATCCCCGGTCCTCTCAGGACGAGGGGGCCCGATTCCGTCAATTCCCCCACCTCGACCACGAGGGTAGATCCCAGCTGGGGGTCGACGAGGGTGCCGATCCGGGCGCCCGCTATCGGCCCACCGGCGTTTCGGTCCTTTCCCAGCACGAACACGAAATCGGCGTCGCCGATCTCTCGCCGCTTGCCGTAGGTGAGCCGCGATATCGCGGCGGCGTCACCCGAGGGATCGGATGAATCCACGCAGAAGCCGACCTCGGCGTCGATCAGGACGAGGGCGAGCAGCATCGCCGTCCGGTTGATCGGGACGTCGATGTCGATCGCCTCGGCGACGGCCGAGAGGTCGACGATCTCGCCGGGATAGGCCCAGCTCTTCATGAGCTCGCGAAAGGCGCGCTGGATATCGTGAACGGGATCGAGTTTCATTCCGGCTCCTGGTCCATCGTCTGGAAGTCCACCTTCGTCTCGAGCACGCGCCGGTCCGCGGCCAGGACCTCGGACTCGAGGCGCCTCTCTTCGGCGATGAGGAGTTCGTCCCAGGCCGAGGTTTCGGGGAATTCCCCGTTGCAGGCTGCGTCGATGACCGCGAGGCTGAAGGCGGCCTCCTCCTCGTCGCCGGCGATGATGCCGATGCCGACGGCGCCCTCGACCTGAACCCGGGCCTCGGTCACGAGGAGTTCGCCCAGGTAGAAAAGCCCGTGGCGTGCAGCCTCGCGCATCTTCACCATCACGAGTCCCCGGTCGGGCGCCTCGATCTCGAGGATGCGATGGGTCCTCGCGATTTCGGCGCTGAGGGAGTCGCGAAGCCCCTTCGAGCCTCGGCAGAGTATTTTCGTTCGCCGTGAACGGTTCATTCCGAATCCTCCAGGCGAATGATAGCTTGTTGCCAAGTTGCGGAATGTTATTTATCGGTGAGTTGGAATCGAGAAAACGATGAGGGTGGGGAAGGGCCGGCTACCGGATCGTGTACTGGAAGGAATCGCCGCGGTACACGATGCGCGAGAACTGGAGGACCACGCCCGAATCCGCGTCGAGGGTATTCGATTCGAGGACGAGGAGGGGCACGAGCCTCGCGCAGTCGAGGGCGGTCTGCTCGCGGGGGCTCGGGAAGCTGAGCCTGAGGGTGCTCGGCGTCGACGAGAAACGGCTGTAGCCCTTGAGCCTGAAGTACTCGAAGATGGACCTGATCTCGAGCCCGTCGCGCTCGATCGAGGGGAAGAGGGCTTCGCGAACCCACGAGGTGTGGATCGCCATGGGTTCCCCGTTGATCACGCGGAGCCGCCTCACCCGGTGTACGGCTTCGGCCGGTTCGGCTCCGAGTTCGGCGTAGAGGGATTCACGGAAGCCGACCCTCTTGCAGCCCAGGTTCCTCGTCTCCAGGCTGAGGCCCCTGGCCTCCATCTTCTCCGTGAAGCTCTCGTCGCCCGAAAGGTAGAGGGGCACGAGGGACGGCCGTTCCACCACGTACCGCCCCTTTCCCCTGACCGAGTACACGTAGCCCATCTCCTCCAGGGCGAGGCAGGCGCTCCGCGCGACGATGCGGGGAACGTCGTAGTGGCGGGCGAGTTCGTTCTCCGAAGGCAATTTCCGCCCCCCGGGATACCTGCCCGAGGCGATCGCCTTTCTTATGCGATCGATGATATCGGCTACCGTGTCCTCATGCATAACGCCCCCTACTCCGCCGTCCTGAACCGGCCGATCTCCCCGTCCATCCGGGCGAGGGATTCGGCATTTTCGGTGCCCTTCTCGGACAGCTTCTGCATCGCGTCCCTGATTTCGGCCAGGCCCCGCGTGATCTCGGCGACGGCCTGGGCGTTCTCGGTCGAATGGTTCGAGATGCCGCTCATCGTCTCGCGGATCGTCGCCGATTTCGACCCTATGGTCGCCCCCGACTCCCTGATGTCCCCGGTGATGTCGACGAGGCTCGAAAGGGCCCCGGTGATCTGGGTCGTGCCCGAGGACATCTCCATCATCCCGGCGCTCATCTCGTTCATGGCCTCGGTGATGCTCCTGATGCCAGCCATGATACTCCCGATGGACTGGCCCGTCATCCGGGTCGTGTCACCGGCGGCCTCGATGGCCTCGAGAACCTTCCCTATGGTGGCGCCTATCCCCTTGGCGTTGCCGGCCGTCGTCTCGGCGAGCTTCCTGATCTCGTCGGCGACCACCGCGAAGCCCCTGCCGAAATCCCCGGCATGGGCAGCCTCGATGGCGGCGTTCATCGCCAGGAGGTTCGTCTGGGCCGCGACCGAATCGATGACGGAGACGAGATCGACGATGTCCCGTGCGGCGTTCGTGATGCTCTCGATCGAGGCTACCGTGCGGCCCATGTCCTCCTCTCCCCTCGCGGCGAGGGCGGAAAGCTCGGCGGAGAGCTTCCGCTTCTCCCCGGTGATGCGGCCGATGCTGGCTATCGAGCCGACGAGCTCCTCGATGGAAGCCGAGGATTCCGCGACCGCCGTCGACTGGGCCTCGATCTTGGAGACGACCTGGACGATCTCGGAGCCGATCTCGTCCACGGCCCGGCGCGAATCAGCGACGGCGGCGTCGAGGGCGGCCGTCTTGCGGCCGATGGAGCCCATGGCGGCCGCCATCTCCTCAACCGTCGCCGAAACCTCGGCGGCGTTGGCGGCGAGCTCGGTCCCCACCTCGCGACCGGCGACGCTTTCCTTCTTGAGCCGGAGGACGAGGGCGTTCAGCGCGGCGAAATAGGTGTTGAAGAACCCCGCCACCATGCCGACCTCGTCCCTCCTGCCCGCGTCGAACCTGAGGCTCAGGTCGTTCTCGTTTTCCGAAAGCAGGTCCGCCATCCGGGAAAGCGGCCGTATCGAGCGGCGGGAGATGAGGACGATGGCCGAGACCGCGACAAGGAGGCTGAGAAGGGAGAACACCGCGACCCACCGCAGGATCCCCGCCTCGACCCTGTTGAGGGAGGTCAGGGGACGACCCATGAAGACCATGCCCGTCGGCCGCTTCTCCTCGTCGAGCAGGGGAGAGTAGCTGACGATGTAGGGAACGCCGAGGATGGTGGCTGTCCCGAAGTAGTTACCGCCCTTCGTCAGGACCGTGTCGATGATGCCCGCGTGCTCGATGTCGGTGCCGACGATGCGTTTCCCGTCCTTCATGATGGTGCTCGAGATGCGCGTCCTTCCCGAGAACACGGTGATGTCGCAATCGAAGAGGAGCTTCATCGAATCGACGAAGGACTCGCTCGAAAGCACGTAGCCCATGGAAACGGCGCCGACCTGCCGTCCCTTCCCGTCGAAAAGCGGGGCCCCCGCCCGGATCGAGTATTTCACGACCGCGCCCTGCTCCAGGAAGACGCCCCGACCGCCGGCGAGTGCGGTCCTCACGTTCCTCTGGGTCGCGATGCTGTCCCCGAAATTCCCCGGGTCGTGGGCGCGCGCGAACACCGTACCGGCCATGTCGGTCACCAGGAAGTAGTCCAGACCGAAGGATTCCATCGCCGTCCTGCCGAGGGCGACGGCCTTTTCCCGGTCCTGACGTGCGAGGGCCTCGGAAAGCCGGGCCGAGTTCTCGAACCATGCGGTCGCCTTGAGGGCGGTCTGGAAATGATTCTGGATCATCAGCTGAAGCTGGGCGGTCTTGTAGCGGACATCGGCCTCGGCTTCGCCGGCGAGGCCTGAGTGGACGGAATGGACGATGATCCCGATGAGGGCGGAGAAGCAGACAATCAGTACGATCGCCATCGAGAGCGACAATTTTCGGGCCATTTTCATGCGATGAATCTCCAGGATGCGGGCCTAACAACTTAGATTTATTGCGAGACAACAATATATATCACGATGATTCGGAGTCAAGAAGAGGCTTCGCCGGTCTGATGAGAATCAGGTCAGATGAGAATCCGGCCGGATTACCCGATCTCAGGGATTCGGGAACTCGATGACATACTTCGTCCCGTGGCCGCGCTCTATGGTCACCGAGCCCTTGATCTGCTGGACGAGCATCGCGATGAGCCTCATTCCGAACCCCGTCGAATTCTCAAGGGTGACGGTTTCGGGAATCCCGACGCCGTTGTCGGCATAGACCATGGTCACGAGATTGTCCTTTTTCGATACCGATACGGTGATGAGTCCCTCGCTCGCGTTCGTGAAGGCGTATTTCAGGGAATTGGTGATCAGCTCGTTGACGATGATGCCAAGGGGCGAAAGGATCTTCTCGCCCAGGAGGATGTCTTCGATGCGGATGTCCATCTTCACCAGGGGACCCGAGGGAAACACCTGGGCGATCTCGTCGATCAGGGGAGGGAGGAAGTCCCGGATGCTCAGTTCGCGGTAGTTTCCCGTCCGGTAGAGTTTGTCGTAGAGCACCATCATGCTCTGGACGCGAAGGGCGGCGTCGGTGAGGATGCCCCGGCAGGAATCGTCCTCCTGGGAATCGGCCTGCAGGGAAAGGAGGCCGTACATCACGCCCATGTTGTTCTTGATTCGGTGATGGGTTTCCCTGAGAAGAAGCTCGTTTTCCAGGAGAAGGGCGGAAACCTTCTCCTCGGCCCGCTTGCGGTCGGTGATGTCCATCTCGATCCCGTCCCAGATGATGTGACGGTTGGGCAGCCGTCGGGGCGCCGAGTAGAAGAGCCCCCAGCGCTCGGCGCCGGAGGGAAGCAGGAAGCGCACCTCCGCGCTGAAAACCGACATGGAATCCACCGCCTTGGCCTCGCTTTCGGCGAGGGACTGCCGATTCTCTTCGACGATCTGGCCGTAGATGGCCATCGCGTCGTTCAGTACCTCGCTCGTGGTGACGCCGTGAAGCTGCTCGACGCCAGCGCTGATGTAGGTGAATCGGCGCTCCCGCCCGTCCTCGCCGACATCGATCTGGTACAGAAGGCCCCCCGGAAGGTTGTCGCTGAGGGTGCGCAGCCTCGCCTCGTTCTCCTTCATCGTCTCTTCCACGTGCTTGAGCCTGGTTATATCGATCCCGATCCCGGTGAAATACCGCTTGCCGGCTATCGTCAACGGACTGGCCGTAAAGTACATCGAGATCGTCGTGCCGTCCTTTTTCTGCAGGTTGGCCTCGGCCTGTCCGAAGCCTTCGACGGCCGTCGTATTGATGCCCTCCGTTATCGCTTTCAGGCTCGCCTCATCCCCCTTGTACCAATCGAGCAGGTGCATGCGCGACAGTTCTGCGGCGGAGTATCCGGTCATGAGTTCGTGCTTCCTGTTCCATCGGACCAGGAGGCCCTCCGAATCGTAGAGATAGAGCATGCCGGGAACGCTGTTGAAGATGGCGTCGATGAAGGTCCTCTCGAGGGCCAGGGCGTCCTCGGCTTTCTTTCGGTCGGTGATGTCCTCCATGATCGCGTAAACCTGAAAGGGCGATCTCTCACCGGGTCGGAAAAGGGGGATTGCCGTGACGGAAAGCCAGGAATGGCTGTCCTTTCGGGGCTGATAGACGCCAAGAATGCTGGGACCGACGACCTCGCCCGTGGCCAAGGCTCTCATCGCGGGGTGCTCGTTCCCCGGAAGCTCCGAGCCGTCCTCGCGGATCGTCTTCCAGTCGGAATCCATCGAGGTTTTTCCAACCATCTGATTCAGGGACAATCCGAGGATTTTTTCGGCGGCGGGATTGGCCGAGATGATCCTGCCGTCGTCGGCCTGGTAGACGATGCCCTGGGTGACGGTCTCGAAAAGGAGCCGGTATTTTTCCTCGTTCGGCGTCAGTGCCTTTTCATTCTTCGACACCAGCCTTTTCGCATCAAAAAGCCTCAGCGCCATCTTTATCGAAGCGACGAGAGCCGCCGTACCGGAGTTCTTGAGGATGTAGCCGAAGGCCGGGATCCCCTCGGTCCTTTCCACCACGGCGCTTTCGGCATGGGACGAGAGGAAAATCACCGGGAGGCTGCGGGATTCGAGAATCTTCCGGGTCGTTTCGGCGCCGTCGATGCCGTTTCCCAGGTAGATGTCCATCAGGACGAGGTCGATGCCGGGGTTTTTTTCCAGGATTTCCAGGGCGTTCTCGCCCGAATCGGCCGTGATGACCTGATATCCGTATTTTTCGAGGGCTATCTTTTCAGCCAAGGCGATGAGCGCCTCGTCTTCGACGAGAAGGAGGATCGTTTTTCGTTCTTGATCAGACATAGGCTTCCCCATCGTCCATACTGGTACGAGCTTGCGCCGTCCTCTCCAGTATAGTTCAGGGGAGCCGCCCAAGCCAATGAAAAGACGGGGAAACGGATCTCGGCCGGCTTCACGAAAAAAGGGCCGCACCGGAAATCATTCCGGTGCGGCCCCGCCTTTTTTAAATCCTGCATACCGACGGACCTGGTCCGTCTGCGGAAATGCCTATTTGGCCTTGTAGATCGCCTTTGCGGTCTCGGGGAGGACGATGCTCGAATCGACCTGGTACTGCTTCTCGGGAACGAAGGACGGGTCGTTGATCAGCTTCTCGCCGATCTCGTAGGCCTTGTCGGTGCAGGGGGGATAGATGAAGGTGACGGAGAGGATCCCGTCCTTCACCTGCTCGATGCCGCCCCCGACCCCGTTGAGGCCGTCGACGCCGATGAAGATCATGTCCTTCTCGCGGCCCAGGGCCTTGGCGGCGATGTAGCCGCCGATGGCCATCGGGTCGTTGTGGCCGTAGACCACGTCGATCTTGGGCTGGGCCCTGAGGATCTCGGTCATGCGGTCCCTGGCGTTCGACTGCATCCAGTTGGCGACGGCTTCCTGGACCTTCACGATCTTCGGATAGTTCTTGAGCACGTCGAACGCGCCGGCTTCGCGGTTCGTCTCGCCCTCGACGCCGAGGAGGCCGCGGAGGTCGACGATGTTGCCCTTGGGCTCCCCGTACTTCTTGGTGAGGTAGTCGACGATGTACTGCCCGACGAGCTTGCCGATGGCGTAGTTGTCGGACATGATCCAGGTGGTGTAGTTGTCGTGGTTCTCGATATCGCGCTCAAGGCAGATGACCGGAATGCCGGCGGCCTTGGCCTTGCCGACGACGGCGGAGAGGGGACCGCGCTCGTTCGGCGCCACGATGAGAAGGGCGGGTTTCAGCCTGATGGCGGTCTCGATCTGGGAGATCTGGCGCGAATTGTCCTGCTGGGCGTCGAGTATGTTGAGGGTGACGTTCTTGTCCTGGGCCCACAACTGCTTGAAGGACGCGTTCTGGGCGGCTCGGTAGGGCTCGCCGTTGTTGCACTGGCTGAAAATGACGAGCTTCTTCCCGTCGGCCATCATGCACATCGCGGCGACCAGCAGCAGGGCCGCCGTAAAAATCCTTTTCTTCATCTCTCTTTTCCTCCATTTGAATCTATCATCGCGGCCAACGGCCGCTAAGGAGCGACAGCGGAAACAGTCTACCTCTTCACCCGGGGCATCTGGAGCCAGACCGCGAAGACGATGATGATGGCCTTGCACATCATCTCGACGTTGATGTCCACGCCCTTCAGGCGGAACATGTTCGTGATGACCCCCAGGATGAAGACGCCGACGATCGTGCCGAAGATGCTTCCCTTTCCCCCGCTCATGTTCGTGCCGCCGATGACGACGGCTGCTATCGCGTCGAGCTCGTAGGAAACGCCGTCGTTCGGGTTGCCCTGGTGGTTCTGGGCGGCGTGCAGGATGCCGGCGATGCCGACGAGGAAGCCCGAGATCGCGTAGGTGATGACGATGGTCCTCGTCACGGGAAGTCCGGCGTACCGCGAGGCGGTGGGGTTGTCGCCGATCGAGCGCACCTGGAGGCCGAAGACGGTCCGCGACAGGATGACGAAGAAGGCGACGGCGAGCAGGGCGAAGGTGAGCATGACGACAGGCTTCTGCGAGATGCTGTCGGAGAAGGCCGCCGTGATGTCCTTTCCGAAGCCGATGTCGATGTTGGCGTTGTCGGTGAGGAAGCGGGCGAAGCCCCTCAGCCCGATCATGCCGGCGAGGGTGATGATGAAGGGCTGCACCTTCAGCTTTGAGATCGCGAAGCCCATCAGGGCCCCGAGGGTGGAGGCCATCATGAGGGTGAGCATGATGATGATCGCGATGTGCACCGTCCAGTCCCCGGTCGTCGTCCACTGCATGAGCAGCTTCGCCGCGAAGGTGGACGAGAGGGCGAGCATGGAGCCGACGCTCAGGTCGATGCCGCCGGTGAGGATGACGAAGGTCATGCCGATGGC
>DBTK01000128.1:17224-29314 GCA_002307015.1 Spirochaetaceae bacterium UBA1318
AGAGCATGCCGAGCGTGGCGATGAAGGGTGCCACCTGCATGCGGGTGATCAACAGGCCGTTGACAAAGCCCACGAAGGTGCCGACCAGCAACGCAATACCGATCACCTCCCAGACGTTGGGATAGATCACCACGCCGAGCATCTCGATCGGGAAGCCGTAGAGCACCAGCGCACCGGCCACCATGCCGACCAGGCCAACGATGGCGCCCACCGACAGATCGATGCCGCCAGTCAAGATGACGAAGGTCATGCCGATGGCGATGATGCCGTTCTCGGAAACCTGGCGGACGATGTCGGTCAGGTTCGCCTGGGAAAGGAAGATGATCGAGTTGTTGTCCTGAGCCCGCGGACTCAAAATCACGGCGGCCACGAAAATCAGTGCCAGTCCGGCGAGCTGCTGAAGATTCTTGAACGCGAAGAGCGATCCCCTGCGCAGCTTCCGGATTTCGCGTACGATACTGTTCTCACGTGCCATTCGATGCTCCCTAGTCGTCCACAATTTTTAGCGTTTCAGGCCCATAGCGAGCCGTATGATCTCTTCCTGATCGGTCTTTTCCGCCTCGAGGGTGCCCATGAGTTCTCCCCTGCATAGGACGAGGATCCTGTCGGCACACCGGAGGAGCTCGGGCAGTTCGGAGCTCACGAAGATGACGCTCCGCCCCTCCCGGGCCAGGTCGTTGATGATCTGGTAGATGTCTTCCTTCGCCCCGATGTCCACGCCCCGGGTCGGGTCGTCCAGGAACAGGATGTCGGATCCGACGAGGAGCCACCGCCCGACGAGGGCCTTCTGCTGGTTCCCGCCGCTCAGGGTGTTGATGCAGACCTCGGGGGAGGCGGCCTTGATCCTGGTCGATTCGAAGACCTCCCTGACTATGGAGTCCAGCCGGCGGTGCTTCAGGAAGCCGAACCGCTGGTTGCGCTCGGCGACCGCGAGGGCGACGTTGTCCCTGACCGACTGCTGGATGAGGAGGCCCTCGAGCTTCCGGTCCTCGGGCACGAGGCCGATGCCCCGCTCGATGGATTTCCTCGGGGAGAACTCGGCGATGGCCTCGCCCCTGAGGAAAACCCTGCCCTCGCGAAGGGGGTCGATGCCGAACAGGGCCGCGCCGATCTCGGTCCTTCCCGCGCCGACGAGGCCGGCCACGCCGAGGACCTCCCCGGCATGGAGCTCGAAGGACACGTTTTTGAGCTTCCTCGTGCTGACCGAGTCGAAGGCGAGGACGACCTCGTCCCTGGCCCAGGTTTTCTGTCGGTCCCGCTCGGGTATCGCGCGTCCGACCATCATCGAGACGATCTCCCCCGGATTGGTTTCGGTCCGCCGCCTCGTGCCGATGTAGGCTCCGTCCCGCATGACCACGATCGAGTCGGCGATCCGGAAGATCTCCTCCATCTTGTGGGATATGAAGATGATCGTCACCCCTTCCGCCTTCAGGGTCTCGATCAGGGCGAAGAGCTTGTCCACCGCCTCGTTGGTGATGGCGCTCGTCGGCTCGTCCATCACGATGAGCCGGGACTGCATGCTCAGGGCCCTGGCTATCGAAACGAGCTGGACCTGGGCGATGGAGAGCTGGTTGAGCGAGGCCGAGGAGGCTATATCGAGCCCCACCTTCTCGAGCCAGGGCTGGGTAATCCTCTCGAGCCGTCGCTCGCTGAGGAATCCGTTCTGGTTGGGCATGAGCCTGAGGTTGCCGATCACGAGGTTCTGGGCGATGGTCTGGTTGGGAAAGAGATCGAGTTCCTGGAATATGATGCTGATCCCGCCGCGCTGGGCGTCCAGGGACGACCGGGGGTCGTGGGGACGGCCCTCGAATTCCATCGTGCCCGAGTCCGATTGGATGACCCCGGTGATGACCTTTCCCAGGGTGCTCTTTCCCGCCCCGTTCTCGCCCATCAGGGCGCAGATCTCGCCCCGGTTGATGGTGAAGCTGACATCCCGGAGCGCGTGGATACCGCCGAAATGCTTATCGATGCCATGAAGGGTTAATATGGGTTGCATTGACTTCGCTGCTCCTCGATTTCGGATTGTAGTAATGCAAACCTCATGCCAAAGCCGGACCGAACGGGAAAGAATCGATCATCACCTGCCCCGATCCCGAGCTCGTATTCTTTTCATGAAAACGGGAGCGTTTTTATGAAAAGTTTACAGCGCGGATCCGACATCCACGGTCCGATCCCCGCCGAGTAAAAAAGACGAAGGATAAATTTGACAAACGGGGGGAGGGGGTGTACAAGACTTAGACACGATCTAGGCAAGGATGTCCAATTGGAAGACAGGCAGAAGACGGTTCTGATCATCGACGACCGGGTGAGGGTCTGCGAAAGCCTCGGCGCGAGCCTTGCCGAACGGGGATACCGAGCCCTCTCGGCCCACAACGGCACGAGGGCCCTCGAGCTGCTGGAAAAGGAAAGGGTCGACGTCGCCCTTCTCGACATCAGGCTCGGGGACGAGAACGGGCTCTCCCTCCTCCCCACGATGCTCAAGGTCCGGCCCTCCCTCCCCGTCATCGTCATCACCGGCTTCGGCACCATCGAGATCGCGATCGAGTCGATCAAGTCCGGCGCCTTCGACTACCTTCAGAAGCCGATACGGATGGACAAGCTCCTGAAGGTCCTCGAGAACGCCCTGAAGATCTCCGTCCTCGAGGAGGAGAACCGGAAGCTGAGGTCGAGGGGCGGCGGTCCCTCCATCATCACCGAAAGTCCCGCGATGAAGGACCTCCTCGCCCGGACCTCCAGGCTCGCCGCCTCCGACCTGCCCATCCTGATCTACGGCGAGAGCGGCACCGGCAAGGAGCTCATCGCCTCCTTCATCCACGGGAACTCGAGGCGATCCGCGATGCCCATGCAATCGGTGAACTGCGCCGCCTTCGCCGAGTCGCTTCTGGACAACGAGCTCTTCGGCCACGAGCGCGGCGCCTTCACCGGGGCGACCTCGCTTTTCCGCGGGGTTTTCGAGCGGTCCCAGGGCGCGACCCTCTTCCTCGACGAGATCGGCGACATGCAGCTCGGAATCCAGGCGAAGATCCTCCGCGCGATCCAGAACAACGAGATACGGAGGCTGGGCGGAAGCGAGACCATCCGGATCGACGTCAGGTTCGTCGCCGCGACCAACCGCGACCTCGAGGCCCAGATACGGGACGGCACCTTCAGGAGCGACCTCATGTACCGGCTGAACTCGGCCATGATCGTCGTTCCGCCGTTGCGCGAAAGGCGGGAGGACATCCTGCCCCTCGCCCGGTGGTTTCTCGACGAGGCCGACGCCCAGAGCGGAGCCCCACCGAAATTCTTTGCGGAGGAGACGGAGCGCTTCCTCGAGGGCTACGACTGGCCGGGGAACATCAGGGAGCTCAAGAGCGCCGTCCTCTACGCCGCGACGGTCTCGCTGAACAGGGTCATCCTCCCCTCGGATCTGCCCGCCGTCGTCGCGAAGAAAAGCGGCGATCCCGCCTGCGCCAACGTGCGCGAGTCCTTCGAGAAGAGCCTCATCATGAGGACCCTCGTCGAGGAGGGGAGGAACAAGAAACGGGCGGCCGAAAAGCTTTCGATGAGCAGGGCGACCCTGTACAACAAGCTGCACAAGTACGGCCTTCTCGATGAATGACCCCCTCCTTCTCGAACTGCGGGGCATCGGCATCTCGTTCGGATACTCGAAGGTGCTCGACCGGATCGACCTCGACCTGAGGAAGGGAGAGATCCATGCGGTCGTGGGGGAGCACGGCGCGGGGAAATCCTCCATGGCGCGGATCATCGCCGGCGTCCTGAAGCCCGATTCCGGAGACATCCTCTGGGAGGGCAAGCCCCTTCCCCCGCTGACCATCCGAATGGCCACGAGGCTCGGGATCGAGCTCGTGTCCCAGGAGACCGAGCTCTTCCAGCACCAGACGGTGGCCGAAAACCTCTTCTGCAACCGGAAGGAGGTTTTCCCGAGGTTCTTCTACGATCCCCACCGCATCCACGTCGAGGCCGACCGCTACCTCGCCTCCATGCATTCGACCATCAGGGCCCATGCGACTATGAAGTCCCTCTCCTATCCGGAACGGGTTTTCGTCGACATCCTCAGGCACCTGAGGTCGAAGCCCCGGCTCCTCATCCTGGACGAATCGCTCGAAAAGCTCACGGCCGCCGATTTCCTCTGCGTCAGGGAGGCCCTCCACCTCCTCACCGCGGCGGGAAGCTCGATCCTGTTCATCACCCACCGGATCGAGGACATCTACGAGCTGGCCCAGCGGGTGACCATCATCAGGGAGGGCAAGAGGCTGATCACGGACGAGGTCTCGAAGATCGATACGGTGAGCCTCATCAAGCTCGCCTACACCCAGGTGGCCGCGAGTTCCAAGACCAGCGACATCAACCGCGAGTTCTACCAGTTCCTGAAATTCAACGAGGCCATCCTCGAGCGGCTTCCCCTCAACCTGATCGTCGTGGACCGGAGGCAGGTCATCAAGCTGATGAACCACAACGCCGTCGCCTTCTTCGGCTCGGGCTACAGGTCCCGGCAGGACGAGCCCTTCGACCGCCTCTTCGGGGAGGGCAACGAGGCGGTCAGGGCCCAGGTCTTCCAGGCGCTCAAGGAGCATCGCAGCGACATCTTCTACAACGCCAGCCTGACCTTCGTCGACAGCAAAAGGACGATCGACATCGTCATCAATCCCATCCTCGACGGAAACGCCTACATCGGCAGCATGATCATCATGAACGACAGGACGGAGCAGGAAAAGCTGCTCCGCCGGATGGCGGTCTCGGAGAAGCTGGCGTCGATCGGCCTCCTCTCGGCCGGGGTCGCCCACGAGATCAACAACCCGCTCGAGACCATCTACAACTACGTCGACCTCCTCAAGCTCAGGATCAGGGACGAGGCGATGTCGGAGACCCTCGTGCGCCTCGAGGAGGAGGTCGCGAGCATCGAGCACATCGTCGGGAACCTGATCGCCTTCTCCGAGGACCGGGCACTCGAGGTGGAAAACGTGGATCTCGTCGAGCTCGTCGACACCCTCGTTTCCCTCGTCCTCCCGAACGCCAGGAAGCGGGGGGTCGAGCTCGAGACCGTCGGGACCGGGGCGTCGATCGCCGTCGTCGGCAACCGGACGGAGATGAAGCAGGTCGTGCTCAACCTGGTGAAGAACGCCCTCGACGCGATGCCGGACGGGGGCCTCCTGAGGATTGGGCTCGCCGCCGAGCGCATCGATTCCTCGGACTGGGCCGTGCTCCGCGTCGAGGATTCGGGCCACGGCTTCCCCGAGGAATCGAAGGACAACATCTTCATCCCGTTCTTCTCGACCAAGAGCCAGTCAGAGGGGCATATGGGGCTGGGCCTCTCGATCATCTACGGAAGCGTCGCCCGGCTCGGGGGCAGCATCGTCGCGGAAAACCTCTCGCCCATGGGCTGCCGGTTCACGGTCAGGATACCGATGAAGCGAGATAATGGGGAAAAACCGCCTTTACCGCTTTGACAGAGTTCTAAAACCACTATAAAATACCTATATTACACTCACTAAAGGAGAGGCTATGAAGAAATTTCTCGCAGTTTCCGTATGCGCCCTCGTGCTCGTTTCGTTCGCGACGGCCCAGCAGGTCCTGAAGACCATGGGTCCGCAGGGAGAGGAGCCGACGTCCTACGACAAGGTCATCGTTTCGGGAGCCGACAAGGCGAAGATCCAGGCCGGACATTTCAAGGCGGCGATCCTGATGCACCAGTCGTCCGATTTCTCGAACGCCCTGATCGCGGGAGCGAAGAGCGTGTTCAAGGACCTCGGCATCAACGTGGTCGTCGTCACCGACGCGGAGATGGATCCGAACAAGCAGAGGACCGACATCGAGACCGCCCTCGCGCTGAAGCCGGACATCATCGTCACCCTCGTCGTCGACCCGGTCTCGGGAGCCGTGGCGCTCCGCAAGGCGATCGACCAGGGAGTCAAGATCGTCCTCATCTCCAACCTGCCCAACGGCTTCGTGCACGGGAAGGACTACGCGGGCATCGTGACCGACGACCTTTTCGGCATGGGCAGATCGGTCGCCGAGATGATGGGGGACAACCTCAAGGGCAAGGGCAACGTGGCCCTGCTGTTCCATGACGCGAACTACTACGTCACCAACCAGAGGGACCGCGCGGTCAAGACCGTCCTCCAGTCCCAGTACCCGGGGATCAAGATCGTCGCCGAGAAGGGGATTTCCAACCCGAACGACGGTGAGACCATCGCATCGGCCATCATCACCCAGAACCCGACGGTGAACGCGATCTACGCGCCCTGGGACACCATCGCCGAGGGAGTCGTCGCCGCGGCGCGGTCCGCCGGCAGGAAGGACATCAAGGTCTTCACGATCGACCTCGGGGCCAACAACGGCCTCGACCTCGTGAAGGGCGGCAACATGGCCGGCATCGTCGTCGACCTTCCCTTCACCATGGGCGAAACCCTGGCGAGGATGGGAGCCCTGAGCGTGCTCGGCACGAAGACCCCGCCCTTCGTCGTCGTTCCGGCCATCAAGGTCACGAAGGACAACATCGGGGAGCAGTGGAAACGATCGCTGAATCGCGACGCTCCCCAGGAAATTCTCAACGCGGCCGGCAAGAAATAGGCTAGACTCTTCTCGTATGCACCCCGCCTGAGGGCGGGGTGCTTCCCGTTTTCAACCAAAGGAAAGCAGCATGGAAGCGAACGCAATCGAGGTCAGGAACCTCAATATCAGCTTCGACGGCGTCAAGGTTCTCGAGGGCGTCGATTTCACCCTCGGCGTCGGCGAGACCCACGCCCTCGTCGGCGCGAACGGCGCCGGAAAATCGACGCTGGTGAAGATCCTGAACGGCATCTACCACAAGGACTCGGGCGAGATCAGCGTCTTCGGCTCGTCCACCCCCTACGACTCGGCCCAGGGGGCCAGGGAGAGGGGGATCGCCATGGTCTACCAGGACCTGAGCCTGGTCCCTCCGCTGACGGTCACCGAGAACATCTTCCTTTCCCGCCCGCCGTTCCGGAAGGGCATCTTCCTGAACACCGCCAAGGCCCACGACGAGGCGGTGAAGATCCTCGCCTCCCTCGGGGTGGATACCGTCATAGACCCCGATTCCCGCATCGAGGACATCAGCGTCGGCCAGCAGCAGCTGGTCGAGATCGCGAAGGCCCTTTCCCTCGAACCCCGCATCCTGATCCTGGATGAACCGACGGCATCGCTTTCGAACAGCGAGATCAACGTCCTTTTCCGGGTGATCGAGAGGCTGAAGGGACGGGGCATCTCGATCATCTACATCACCCACTACCTCCGCGACATCTTCAAGATCTGCGACCGGGTCACCGTGCTCAGGGACGGCTCGGTCGTCCTCGCCAAGCCCGTCGCCGAAACGGACATCTGGGAGCTGGTTCACGAGATGGTCGGGGGCCAGGCCGAGACCAGCGTCGTCTGGAAGAGGACCGAGCCAGCGCCGGGGGTCAAGCCCCTCCTCGAGCTCGAGAACGTCACCACCCGCTCGATCAGGGACGTTTCCCTGCACGTCTTCCCCGGCCAGGTCGTCGGCATCGCGGGCCTTCTCGGCTCGGGGAGGACTGAGCTTTTCAGGGCCCTCTACGGCCTGGATCGCCGCATCTCGGGTCGGATCGTCGTCAACGGGAGGGAGGTCGCCATCCGCAGCCCCTCGGACGCCCTCGCCGCCGGCATCGCCCTCGTCCCGGAGGACAGGAGGAAGCAGGGCCTCGTCCTCGATTTTTCGGTCGAGCAGAACATCATGCTGCCCATACTCCGCAAGCTCCGCGGGAAGATGCTCCTTTCCGGAAAGAAGAGCGGCACCCTCGTCGACCACTACATCAAGTACCTCATGGTGAAAACCCAGGACAGGAGGCAGCACGTACGCTACCTCTCGGGCGGCAACCAGCAGAAGATCGTCGTCGCCAAGTGCCTGGCGAGCGAGGCGAGCGTCCTCCTGCTGGACGACCCCACCTTCGGCGTCGACATCCATTCGAAACTGGAAATCATGCGCATCGTCCGCGAGTTCGCCGCGGCGGGCAAGGCCATCCTCTTCGTCTCCTCGGAGTTCAAGGAACTGGCCGAGTTCTGCGATGAAATATACATTCTCAAGAAGGGCAGCGTTTCGGGCGACGTGCGCAGGAACGTGACCGAGGATCAACTCATGCAGATGGTACAATAACGAGGTAGAACATGAACGTACGGATTTCGTCCAAGATAAACCTGAGGAACTCGGTCATCTATATCGTCTTCGCCGGCATCTTCGCCCTGTTCTCCATCATCCTGTTCAACAAGGGATTCCTGAGCCCGGACAACCTCCTCAACATCGCCAGGCAGACGGCGATGATCTCGATCATGGCGGTCGGCATGACCTTCGTGCTCTGCGTCGCCGAGATCGACCTCTCCTTCGGCGCCGTGGTCGCGCTCTCGGCCCTCGTGACGGCCATGACCCTCCGCGCGACAGGAAGCATCCCCCTCTCCGTCCTCGCGGGCCTCGGCTCGGGCGTGGCGGTCGGGCTCTTCAACGGCTTCTTCATCGCCCAGATCGGCATCCCCTCCTTCCTCGTGACCCTCGGGACGACGGGAATCGTGAGCGGCATCGCCCGGTGGATCAGCCACCTCCAGTCCATCCCGATCGACAACGACGCCTTCGTCTTCGTCTTCGGCTCGGGGGACCTGGGGCCGGTGCCCATCCTCTTCGTCTGGACCCTGATCGTCGCCGTCATCGGCGTCCTCGTGCTGAAGAAGACGGCCTTCGGCCTCAAGACCCTGGCGACCGGCGGCAACAAGATCTCGGCCCTCTACTCGGGCATCAAGACCAACCGCATCAAGCTCGGGGTGATGGTCCTCAACGCCGTCCTCGCCGCCCTCGCGGGCATCCTCTACGCCGGCAGGCTCCACGGCGCCCGCTACACCCTGGGCGACAGCGACGTGATGATCGTCATCGCCGCCGTCATCATCGGCGGCACGAGCATGTTCGGCGGCAAGGGGTCGGTGATCGGATCGGTTCTCGGCGCCCTCATCATGGGCATCCTGAACAACGGGCTCATCCTCATGGGCCTCGACGTCGACCAGCAGCTCATTTTCCGCGGCATCATCATCATCACCGCGGTGACGCTCACGATGAGGGAGAAGAAGTCATGACGGACGGAGAAATCGGAAAGGCGATCGCGAAGGCCCTCGGGACCTGGACTATCCGCGAAAAGGCCGGCCACCTCTTCCTCCTCGCCTTTCCGGGCAAGGATCCGGCGACCGCCTTCCCCCTCATCGACGGGTACAACATCGCCGGCTGCTACCTGAGCCAGGACAACGCCTCGGACTTCGCCGAGGCGAAGGCCCTGACCGCCGCCCTCCAACAGAGGGCCGCGCGCAGGGAGCCGGGGGCCCCCCTCCTCCTCGGGGTCGACCAGGAGGGATCCTGGGGCGTCCTCGTGCCCGAGTCCGCGACGGGACCGGGGAACATGGCCCTCGGGGCCGTCTCCCCCTCCCTTACCGAGGCCATGTACCGGGTTTTCGGCGAGGAGATGCTCAGGGCGGGGTTCAACGCCATCTTCGCGCCCTGCGCCGACGTGAACACCGATCCGCTCTCGCCGATCATCGGCACGAGGTCCTTCGGCCAGTATCCGATGGCCGTCTCCGAGCGGGTCGTGGCCGCCGTCCGCGGCGCCCGGTCGGCCGGGATCGCGACGACGGTCAAGCACTTCCCCGGCCACGGCGGCACGAGGGGAGACACCCACCGCGAGCTTCCCCGCGTCGACAAGTCGCTCGAGCGCCTGATGACCGAGGATTTCCTCACCTTCCGAAACGGCATCGCCGCGGGGGCCGACCTGGTCATGACCTCGCACATCGTGTTCCCGGCCCTCGATCCGGACCGTCCGGCGACCCTGTCCCGAAAGATCCTCGGTTCCCTCCTCCGCGACGACCTCGGCTTCCGCGGCGTCGTCATCTCGGACAGCATGAACATGGGGGCGATGCGGAAGATGTACGCGCCGGGGGAATCGGCCGTGATGGCACTCGAGGCCGGCGTCGACCTCGTCATGCTCTCGGAAGAGCACTACGACCACTCCGCGGCCTACCTGGGCAAGCAGCTGGAAACCATCGCCGCCGTGGAGGAGGCGATCCGCTCCGGCCGGCTTTCCACGGCGGCCGTGGACGAGAAGCTCGAGCGGATACTCCGCCTCCAGTTCCGGCTCGCGAGCGGGACTGACGCTTCCCCCGGCCTCGGCGGGGATGTCGAATCGAAGGCGGCGGCCTCGGCCTGCTCCCTCCTCTTCGATACCGCCGGGGTCTGGCCGATCCCCGAAACGGGGAAGATAGTCTGCGTGAACGCCTCGAGGCGGGAGGACTACGGAAACATGGTGAACCCGCGGGGGATAGGCCCGAATCAGGCGACCCCCGCCTACGACAGCTTCGCGGCGGTTTTCCGCGGCCTGAGGCCCTCGGTCAGGTTCCTCGAACACGACGAGTTCATGGCCGACGCCGACGCCGTCATGGATTCCGCCGACCGGATTCTCGCCATCACCGAGGACTATCCCCTTCCCGGCGAGGACTTCCCCAAGGAAGGGCAGAGAAGGCTGATCGCGAAGGCCCTCGAAAGGAACGCCGCGAAAACCCTCGTCGTCGGACTGAGGAGTCCCTACGAGGCCCGCGGCTACGCCGGGATCAGGGCCTACTTCTGCTCCTTCTCCTCGAGGACCTGCTCGGCCCGTGCCGCGGCCAGGGCCATACATGGGGGAGAGAGGGGGACGGGCTACTCGCCGGTAAGCTACCTGTGACCGGCCGGGCGCCGAAGGTCGGAACCGGTTTTCGGCCTTCGGTCAGGCCCCTCCCGACCTTTCCAGCTGGAGGAGGTAGGAGCGGAGGTTCACGCCCTTGTTCCTGAGGCCGAGCTTTTCCCTCAGGTTGTTGCGGTGGTTCTCGACCGTCTTCGCGGCGATGTCGAGGGCGTCGGCGATATCCTTCGTCGTCTTTCCCATCCGGATGAATTCCGCTATCTGGATCTCCGACGGGGTGAGGCGGGCGTAGAGCGCGGGGGGGATGGAGCTCGTATCGGGCGAAACGATCTCGTTCAGGTTCTTCTCGATGATGTCGAGGCAGAGCCTGACGATGGGATCGTCGATGGTCTGCTTGAGGGCCCGGAGCTCGGGCAGATGGCGCCCCTGGATGCTCGTCCTCACGTCCTCCTGCCTCACCTTCGTGCCGATTTTCCTGATGTCCTCGAGGGCGTCGAGCAGCTTCTGGACGTCGGAGAGCTGGTCGCTCGTGCGCTGCCAGATCTCCTCCCCCTCGGTCTTCTCCCGCTTTTCCGGTTTTCCCCGGGAGGTGAGCTGGAGGATGTAGGTTCTCTGCCCCTCGTCGGACCGGAAGAGGGTGAACTTTATGTGGGAGCCGAGGAACTCGGTCCTCCGCTCGGACACCGACTCCTCGGTCCTCTCCCCCTCCACGACCTCCCTCACACCCTCGTAGATGTCGCTCCCGATGTAGGGGACCAGGTCGCCCAGGGAATCCGCCGCGCCGTTCACCGGCAGGGAGTGCTCGATCACGGTGAGTTCGGAATCGAAGATGATGACGACGGTATTGTTCTGGACCATGAGGAATTCGAGAGACCGGCGGATCCTGTCAAGCTCCCCGTTCCGTTCGATGATTTTTCGAAGCGTTCCAAGCAAATCGCGTTCGTCGTTTTCTTCCATGTGCCGGTTTCAATCCGAAGGTCGGGGGATACCTTGCCACTATACCGCCAAACACTCCGGCTATCAAGCTTTTCCGGCGGTGCTGGTCGTCCGTAAAAAAAACCGCCCCGGCTTTCGCACCGGGGCGGTAAAGGAATCGGAAGGAAAGCCTATTCGGAAATGCCGGCGGACGCCTTCGCGAGCTGCTCCTCGACGGCCTTCATCTCGGGGGTTTCACGCTTGGAGTTCCAGACGGCCCAGCCGAGCACGACGATGCAGACCAGCACCACGACGATGCCGCCTATCCAGCCGTACTCCACGCTCTGGTTCGTCGGGGTGATCCCGAATTTCATCACGAGCACGAGGGTGAGGAGGCTCACCATGTTCATGACCTTGATGAGGGGGTTGATGGCGGGACCCGCGGTGTCCTTCAGGGGATCGCCGACCGTGTCGCCGGTGACCGCGGCCT
>DBTK01000128.1:29611-30981 GCA_002307015.1 Spirochaetaceae bacterium UBA1318
GAGCCCTTGCCGCCGTAGAGTCCGTCCTCGATGGACTTTTTCGCGTTATCCCAGGCGCCGCCCGAGGTCGCCATGAAGACGGCGAGGAGCTGGCCGACGAGGATCGATCCGGCGAGGAATCCGCCCAGGGCGTAGGGCCCGAGGAGGAAACCGACCAGAAGAGGCGCGAGGATGGCGAGGGAACCGGGACCGATCAGCTCGCCCTGGGCGGTCTTGGTGCAGATATCCACGACCCGGCCGTAATCGGGTTTCTTCTTGCCCTCCCAGATTTCCTTGTCATGGAACTGCACGCGGCATTCCTTGACGATGAGGTAGGCGGCGCGTCCGACGGCGCGGAGCAGCATCGAGCTGAACAGGAAGGGCACCGCCCCGCCGATCAGGAAGCCGATGATGACAATCGGGCTCGCGACGGAGAGCTGGGCCGAGATGTTCGCGTACTGGCCCAGGTCCATCTGTCCGATCTTGTCCTCGCTTCCCATCGCGATGACGGCGATGAAGCTCGAGAACAGGGATACGGCCGCGATGACGGCCGATCCGATGGCGATGCCCTTCGTCTCGGCCTTGGTGGTGTTTCCGACGGCGTCGAGATCGGCCAGGATCTGCCGGGCCCTCTTGTAGCTGCCCTTCTTCTCCTTCTCCATCTCGTCCTTGTCGTAGCCCATTTCCCCGATTCCGTTCGCGTTGTCGGCGACCGGCCCGAAGACATCCATGGAAATCGTGTTGCCCGTGAGGGTCAGCATGCCGATGCCGGTCATGGCGACGCCGTAGGCGATAAAGAGCGGGTTCGAGCCCGAGTAGACGAGGACTGACAGGGCGATGGCGACCGCGATGATGATGACGTTGACGACCGTCGATTCGTAGCCGACCGCGAGGCCCTGGATGATGTTCGTCGCTCCGCCGGTCTGGCAGGCCTTCGTGAGGCTCTTGACCGGGGGATGGGCCGTATGGGTGTAGTAGCTCGTCGCCTTGTTGAGGCAGACGGCGAGAACGACGCCGATGAAGCAGGTGATAGCCGGCCTCATGTCAAGCTCGGGGCTGATGCCGAAGTTGGCCCACCACGGCAGGCTCTGCCCGGAGACCGAGGGGTGGCGAAGGTAGAAGAAGCCCAGGATCACGAAGCCCACGATCGAGATCAGGGCGCCGATCCAGAAGCCGCGGTGCACGTTCTTGAGGGCGACGTCGGAGGTGTCGTCGGCCTTGGCGCGAACGGTGTAGGTCGAAATGATCGACGAGAAGACGCCGATGCCGCGCACGAGGAGCGGGAACATGACGCCGATGTGGCCGAAGGTCGCGAGTCCCAGGATCATGGCCGCGACGATCGTGACCTCGTAGGATTCGAAGATATCCGCGGCCATACCGGCGCAGTCGCC
>DBTK01000128.1:31308-39444 GCA_002307015.1 Spirochaetaceae bacterium UBA1318
GATCGTCCTCGGGGATGTCCTTCTCCACCTTGCCGACGAGGTCCGCGCCGACGTCGGCAGCCTTGGTGTAGATGCCGCCGCCGACCCTCATGAAGAGGGCGAGGAGGGTGCCGCCGAAGCCGAAGCCGAGCAGGGCTTCGTAGGCCTGTTCGCCGAAGATCATGAAGATGACGGTGCCGCCGAGTAGGCCGAGTCCGTCGGTGAGCATGCCGGTGATCGTTCCGGTGCGGTAGCCGAGCTGGAGGGCCGAGCCGTAGCTCGTGCGGGCGGCGGCGGCGACGCGGAGGTTACCCTGGGTGGCGAGGCGCATGCCGACGAAACCGACCGTCCAGCTGAACAGGGCGCCGAAGAGAAAGGCGATCGCCCGACCGAAATGGAACCACTGGTTCGGGCTCGACGCGGTGAAATACAGGGCTATCGTGATGACCACGATGAAGGGCCCGATCTTCTTGAACTGCTCGCGGAGGTAGGCGTTCGCCCCTTCGCGGACCGCTTTCGCGATCTCCTGCATCTTCGGAGTTCCCTGATCGGCCGACCGTACCTGCTTCACCAGGAGGAGGGCGTAGAGAAGTCCGCAGACGGCGATGGCGAGGACCACGAACAGCGCGACCCTTTCCACCGTGGTAAAATTAGAAGCCGTCGAAAGGAAGGCGAATGGCTGGAAGACCGCACCTTCCCCCGTCGCCGGTGCGGCGCTCTGGGCGCTGACAACCCCGACGAAAATCGCAAGGAAGGCCAGGAGGATCAGTGAAAAAAGAAGTTTTCCGCTGACGGGCCCCCTGGATCTCGAGATACGTTTTTGTTGCATCTTGGTACACCCCTTTCACAACGATGATATTGAGACATCGTAAAAGCGTCGAACGGTATCGGGATAGGAGCTTCTTTATTAACTACCGTGCGCTGCCTTACGCGGAACATGGCCGATAGTATCGTAAACCACAATTGCGGAATGCGCAAGCGCTTTTCACGCTACCCGACTTTCGTGCCGGGCGGGAAAAGCCGGACGCCCTGCTAGAACCCCGAGGAGCCGCCCCACTCCGAGGCGAGATCGTTCGTCACCCCGAGCTTCTCGAGAACGCGGCCGGCGATGAAATCCACCAGGTCGTCGATTCCGGAGGGCCTGGCATAGAAGGCCGGCATCGCGGGGAGGATCGTCGCCCCCGCCTCGCTCAGGGAGAGGAGGTTTCTCAGGTGGATGCTCGAGAAGGGAGTCTCGCGCGGGACGATGACGAGGGGCCTCCCTTCCTTGAGGGCGACGTCGGCGACCCGGCAGAGAAGGTCGGTTCCGGATCCCGAGGCGATGCGCCCCGCCGCGCTCATGCTGCAGGGAACGATGGCCGTGCCGGCGACCCGGAAGGAACCCGAGGCGATAGGGGCGAAAAGGTCGCCGTCGTCGTGGAGGACGATTCCCGCCCCGTGGATGCCGGCGAGGCTTTCGGGCGTCGCGCCGGTTTCGAGCGCCATCACTTTTCGCCCGTTCGCCGTCACGACGAGGTGGACCTCGTGGCCCGCCCCCACGAGGAAGGAGAGGACCCTCAGCGCGTAGGGAGCCCCGGAGGCGCCGGTGATGCCTAGAACAAAACGGGCCACGAGGGCACTCCGAAAAGGGCGATGTCGGCGAGGGTGAAAACCATGAACACGATGGACACCACCTGGTTGATCGAGTAGGAGGCTATTCTGAAGCCATCCGGATTTCCCTTCCTCGCGACCCGCTGCTCGATTCCGAGGAGAACGGCGGAGACCACGATTCCCGAATAGTAGAGCCAGCCCAGTCCCATGAACAGCCCGAAGGCGGCGAGGATTCCGACGGCCCCCGCGTGACAGAGGCTGGAAAACAGCAGGGCGATCTTCGGCCCGAAGCGCTCAGGGATCGAGTGGAGGCCGTGGCCCCGGTCGAAGTCGATATCCTGGATTCCGTAGATGATGTCGAAACCGGCGACCCAGAGGGCGTTCGCCGCGGCGAGGACGAAAGGGGGAAAGTCCAGCCGTCCGGTCACCGCGATCCATCCCCCCATGGAAGCCCCCGCGCAGGTCACGCCGAGGAAACCGTGGCAGAGCCAGGTGAAGCGCTTCGTGTAGGAGTAGACGATGAAGAGAATCCCCGCGACGGGAAGGAGGATGACGCAGAGGGGGTTCAGCATGAAGGCCGCGAGGGCGAGGGCGACGAAGGACACGAGGGCGATTCCGGCCGCCTCGCCGACGCTCACCGTACCGCGGGGAAGGTGCCTCCCGGCCGTGCGGGGATTGGCGGCATCGTAGTTCCGGTCGACGATCCGGTTCAGGGCATTCGCGCAGGTTCTCCCGCCGAGGAAGGCGAGGACGATCCAGGCGGTGCGTGCGATGCCGGGAAAACCCCTCGCGGCGAGGCAGGCGGCCACGATCGTGAAGGAGAAGGAAAAGATGGAATGGCTGAACATCACGAGTTCGCCGTAGGTCGATATCGGAAGGCGAATCCTCACGGGAATCAGCCCCTCTGGTGGACGGGCAGCTCGGAGGGGATCGCGAATGAAACCTCGACGATCCCGGCGTACTCCCCGCCGCGGAACCAGGGGCACTGGTGGACCATCTTGCGTTCGCCGCCCTTCTCGATGATGTAGCTGTTCGTCCCCGCGTTCTTCAGGAGCGTGGCCATCTTGTTCCGAGATTCGCCGGGGTGGCAGTCGAGCACGTTCCGGCCGATCAGGTTTCCGCCGCCGCTTTTCGCGTAATTCACGCGGGCGTTCGCGTTCATGGCCACGATGATCCCGATCCGGTCGGTCACCGTGATCGCCGCGGGAAAGCCCTCGAACAGGGCCGCCGTGAGGCTCAGCTGGGCCCGTGCCGCGGCGGCTTTTTCGGGATCGTGCCCGTCGGGCAGGGTCGGTCCGTCGATATCGATGTCTACGCTCATGCAAGGTCCTCCAATCCGTATTCCTTGAGTCTTCGGTCCACGAGCCCCTTGATGGAGGGGCTCATCGCGATGTCGTCCGGCCACTCACGGGGGTAGCCTTCCTCTTTCCATTTTTTCGTCGCGTCGATCCCCATCTTGCGGCCGAAATGGGCGTTGGGCGAGGCGTGGTCCAGAGCGTCCAGCGGCCCCTCGACGATCACGACATCCCTGCCGGCGTCGATGTTGTTGAAGAGTTTCCAGGCGACCCGGGAGTAGTCGTGGGGACTGACGTCCTCGTCGACGACGATGATGAGCTTCGTGTACATCGCCTGGCCCGTTCCCCAGAGCCCGTGCATCACCTTCTTCGCCTGCATCGGGTAACGCTTCCGGATCGCCACGATGAGGCAGTCGTGGAACACCCCCTCGAGGGGGAAATCGATATCGACGATCTCGGGAAGCTGGATTTTCAGCAGGGGGAGGAAGATCCTCTCGGTCGCCTTGCCCAGGAAACAGTCCTCCATCGGCGGCCTTCCGACGACGGTCGCGTTGTAGACCGGGTTCCGCCTCCTCGTGACGCAGGTGACGTGGAAGGCAGGGTAGGGCGCGGCCAGGGAGTAGTAGCCGGTGTGGTCCCCGAAGGGTCCCTCGGTCCGGAGGGGCTCGTCCAGGTCGACGTAGCCCTCGAGGATGAACTCGGCCCGGGCGGGAACGTCGATGTCGACGGTCTCGCACCTGACCGTCTCGATCGGGGAGCCGCGGAGGAAGCCGGCGAACATCGCCTCGTCGACGAAGTCGGGAAGCGGGGCCGTCGCCGCGTAGATGATGGCCGGATCGCAGCCCAGGGCGACGGCGACCGGCATCCGGGTGCCGCCATCCGCCTCATCGCCCGATTTCCCGTCCGTCCCTTCCCCCCGGCCGCGCAGAGCCCGGTACTTGTCGTAGATCGCCCGACCGTCCTTGTGGAGGTGCCAGTGCATGCCTGTCGTCTTCGAATCGAAGACCTGGAGCCGGTACATACCCATGTTTTGCCGGCCGGTTTCCGGGTCCTTCGTGATCACGATGGGAAGGGTGAAGAACCGTCCCCCGTCTCCCGGCCAGCATTTCAGGACCGGGATCGCGTCGAGGTCGACGACGGATTCGATCACCTCCTTGCATGGCGCGGGAAGGGGCGAGCGGATGGGGAACAGGCTCAACGCGGTCTTGGCGAGGGTCGGAACGGCCCTGATCTTGTCGCCAAGGCTCGAGTAGTTGGAAAGGTCGAGGAGGCCCGCGATGCGGGCGGCGATGTCGTCCAGGCTTTCGGTCCCGAGGGCGAGGGCCATCCTCTCCATCGAGCCGAAGGCGTTGATCAGCACGGGGAAGGCCGAGCCCTCCACCCTCTCGAACAGCAGGGCCGGGCCGCCCTTCTTGACGACCCGATCGTAGATCTCGGCGATCTCCAGGTCCCGGTTCACCGGAACCGAGATCCGCCTGAGAAGTCCCCGCTTCTCGAGAGCCCGCATGAATTCCTGCAAGTCCCTGTATGCCATACGGTCAGTGTACAGCAGAAAGGGTGAACGGTGAAGGGTGAGGGGTGAGGGGTGAGGGGTGAGGGGTGAGGGGAAAAGATAGCATTTCGAATTTCGATGTCAAGGGATTTTCCGAGAAATCACCTAAAATCCGCTTTCGAGAGTCGCGGTAATTACGCAAAAAGCTCCCTGGATATTGCCTAAAGTCCGCTCACCGCTCACCGCTCACTCCTCACTTCTTCATGTTCTTCCCGCTCACCCCTCACCGCTCACCTCTTGAGGTTCTTCCCGCGCTCCCTGTCACGGAGGTCGTCGATGAACAGGCTCCCCTTGGTCTCGACAACGAAGTAGAGGCGCTCTATACCGTCGATCTCGACGAGAACTGCCCAGTCGGGATTATAGGGCCCAAGCGGCGTCGGTACCTGGAACCAGCCGGGCAGCTTGGCATAGACTTTGACCGACGTGTCCGTCCCGCTGACGTCCACGGTGTTCCTGATATAGCCCGTGAGTTCTTCGTTCAGGAAAAGCTCCTGGGCGTAGTGGTACTCGTCCCCTATCCGCTGGTACTTGATGCCGTCCACGAGGGCGAGACGCTTGGAGCGATTGATCGCCTCCGCGGTGAGGTCGATAAAGGCCTGTGGGTTCGACTTGAAATCGTCGAGGCGACCTGAGTCGATAATGACGCGAGAGAGACTCTTCCGCGTCAGTTGAGTTTTATCCTGAAGTTCGGTGAGGATATCGGGGAGGTGGATATCCTTCTCCTCGAGGTTCTCGGGGGCCAATCCCGCCACACCGGTTGCGCCGACACCTCCCTTCCCTATCGCGATATCGGCTTTTCTCCAGGTCAGCGTGGTATGAGGGACCGGCGGTGCCGCCTTTATTGCATCGATGCAGGCGGTTTCCAGCGTTGCGTTGTCGAAAAACACACGATACGTTGTCTTGTCCTTGATCCGTTCCCACAGGGCGCGAAACTCTTCGCTTTCAAGCGCCGTCCTTCGACAGGCTACCGGGCGGCGTTCGTCGGCGTTCTTGATCTCGAGCTTGCCCGCGATACGCTTGAGCGTCTCAGCTATTTGAGGTTTGACTGAAAAGTATTCGACGGGAAGCTCGAAGGTCCCTTCTTTCAGGGCTTTGCGAAGACTATCCCGCACTTTCCCCTGGATATCGATGAGATCGTTTATGCGAAGATAGTCCCAGACCGCCTGTGAACGTTCCACACCTAAGTGTTCGATTCGGCCGTCCGCTCCGAGTCTGCCGATTGCGGCAAACCGATGGGGTTCGACGATGCCAAAACGGATGCCCGTATCCTTCTCGATCTCTTTCTGGAGGTTTTCCGCAAAGGCCTCGTAGCTCTCCGTGGCGACGACGGTGAGAGTGTTCACATCGCGTTCGCGCAGGCGCATGCCTGACTGGTCGACGCAGAGCCGCAAACCCCGGCCGATCGTCTGGCGTCGCTCCCGCTCGGAACCCATGTCGCGGAGGGCGCAGATCTGGAAAACGTTCGGGTTATCCCAGCCTTCGCGGAGGGCGGAGTGGGAGAAGATGAACTTGAGCGGGGTTTCGAAGGATAGGAGCTTTTCCTTCTCCGTCATGATGAGATGGTAGGCTCTCTCGGCATTGTCACGGCTCGCCTGATTTCTGGGGTTCCCTTCCGCATCGAGTTCAATCTCCGCCCATCCTCCATTCCTGTCGATCGAGAAATAGCCGCTGTGCACGGCCTCGACGGAGGATGCCACACCCTTGCAAAGGCTCGCATAGCGGGGCTTCCTGATGGCGTTCCGGTACTCCTCCTCGAACATGACGGCGTACTTCCCTTTGACGGCGACTCCATCCGGGCCGTAGCTACGATAGTGCTCGACACGATCGATGAAAAAGAGGGAGAGGACTTTGACGCCGAGGGGAGCGAGCCTTAACTCCTTCTCGAGGTGCTCTTCTATCGTCCTTCGGATCATTCGGCGCTTGACGGCATCCTCGTCGACACCGCCGACGGAAACGCCTTTCGCGAGAGGAGAGGCTTGGTTCGTGAATTGGATGAACTCCGCACCTTCCCGACAGCCGATATTCTCCACGAGAAAACCCCGGTAGACCTCGCGATCGGCGAGTTCGGCCAGGTCGTCCCCCGCTTCGACCGTGATGATTTTCCGGGCAACAGCCTTCCCTTCTTCGACGTCGAGTTCGACCTTGGCGCTTATCTTGTTGCCCTTGCTGGAAACCGACACGAGCTTGACGTAGGGACTGTTGTGGCCGCCTTCCACGGTTGCGGCGGCCACTTCGATCTGCTTGACGAGTCTCTTTTCATACGCATCCGCCGCGTCGAGGCGGTAGATCATGTGGTGCTTATTTGCATGGGTAGCCGAGTAGCGAAGTGTGCACAACGGTTTCATCGCCTCGAGGGCCGTCTTGCCGGCGCCCGAAAGCCCGCCATCGACGCTCTGCGGCTCATCGACGATGATGATCGGCCGCGTAGCCTGAATAAGGTCGATGGGTTTCTCGCCGCCGGTCTTCTCTGAATCCTTGTAGAGGTTGTTCACCTCTTTCTTGTTGATGGCGCCGACCGTGACTACCATGATCTGGATGGTCGGGCTCGTGGCGAAATTGCGGACCTGGCCGAGCTTGGAAGAGTCGTAGATGAAGTGCTCGAAGGGCTCGTTCGCGTAGAGGGAGCGGAAATGCTCCGCCATGGTTTCAATGGACTTGTGGACACCTTCCTTGATGGCGACCGAAGGGACGACGATCACGAACTTCGTGAACCGGTAACGCTTGTGAAGCTCGAAGATGGAGCGGAGGTAGACGTAGGTCTTGCCGGTACCCGTTTCCATCTCCACCGTGAAATCGCCGGAGTTGAGGCTCTCCGAAAGTTCGAGCCCGTTGCGGAGCTGTATCTCACGGAGGTTCCGGAGAATCTCGTCATCGAGGAGAGCGAGGCGATTGCCGATGCCGAGCTGATGCCGCTCGAGGCCATGGAGCCGATCGATCCGGCCGAGGGTAACCGTGAACTCGCTCCGGCCTGTCTCCTGCCCCCTGAAAAGGTCGCAGACGGATTCAATCGCGTCCTTCTGGTAGGCGATGCGTCCATCGGTGTAGCAGTCGTCGAAGTGCAGCTTCATTTTTCCTCATCCTTGCCGGAACATTAGATGCTTCTCACCTTCCCGATCCCGCTCTGGAGGAGTATGGCCGTGAGGTTCGTCTTGGCGACGTTGTCCTCGAAACTGGAATCGCGGAAAACGCAGGACACCTCGCCAGCCGGGTTGAGTTCCTTCCGCCACGCAACGATTCCAAGGGCGATGGTTTTCACCTCATCACGCGTTACCTTCTCCGTGAGGCAGACAAAGAGACTGCCCGCCCCGATCGCGTAAATATCTTTCTCGCCGATCTTCCTCGTCTCGATGGGCACCACGAGGTCGAGCCCGAGTTTCAAGAGAAGCTCGTAGAGGATGTCCCCCTCGCTCCTTCCCTGCTTGACATGGTCCACCGAATCGAGGAGGGCGGTCTCGAGGTTCGCTGGTTCGGGGTCCCAGGCGCGGATGTTGGAGGAGTCGAGCTTGAAGACACGGAAGCCGAGATCGAGGGAGAATTGATCACGCGAAGACGCGGAGCCCGCAGGCGAGGACGCCACGAGAGAATTCCCATCGTGTGCTGTTGCCTCTTCCCGAATCTTATTCCCGGCACGGCGGAGACGTTCCATGGCGAGCTCGGCGATGTTGAGGGGTTTGCCGAGCTTGATGCAAAAATCTGCGGCCGTCTTTTGCTCTTTGCCCT
>DBTK01000142.1:0-566 GCA_002307015.1 Spirochaetaceae bacterium UBA1318
ATCTCGGGAACGGGGTTCGCGCAGGCGAACACGATCGACTTCTTGGCCATCGTGCGGATCCAGTCCTGCTTGACTGTGTCGGGACCGGGGGTCGAGGCGGCAAGGAGAACGTCGGCACCCTTGAGGGCGGCCGCTTCGTCGGCGAAGCGCTCGGGGTTGGTGGTCTCGCAGAGCTCCCACTTCCGGTAGAAACGGGCGTCCTTCTTGATGTCCTCGCGTCCCGCATGGAGGGATCCCTTGGAATCGAACAGCACGAGCTTCTTGGGATCGGCGCCGTCGGTGATGAGGAGGCGGGCGATCGTGGTCATGGAGGCGCCGGCGCCGAGCATGACGATGCGGACATCGCCGAGCTTCTTGCCGGTGAGCTTGAGGGCGTTGAGGACGCCGGCGAGGGTCACGCAGGCCGTTCCCTGGGCATCGTCATGCCACACGGGGATGTCGCAGGCCTCGCGAAGGTCGTCGAGGACCTTGAAGCAGTTCGGCTGGGAGATGTCCTCGAGGTTGATGGCTCCGAAGGAGTGCTGGACCATCTTCACGAAGTCGATGATCTTCTCGGGATCGTTCTT
>DBTK01000142.1:904-3488 GCA_002307015.1 Spirochaetaceae bacterium UBA1318
GGAAGGCCTTGCCCTCCATGACGCCGAGTCCGCCCGGGGGCGTGCAGTCGCCGTCACCGAGAACGCGGGTCGAGTCGGACACGACGGCGACCATGTTGCCGCGGCTCGTGAGCTCGAAGGACAGGTCGTTGTTGTCGCGGATCGAGGTGGAGATGTTGGAAACGCCCGGGGTGTACCAGGCGCCGAACCACTGCGGGCCGAAAACGCCGCACTTCGGGACAACCTGGATCTTGCCGCCGTAGAACTGGTGGGCGTCGTAGGAAAGGCGTTTCAGGAACAGGGTCTGGGCCTTGGCTTTCTGGCCCTCGGTGAAATCCGGGGGGAAGGCCTGGGCGAGATTATCGAGGCTGAGATTAAGTTTCTTCATGAGCGTACTCCTTGCTTCCTTCGAACTAGAGCTTCAGGACGTCGATCTGCTCGCGGACGGCGGCTGCCGACTTCTTGAGTGCGGCGAGTTCCTCGGCCGAGAGTTCGGTTTCGACGATCTTCTCGAGGCCGCCCCTTCCGAGATGGGCGGGAACGCCGACGTAGGTGTCCTTGATCCCGTACTCGCCCTGGCAGAGGGCGGCGACGGGGAGAACCATGTGCTTGTCCTTCACGATCGCTTCGATCATGAGGAGGACGGAGGTCGCCGGGGCGTAAAAGGCGCTGCCGGTCTTGAGGTAGTTGACGATCTCGCCGCCGCCGTCGCGGGCGCGCTGGACGATCTTCTCGAGCCTTTCCTTGTCGATCAGCTTGCGGACGGAAACGCCGTCGACCGTCGTGTGGTCGATGAGGGGAACCATCGTGTCGCCGTGACCGCCGAGGACCATCGCCTGGATGTCGCTCGCCGAAACGCCGAGTTCCTCGGCGAGGAAAAGTTTGAAGCGGGAGGTATCGAGGACGCCGGCCATGCCGATGACCCGTTCGCGGGGAAAACCGCTGACCTTGAACGCGAGGTAGGCCATGACGTCCAGGGGGTTCGTCACGCAAATGATGATGCATTTCGGGGAAAAGTGGGCGATCTGCTTCACGACGCCGCCGACGACCTCGGCGTTTTTGTTCAGCAGGTCATCGCGGGTCATGCCCGGCTTCCGGGGGAAACCTGCGGTGATGACGACGATATCGGAGCCGGCGGTTTCTTCATAGCCGTTCGTGCCGATGATCCGGGTGTCCTTCCCGTAGGCGGAAATGCTCTGGGCGATGTCCAGGGCTTTTCCCTGCGGGATTCCCTCGACGATGTCGGTCAGAACGATCTCGCGGACCAGATCGCTATCCGCAAGGACCTTGACGGTCGTAGCTCCAACATTACCGGCTCCAACAACAGTAACCTTCATAAAAAATTCTCCTTCAGAGTATTTCCTGTTCGCGCACCGATGATGCGCTATGAACAATTATGCAGTCTTTGTTCTACACAAGAACGTAATGCGTGTCAATCAAGTTTTATCGAAATGGCGTATATATGGATGCTAATTTGACGCTCCTTCACGATACAGTACAGTTTTAGGTGATAGATCTAAAAACTCTTCCTTGAGCTCCGTTCAAAACTCGGCCAGTTTTGAACGGAGCTCTGCAGTTTCTCGCTTTTCTTGCATTCTGCGAAAAAAGCTACGAAATCTGCCCAATGATACGGTGGCTTTTTCAAAAGTTGCCGACTTTTGAAAAAGCCTACTTGCAACGACCGGGGCCGGTTCCGAAACCATCCTTTACGGTCTTTTCACCAACGGTCTAGATTTCTCCGTAGTAAGCCTTCCGATAGAGCTCCCTGATTTCGGCGATCATGGGGTAGCGGGGGTTCGCGCCCGTGCACTGGTCGTCGAAGGCCATCACCGAAAGCTCGTCGAGGCCCGCGAGGAAGGTTTTTTCGTCCACCCCGGCGTCCTTGATGGAGGAGGGGATGTTGACGGTCTTTTCGAGCTCTCCGACGGCCGCGATCAGGGAGGCGACCTGCTCGTCCTCCGTCTTTCCCTTGAGGCCCAGGTACCGGGCGAGCCTGGCGTACCGCTCCCTCGCCATCGGATGGGTGTACTGGGGGAAGGCAGCCTGCCGCGTCGGCGCCTCCTCGGAATTGTAGGCGATCACCTGGCGGATCAGAAGGGCGTTCGCGACGCCGTGCGGGATGTGGTAGCGGGCGCCGAGCTTGTGGGCCATCGAGTGGCACACCCCCAGGAAGGCGTTGGCGAAGGCCATGCCGGCCATCGTCGAGGCGTTGTGCACCGCCTGCCTGGCCTCGATGTCGGACGTTCCCTTCGAATAGGCCCGGGGAAGGTAGGCGAAGATGAGCCGGGCCGCCTCGTAGGCCTCGGCGGTCGCATAGTCGGAGGCCATGCAGGAGACGATGGCCTCGAGGGCGTGGGTCAGGGCGTCGACCCCGCTCGCCGCGGTCAGGCCCCGGGGCATGGTCATCACGAGCTCGGCGTCGACGACGGCCACGGTCGGGGTGAGGGCGTAGTCGGCGATCGGGTACTTCTGGCCGGTCGCGTCGTCGGTGACGACCGCGAAGGGGGTCACCTCGCTTCCGGTGCCGCTCGTCGTCGGTATCGCCATGAGGCTCGCCTTGCTTCCCAGGTCGGGAAAATCGACGATGCGCTTGCGGATGTCCATG
>DBTK01000142.1:3750-36519 GCA_002307015.1 Spirochaetaceae bacterium UBA1318
GAAGCGCATGGCGAGGTCCTCGAACACCACCTCGGGATGCTCGTAGCGGAGCCACATGATCTTGGCCGCGTCGATGGGGCTGCCGCCGCCCAGGGCGATGATGACGTCGGGCTGGTAGGCGACGAGGCGCTCAAGGCCCTTGTCGATCATCGAGATCGTCGGATCGGGCTCGACCTCGTGGAAGATCGTGTTGGCGACCCCGATCTCGTCCAGGGTCTCGGTCACCTTCTTCGTCAGGCCGAGCTCGAACAGGGCCTTGTCCGTGACGATGAAGGCCCGCTTCTTCCCGGCGAGCTCGCGCAGGGCGAGGGGAAGGCAGCCGTACTTGTGGTAGACCTTGGTCGGCAGGCGGAACCAGAGCATGTTCTCCCTCCTCTCGGCGACGGTCTTCACGTTCAGCAGGTGCTTCGGCTGTATGTTTTCGCTCACGCTGTTTCCTCCCCAGCTGCCGCAGCCGAGGGTCAGCGACGGCTCCAGCCTGAAATTGTAGAGATCGCCGATCGCCCCCTGGGAGCTCGGGATGCCGATGAGGACGCGGCTCGTCTTCATGACGTTTCCGTAGCGCTCGATCCGGTCGCGGTTGCCCGGCGCGGTGTAGAGCACCGAGGTGTGGCCCATGCCGGCGAACTCGACGAGGGCCCTGGCCTTCTCCACGGCGTCGTCGAAGTCCCCGGCCTTGTAGAGGGCGAGAACGGGGGAGAGCTTCTCCCAGGAGTAGGGTTCGTCGGCCCCGATCTTCTCGATCTCGGCGACGAGGAGCTTGGTCCCCGAGGGGGCCTCGATCCCGGCCATCTCCGCGATCTTCGCGGCGCTCTGCCCGACGATGTCGGCGCTGATCCTGCCGTCCTTGACGAGGATCCTGGCGAGCTTTTTCTTCTGCTCTTCGGTAAGGATGAGGGCGCCCCGCGCGGCGAAGCGCTCCTTCACCGCGTCGTAGACCGAGGCCACCGCGATCGCGCTCTGCTCCGAGGCGCAGATCACCCCGTTGTCGAACACCTTCGAGAGGATGATGGAGGATACGGCCGTCTCGACGTCGGCGGTCTCGTCGATGACGGCGGGGGTGTTGCCCGGACCGACGCCGAGAGCCGGGTGGCCAGATGCGTAGGCGGCCTTGACCATGCCGGGACCGCCGGTGGCGAGGATCAGGTTCACGCTCGGGTGCTTCATCAGCAGCCCGGAGAGCTCGACGGTGGGATCGGCGAGCCAGCCGATAATGCCGTCGGGAGCCCCGGCCTTCACCGCGGCCTCGAGGACTATCCTCGCCGCCTTGATCGTGCAGAGCTTCGCCCGGGGATGGGGTGAAAAGACGATGGCGTTTCGGGTCTTCAGCGCGATCAGGGCCTTGAAAATGGCGGTCGAGGTCGGGTTCGTCGTCGGCACGATGCCGGCGATGACGCCGATCGGCTCGGCTATCCTCGTGATCCCGTTCGTCTCGTCCCGCTCGATGATGCCGCAGGTCTTCTCGTTCCGGTACTTGTTGTAGATATATTCCGAGGCGAAGTGATTCTTGATCACCTTGTCCTCGACGACGCCCATGCCGGTCTCGGCGACGGCGTCCATCGCGAGCTCTATTCGCGCCTTGTTCGCGGCGATCGCCGCGGCGCGGAATATCGCGTCGACCTTCTCCTGGGGATACTCGGCGAAAAGCCGCTGGGCGGCCTTCGCCCGCTCGACGACGGCATCCAGGGCGTCGGCGCCCGTTACCGGCTCGGGGATAGTCAGGATCTTCGCGATCTTCTCCACCGATTTGTTTTCTGCAGTCAGGTTCCTTCCCATTGTGTTCTCCTCGTCGGTGCGACAGCGCCGATCATCTATTCGATACGATAGTATCTATATCTAATTATCGTATCCAAGATGAAAATACCGAGAACGTTAAACAATGTCAATATATATAATGCTATTTTTATCGATAATGAGGTTTTTTCTGCATTCCGTGAGAATAGGGGCGGCCGCTACTTCGTGAGCAGGCCTCTATTTTACGAGAAGGACCCGCTTGAACGCGCCTATGTCGTTGGCCAGGGGACGGGAGAGCTTGGGAAGCCCGAGGGAAGCCTTGAGAACCTCGGGGAGGTCGACCGCTCTTCCGATGATGGGCTCGACCGTTTCCCTGAACTTGGCGGGGTGGGCGGTCTCGACGAAAAGCCCGAGGGAGCCCTTCTCCCCGACGCCGAGGCGCCTGAGCGCGAGGTAGCCGGCGGCTCCGTGGGGATCGAGGACGTAGCCGGTGGTCCGGAAGGCCTCGGCGATGGCCCCGCGAAGCTCCTCATCGGTGAAGGCGAACCCTGAAACGACGGACCGGATCGCCCCGACGTCGCCGCCGAACAGGTGGAGGATGCGGGCGAAATTGCTCGGCGCGCCGACGTCCATGGCGTTGGCTATCGTCCGGACCGACGGCTTGGGGGAATAGGTGCCGGTCTCGAGGTAGCGGGGCACCGTGTCGTTCACGTTCGTCGCCGCGATGAAACGCGAGATCGGAATGCCCAGGGCGCGGGCGTAGAGCCCGGCCGTGAGGTCGCCGAAGTTGCCCGAGGGAACCGCGACGACGATTTCGGGGGTTGCCGCGAAGCCCCTTCCGCCCGCCGGTTCATGGGCTATGGAGACCTGGCCCGAAACGACGAGCTGCCTGACGGCATCGGCGAAATAGGCGGCCTGGGGAACAAGCCTCGCGATGTTGATGGAATTCGCCGAACTCAGGGCCAGAGCCTTCTGGATATCGGCGTCGGCGAAGGAGGCCTTCACGAGGCGCTGGCAGTCGTCGAAGGAGCCGTCGACCTCGAAGGAGGAGATGTTGCCGCCGAGGGTCGCGAGCTGGGCCTCCTGGACGGGGCTCACCCTGCCGGCGGGGTAGAGCACGAAAACCCTGACCCCGGCCACGCCGTGGAAGGCCTGGGCGACGGCGCTTCCGGTGTCCCCCGAGGTCGCCGTGACGATGGTGACCTCGCGGCCGCTCACCCGGGCGAAATGGGCGAGTATCCTCGCCATGAAACGGGCGCCGAAGTCCTTGAAGGCGCAGGTCGGGCCGTGGAAGAGCTCGAGGCCCCGGATCCCGGAGCCGACCGGCACGACAGGGAGGGCGAAATCGAAGGCCTCGGCTATCATGAGGGAAAGCTCGGCCTCCGGGATCTCCCCGTCGACGAAGGGAGCGATGACCTCGAACGAAAGCCGGTGGAAGTCGTAGGAGGATAGGGAGGAAAGCGTCCCGGGATCCAGCGCGGGCATCGTTTCGGGAACGTAGAGGCCGCCGTCCTCGGGCATGCCGTTCATCACCGCCTCGCCGAATCCGACCGGGCGGGAAGCCCCGTTGGTGCTTATGTAGCGCATCGATCCCCCTTGGAACGCCGTTCCCGGTCCTGCCCATCCGGCCGAACCTTGGGCCAGTTTACCCGAGGAGTTTTTTTTCGGCAACGGTTGCCCCGGGTCGATACCGGCCGTATATTCCACTAATGAGACAAAAAACACCAGGAATCGGGAGAGCCGCGGAGCCCGACCAGGAAAAAGGGGCGATGGCCGCGGGAACCTGGCTCGTCGTCGGATCCTACCTCCTCTGGGGCGTCCTCCCCATCTATTGGAAGCTCCTCAAGTCGGTGCACTCGGACGAGATCCTGGTGAATCGCATCCTCTGGACCTGCCTTTTCGTCAACCTCATCGTCGCGCTCGATCCGGCGAAACGGGCCGAGGCACTCGGAATCCTTAAAACGCCGAAGCAGCTCCTGACCCTCGTCGCGAGCGCGGGGCTGATCGCCGTCAACTGGTTCGTCTACATCGTCGCGGTCAACGCCGGCCACATCGTCGAGACGAGCCTCGGCTACTACATCAACCCCCTGCTGACGATCGTGATCGGGTTCGTCCTGCTTCGGGAGAAGGCGGACCGCTGGATGGTCGTCTCGATCTGCCTGGCCGCGGCCGGGGTCGCCGTCTCGACCATCTCCTTCGGCAGGGTGCCCTGGATAGCATTGGCCCTCGCCTTCAGCTTCGGCTTCTACGGCTACGTGAAAAAAAGGCTTCCGGTTTCCGGCGTGGTCTCGCTCGGGATCGAAACGGCCATCCTCACCCCCTTCGCCTTGGCCTTCATCGCGGTCAAGGGAAGCGCGGGCGGCCTCGCCTTCGGCGTCCAGGGTCCCGTCGTCACGGGGCTTCTCGTGTTCTCGGGGATCGTGACCGCCGTTCCCCTCGTTTTTTTCGCCGAGGGAGCCAGGCGCATACCGCTTTCGCGGATCGGCTTCATCCAGTACATCAACCCGAGCATCGCCCTGCTCCTGGGCATCTTCATGTATGGGGAAAGCTTTTCGCCGACGAGCGTCGCGAGCTTCACCCTCATATGGGCTGCCATAGCCGTCTACGCGGCGACACGGGGGAAAAAGCAGGCGGCGTGATGCTGTGGGGCACCGCGCCGGATCCCGGGAGGATCGCCCCGGATGGAGACGGAAGGAACCGGCGGCGCCTCGCTTGCCCCCGGACGGGGCCGGCGGCTATACTGGCACCTAATGGACAAAAAAACCTTCAGGGAATTTTCCGGGCTTCGCGAGAGGCTCGGTGCCGACATAGCCCGATGGACAGCTTCCTCCCGCGGCCTCGCCGAAGCCCAGGCGGCGATCTCGGCCAAGACGGGACGGACGCCCTACCCGATCGAAACCCCGATCGTCTACAACTCCCGCATGGACGAAGTCGGACCCGCCTCCGATGTCCGATATCTCATCGTCGCCGACAACCCCGGAATCCGCGAGCAGGAGGCGGCAAACCGGCGCTACCTCGTCGGCCAGTCGGGAAAACTCGCCCGATCCTTCTTCGCCTCCCACCGGGAGGAGCTCGGCGCCGATTTCGATACGGGGACCCTCATCCTGAACAAGACCCCCATCCACACCCCGCGAACGGCCGAGCTCGCCCTGCTCAAGGAGAGGTTTGGCACTCTCCTCGAGGAAACGCAGACGGCGATGGCGGACTACTGCTTCGAGTTCCACCGGGCCCTCGGGTGCGAGCTCTGGATCGTCGGCTACGGGGAGCTTGGCCCGAGGAAGCTCTTCGCCCCCTTCACCAAACGGCTGAAGGAGCGCTACCTCGCCCCGGACGGAAGGAAGCTCGCCGAGCTGGTGTTCGTATTCAGGCATTTCTCGATGAACCAGTTTTCGATAGACCTCGCCGCCAACGGCAAGGGGGACGAGGGGGTCAAGGCAGGTCTCGAGGCCATCGGCAGGGCCCATCGCCTGGATCATCTCGGCTGGTAGGCCTACCGTCGGGTTATGAAGCTTCGGTATGCTCGCGGCCCTTACGCTCCCTGCACGAGGTGCAGCCCAGGACATGGAGGTGGTGACGGCCGGGAGCCTCGAAGTAGCGGCCGATGACGTAGCCGCCCACCTGGACGGTCTTCTTGCAGACGGGGCAGATCCGCTCGAGTTCCCCGTCGGGGGGCAGGCAGTGGGGACAGCCGAAGACATGCATGATCCGGTCCGGCTTTCCGGGAAAGACGACCGACTTGACGACCTCGCCCCGGGCGAGGAGGGAGCCGCAGAGGGGGCAGTTCCTGGCCTTCGCGGGGGCCTCGCCTTTTTTATTCGCACGAATTTTCGGCATATAATGCCAGAAAATCACGAACCATACCGATAATAAAGCGACCCCGATCGCCGCGAGGACGACCGTCTGTATGACGACGTTCATTACGGTTCAAGTATAGCACAAGGGTCGGGGCATTGCCGGTTTTTCGAAATCGAACCGAAACCCGTCCCCATCGCCGTCAAATGGAAGGAAAAGCATGTCGACGCTGTATATCATCGCGACGCCCATCGGCAACCTGGGTGACATCACGCTCAGGGCCCTCGAGACCCTTAAATCGGTGGATGTCATCGCGTGCGAGGATACCAGGCACACGCTCAAGCTCCTGACCCATTTCGAGATACGGAAAACCCTCGTATCCTGTTACGCCTACGACGAGGAAAGGGGATCGGCGCGTATCGTTTCCCTCCTCGACGAGGGAAAGACCGTCGCCTACGCGAGCGACGCGGGAACCCCCGGCCTGAGCGACCCCGGAGCGATGGCGGTCAGGCAGGCCGCCGCGAAGGGCCACGTCATCGTGCCGATTCCCGGCCCCTCGGCCTTCGCCTCCCTCGTTTCCGCGGCGGGGCTGACCGATAAGGCGGTCACCTTCGAGGGTTTCCTCTCCCCGAAGCCTGGACGGCGACGGTCCCGGGTCGCGGAGCTCATGGAACGGGAGGAAGCGGCGCTTTTCTACGAATCGCCCCATCGCGTCGTCAAGCTTCTGGGCGACATCGCCGGCATCGATCCCGACAGGACCGTCTGCGTCGGCCGCGAAATGACCAAGCTCCACGAGGAATTCCTCCGCGGGAAGGCCGGCGAGATACTCGCGACCCTCTCGGCCCGCCCCGAGCTGAAGGGCGAATTTTCGGTAGTCGTATCTGGAAAGAAAAAGGTTTAAATTATAAACTGTAAGTGACGATAATCTTGAGTGAAAGGATGGCTCTGAAATGATGATTGAACGCTTGGGACCCGTCGATCCCCTCTCCCCGCCCAACGCGAGCGGGAAAACGGCCCGAACCGGAAAAACCGATCGAACCGACGCGATCAATCTTTCGGCCGAGGCCAAAGAGAAAGGCGACATTTTCAGAGCCGTCGAGATCAGCCGGACCGCGCCCGACGTCAGGCCGGACAAGATCGCCGAGATCAAGAAAAAACTCGAGAACCCGTCCTATATCGACGACACCATCGTCGGAACGGTAGCCGACCGGGTCATGGATGCTTTCGGCCTTTAATCCAGACTAAAGAGCCGATTCGAGGAAAAGCGGAGATCCATTCTCCGCTTTTTTTTACGGAGAAACGACATGCCGGATTTCAATTTTACGCTGCCGACGCAGGCGATCATGGGGCCGGGCACCGTCAGCTGGGCAGGATCCATGGCGGCGGCTCTCGGAGACCGCGTTCTCCTCGTCGCGGAGCCGATACTGAACGACGCCAAGGTGACCGGCCGCGTTGTCGACGTGCTCAAATCGAAGGGGATCGAGCCGATCGTTTTCGACGAAATCCGCTCGGTGGCCGCCTCGGCGACGGTCGACGATGCGCTCGCGATCGCCAGGGGCGCCCGCGCCAACCTCGTCATCGGGCTGGGCGGCATCGGGGTCCAGGCCGTCGCGAGAGCCGTCGCCGTCCTCGCCCCCGCCGGCATAGAGTCCTACGACTTTCTCGACGGGAACATCCCCGAGGTCGAACCCCTGCCCTTCATGGAGATACTGAGCACCTGCCGCGATCCCTTCATGTTCAGGGACGAGGTGCTGATGGTCGATTCCCGCGACCGGACCACCAGGATCATAAAAACCGGCAAGCGAGCCGCAACGGCCGTCATCTCAGACCCGGACCTCTCGGCGAGCCTCCAGGGAAAGATGCCTGCCCTCGTGGCCCTCGACGCCCTCCTCCCCGCCATCGAAGGCTACATATCGACCAAGGGGGACTTCCTCTCGGACACCCTGCTGGAAAAGGCGATCGCCTCGCTGTCCTCGGCCATCGCGAGCTTCACGACCAACCCGGGGGACGTGCCGGCGCGAAAGCTCGCCGCGGAAGGGGGATTCCTCGCGGCGCTCGGGCTCGCGACCTCGTCGCCAGGCCTCGGATCGGCCCTGTCCTTCGCCATCAACGGGCGCTACCGGACCCTGAAACCCTCGGTCTCGTCGATCTTCCTTCCCTATATCCTGGAGGGGGCGATCAAGTCTTCGGTGGAAAAGACCGCGACGATAGCCCGGCTCCTCGGCGAGGATGTGGAAAACCTCTCCGTTTCCGAGGCGGCGAACAAGGCCGCCGAAAACCTGAGGGTCAAGATCGGCGCGCTCAAGATGCCGGCGAGGCTGAAGGACCTCGGACTCAACATCGACGAGCTCGTCGAAATCGCCGAAACGGTCAGAAAGTTCGACCTCATCAACTACCTGCCCAGGGCCGTCTCGGTCGAGGACATCTACGACATCATCAAACAGGCCTACTGAAAAGCGATGATACCGATCGCGAGACTGATGAGACTCCCCGAGCGGCAGCGGATACGAAAGGCCGCGGCCCTGCTCCAGGAGGCCGAACTCGCCTTCAGGGACGGCAGGAGCGTCGATACCGCCTACATCGAATCCATCCTCCGCTATGCCTCCACCCTTCCCCTGCTCTCGGGCGAGGTGGCCGAGGACATCCTGGCCAGGCCTCCCCTCGATCAAGATACGGGAATCCGCACCTGCAATTCGGTTCGGCGCAACCTCATGAGGATTCTCGGCGGCGACCCCGCCGACTGGGATTTCATCGCGCCCGAATCCGGCGGGCTCGACGCGAGGATGAGGCGGATCTTCCCGGGGGTCCGCGTCTACCTCGACGACATCAGGTCGCCCTTCAACATCGGGTCCATCTTCCGCACCGCGGAGTCCTTCGGGGTCGAGGAGGTGCTGATCTCGCCCTTTTCCGCCTCGCCCGAGCACCCGAGGGCCGAACGGTCGGCCATGGGGGCCATCGGCATCCTGCCGTGGAAGCGGGAAACCACCCCGGAGCTGGCGAAACGCCCCAACGTGTTCGTGCTCGAGCTGGGCGGAGTCCCTATCGACGATTTTCCCTTTCCGGAGAGCGGGGTTGCGGTATTGGGATCGGAGGAACTGGGGGCGAGCCCCGAGGCGATCGCGGCGGCAGGCTACGGCCGCGTTTCGATACCGATGTACGGGGCCAAGGGCTCGATCAACGTCGGCGTCGCCTTCGGCATCATGATGCAGGCCTGGGCCAGGCGGCTCGCCCGACCGTGAGGCCCCGGCAGGATGCTGAAAAAGCCAATGGGGCTTTTCAACACTGCCTTGAGGCCGCGCCTGCTACAGCCCGCTAGCGCTTCGCCTGGGCCCTCTTGAGGGAATCGGAGGCCTGGGCACGTTCGCGGTCGAAGGCCTCGGAAAACTGCTCGAGGATCTTCTCGACCTGATTCTTCGACACGATCCCGAAATTCGCCAGCACCGCCTCGTCGATCCCCTCGAACGCGATGACGTTCAGCTGGAGATCGCAGATCGCGTTCGCCAGGTACACGGTATAGGCCACGTCCCGGAGCTCGGCGGGAACCAAGGTCACGTCATGGTGGTACCGGATCGCCGCCACGAGGCCCTCCGGGAAGTTCCACTTCTCGGCGATCCGGGCGCCGATCTCGGCATGGTTCAGGCCGGCCGAAAGGCTTTCGAGGGACTGGGCGGGAAGGCCCTTCTCGGAGCAGAAGTGGTTGATATTGTCGAGCAGCTCGGGATGGACGGAGGAAAAGACGATCTGGCCCATGTCGTGCAGGATGCCACCGACATAGGCGTCGTCAAGGATGTTCGCCTTCGGCTTGAAGTTCTTCGCCAGGTTGTAGGCGTAGAACGCGACGCGGTAGGACTTGTCCCAGAGGTGCTTCTTGTCGGCGTCGTCCTCGCTGCCCAGGACCTTCTGGGTCCCGTAGGAGTAGAGCAGGTTCCTGATGCCCCGGAGTCCGACCATCTTCACCGCCTCGGTGATGTTGTCGACCCGCTTGGAAAGCATGAACTGGGCCGAATTGACCAGTTTCAGGAGATCTGCCGTCAGCGAGGGGTCGGTACTGATCTGTCTGGCGATGTCGACCATCTTCGCTTCCGGATCGCCGATGAGGCTCTGGATATAGGAAACGTTCTCCGGAAACTGGGGCAGAATGTTGATGTGCCGGACCAGTTCGTCGGAAAGCAGGGCGAGGTTCTCGATGTTCGTCGTATCCAGGGGCACCGTGATGCGGGCTATCGTCTCGCTCGATTCGCCGTAGATGTCGAAGCAATCCTCGGTGATGCCGATCTTCTTGAGCATCATCACCAGGATCACGAGGCCGAGCCCGGCCCCTTCGGAATCGTCCAGGACCTGGGAGAGGGCGTCCTCGAGCGAGGCGTAGGCGCGGGATCGGGCGAGCTTGTCGTGGATCCGGACGTACTCTTCCTTGGTGATTTCGGCGTTGTTCCTCACCTCGAGCATGATGGATCCGCCCTTCGCCTGGTACATGATCTTTATATAGTAGCCCTTGTCCTTTTGGAGCTGGAGGTAGTGGTTCAGGTTGTCCAGCGTGTCCTTCTTGAAATCGGTCATGCCGGCCACGTAATCGTTCGGATTGTCGAGGCTGAGCCCCTTCTCGTCGAAGTAGACGCGTTTGGTATTCGCTTTCTTGGCGTTCACGGCGAGCTCGCGCAGGCAGTAGGACAAGTAATCCTTGAGCCGATCCTGTCCGAGTTCGTGCAGAAAAACCTTGAGCACCTCTTCCATGTACACTTCGATATCATGGGGGAGGGTATAGGTGGTAATGGTGAGCGGGGTGCCGTTGTGGGCCGCCTTCTTCACCTTCGAAACATCAACCTGGATTTCGCTCGGCACTTTTTGTTTCCCCTGCCAACTTTTAATCGTGGGTCCGTACGCCACGAACCCATTATACCATCAAGTATAGCCTAAGTGTACTCTTTGACAAGACGTGCCATCCTCTCAAGTTCGCATTTCACCGCCGCGTTGAAGTCGTCGCGGCCCATTCCGGTCAGGAGTTCGATGCCGTCGTCGATGGTCGAGATCGCGTACAGGTGGAAGGAGCCCGAGGCGACGGCCTCCTGGATTTCCCGCGAAAGGGTCAGGTTCATCACGTTCTGCCGGGGGATGATGACGCCCTGGGACCCGGTGAGGCCGATCCGCTTGCAGACCTTGAAGAAGCCTTCGACCTTCTCCGTCGCGCCGCCGACCGGCTGGATCATGCCGGTCTGGCTCACCGACCCGGTCACCGCCAGGTCCTGCCTCAGGGGCACCCCGGAAATGGCCGAGAGCAGGGCGTAGATCTCGGTGGAGCTCGCCGAGTCCCCGTCGACCGCGGTGTAGGACTGCTCGAAACAGATGGTCGCGCTGATGCAGAGCGGGAAGTCGTGGGCGTACCGGCTCCTGAGGAAGCCCTCGACGATGAGGACTCCCTTGTCGTAGATCTCGCCCGAAAGCCCGGAAATCCCCTCGATATTGACCACGCCGAGCTTTCCCGGGGCCGTCCTGGCCGAAATGACCGTGGGCCGGCCGAAGGAGTAGTAGCCCCGATCGTGGACGGCGAGACCGTTCACCTTCCCCACGTCCTTGCCCTGGACCGAGATCAGGATCTCCCCCGAGGCTATCATGTCGTCGAGCTTTTCCTCGGGGAGGTCGTGCAGGTAGGCGCGGTCGAGGACGGCCCGCTCGATGAGGGGCCGGGTGATGATGACCTCTCCCCCGTTCCGGGCGAGATGGCTCGCCTCCCTCACTATGTCGGCGACGAGGGAAAACCTGGTATCGAGGCGGTTGCGGTATTCGGACATACGGATGCCGTGCTCGATGACGGCGGCGAGACCGTCGTAACCGATGGGCTCGAGCTTCTCCTCGACGACGACCTTCCGGGCGAAGGCCATGTACTCGCGCAGGGAGTTGTCGACCAGGGGCATGGAGGAATCGAATTCGGCCGAAACCTTGAACAGCTTCTGGATGTCGGGATCGGTCTGGTAGAGGAGGTCGTAGGTCATCTCGTTCCCGATCATGACGACCTTGACGTCGATGTCGACGGCCTCGGGCTTGAGGAGGCTCCCGGGCGGGGCGGGCTGGCCCGGCGGGGTCTGGATCTCGACCTTTCCCGTCTGGAGCGCGCGTTTCAGGTAGGTCCAGGAATCCTCCTCCTGGACGAAGTCCTCGGCGCGCAGGATCAGGAAGCCGCCGTTCGCCTGGATGAGGGAACCGGCCCTGACTTTCAGGAAATCGGACCTGGTTTCGCCGTCGCCGTCGGGCGCCTCGACGGAACCGAAGAGATTCGTGTAGCTCGGAAGATTCTCCTCCACGATCGGGACCCGCTCGGTCTCGGTGTTGTCCACGGCGACGTTGACCCCGTAGCGGATGAAGGGGGGAAGCCTGCGCGGGTTCGGTCCACGTCGGTGTTCCTTCGCATCTCGGCCGAAAAGGTAGAGGTGGGAAAGGAGGTCGGCCTCGACATCGTCCAGGTAGCGGTCGACCTTTCCCTCGCCGAACCGTTTCCTGATCGACTCGATTTCCGACCGGATCTGGGGGGAGACCGTTTCCTCCCTGACGACCTTGAGCCTCGCCTCGAGGACCGACCGCGATTCATGCAGGGACTCGAACATGGTCCTCATGCGGTCCATGAAGCCATAGTAGCGCTCCCGCTTCAGGTTCCAGTCAGCCTCGCTCATCTCGCCCGAGATGATCTTGTCGCGGAGGGCGTCGAAGGTCGTCTCCTCGCCGGAAAAAACCGGGATGATGTCCGTCGTCTGGGCCTCGTCCTCGCCGACCTGGACGATCTGGAAGCCGGCTTCGGCGAGTTCGGCCTCAAAGGCGGAAAGCGCCGCGTTTTCCTTCCGCTCGAGGCCGGACACGAGCTCGGCCTCCTGGTTCCGGTAGGCCTCGCTTTTCAGCTGGAGCTCGACGAGCTTCTTGACGGCTTCCACGAGGTCGTGCATGACCTTCTTGAATTCCTTCCCCCGGCCCCGTGGGAGAAAGAGGACGGAGGGGCTGACGGGCTTGCGAAAGTTGTACACGAAAACGATATCTTGCATGGGCGGCGACTGCGGTGTATAGTCGAGAAGCATTTTTTTGACCGCGGTTCGCCTTCCGGTACCGGGAAGGCCGGTCACGAAAATGTTGTATCCGCGGGCATGGATGCTCGTTCCGAGCTCGAGGGCCTTGATCGCCCGGGGCTGTCCGAAAACGCGAGGTTCGGCGATGTCCGCGTCGAGGTTCTTAAGGTCTTTTTCGGAAACGGAGAATACGATATCGCTCGCAGCCAGCTCGAATAAAGCGGTACCCATGGCGCCCTCCCCGTGTTGGGCATGATTCTCCTTTTTTTCACTGGACCTGTCAAGGAAGGCGGCTGAAGCGCCACAAGGGAGCTTGAAATGTACGATTTGAACGACGTCAACGGTACGGTCCTGTTCGAGGAAGGGGATCACAAGTTCATCTGGCTCGGTGCCGATCCGAACGCCAAGCAGGGCGTCATTCAGACGAACCAATTCCTGATCATCGACAAGGGTCGGGGCATCCTCCTCGATCCGGGTGGAATCCACCTGTTCTCGCGGGTCGTCGCCGCCGCGAGCCGGTACATCTCGATCGAGAAAATCGACACGATCTTCTTCTCCCATCAGGACCCCGACGTATCCTCGGGCATAGCCCTCTGGCTCGGCGTCACGAAGGCCAAGATCTACGTGAGCAAGCTCTGGCTCCGGTTCCTTCCGCATTTCGGCATCGTCGATTCAACCCGGGTTCTCGGCATTGCGGACACGGGCGGCTCCCTTCCGTTCTCCTCCGGAGGATCGCTCCAGTTCATTCCGGCGCATTTCCTCCATTCCGTGGGGCAGTTCAACACCTACGACGACCGGGCGAAGATCCTTTTCACCGGTGACATCGGGGCCTCCGTTTTCCCCGAGGGAAGCGAATACCTCTACGTCGACGATTTTTCGGCTCACGTGAAGTACATCGACGAGTTCCACAAGCGCTACATGGCCTCGAACGCGGCCATACGCAAGTGGGTGTCCATGGTGGAAAAACACAAGACGAACATACTCGCGCCCCAGCACGGAGCCCTGTACCGGGGACCAGCGGTCCAGTCCTTCTACGCGTGGATGTCCCAGCTTCGGTGCGGCATCGACCTCATCGACGAGATTTACGGCCGATAGGAAGGAGGACGACATGTCTGGCGACGAAGATTCCTTCGAAAACTATTCGGACGCGATACGGGGGTTCGTGACAGGCTACAACAAGAGCATCGTCATGAACGCGATCACGACCAGTTCCTTCGACATCATCGACAGGAACATGAACCTGATCGAATCCTCGCTTTCCACCATCGTCGCCGCCTTCGAGGAGATGAGGGCGGGAAGCGAAAGCACCTCCTCCAATTCCACGAGCATCGACCGGATGATGGACAAGATCCTCTCGGAAAGCTCCTCCATGGGCGTCGAAATCAAGGAGAGGGTGAGCCAGGTCGACCATGCGGTCCAGAACGCCACGGTCCTCTCTTCCCTGTTCCGTCAGCTCAGCGAGAAGAGCAAGGATATCGAAAGCATCACCGGATCCATCCGCGACGTTTCGGAACGGACGAACATCCTGGCAATCAACGCCTCGATCGAGGCAGCGAGGGCCGGCGAGGTCGGCAAGGGCTTCCGCATCATCGCCAACGAGGTCCGGGCCCTGGCTAACCAGACGGGCGACTTCGCCCAGAAGATAGAAACCAACATTGGGGATTTCGGCAGCGTGCTCGGCAGGATATCGGAACAGATGGGCGGCCTCGTCGAGCTGATCGACGGCCAGAAGGAATCCTTCTCGGGAATCCTCTCGACCTTCCAGGGAAACGAAAGCACGATCCACGAGGCCAACGACTTCCTCGGCCAAATTTCGGGGGCCATTCGGGAAGAAACGGAGGCCCTGACCGAGGGTCTCAAGTCGCTCGAAAAGATCTCCCAGTCGCTCAAGGACTCCAACACGGTCTTCTCCGCGCTGAACAAGACCTACGGAGCCCTCGACACCCTCCTCGACAAGGAAGGATGAGCGTGACCGGTCCCGAGCTCGACGCCTACTTCAGGTCTTTCCTCCAGATCGAGGCCATGGCGAGGATCGACGATTCGCTGAACGGCATCCAGGTCGACAACGATGGCTCCCCGGTGACGAAGGTCGCCTTCGCCGTCGACGCCTGCATGGAGAGCTTCCGGCGGGCGGCCGAATGGGGCGCCGGCATGATCTTCGTCCATCACGGGATCTTCTGGGGCAGGCCCATCGCCGTCAGGAAGGGGCACAGGACCCGGCTGTCCTTCCTGCTCGAGAACAACCTGGCGCTCTACGCCGCCCATCTCCCGCTGGACATGCATCCGGTGTATGGAAACAACGCGGCCCTGGCCGAGGCCCTTGGCTTGAAGAACGTCGAGCCCTTCGGGGAGTACCACGGGGTCAAAATCGGATTCAAGGGCATCATCGATCCGCCGATCCCCTTCGATCGGGCAGTGGAACTCGTGACGGCCGCCGGGCACAAGCCCTCGAGCGTCCTGCCCTTCGGCCCCGATCCCGTGGCCTCGGCCGCCGTCGTTTCGGGGGGAGGGGCGATGGACGTCACCCAGGCCATCGACGAGGGCCTCGACCTCTACGTCACGGGCGAATCGTCCCATTCGATCTACCACTACTGCCTGGAGAACCGGATCGGCCTGATAGCCGCCGGACATTACCAGACCGAGATCTGGGGCGTAAAACGGATAGCGGAAAAGCTTCGATCGGAAACGGGAATCGAAACGCGATTCATCGACCTTCCGACGGGACTTTAGCTTTTTTGAAATACTTGTTGGGAGAATGCATTTGAAACGAGAAACTCGAGAACGCGCCACGCCCTTCATCCTCAGCCTTCTCATCATCGCCCTCGACCAGGCGGCCAAAGCCGTCGTGGTCGCCACCATCGAACCCTACTCGGTCGGCTTCGCCCTCGGCGGGGACTTCCTGAGGATCATCCATGTCAGGAACCTGGGGATAGCCTTCAGCATGGGAACGGGGCTCCCCGAGGGCGTCAGGCACCTGCTGTTCATCCTCGTCCCGCTCGCGGTCATGGCCGTCGTCGCCGTCTTCGCGCTCAGGGCGGCGGATCTGACGAAACTCCAGCGCTGGGCCCTCGCCGGCATCGTCGGGGGAGGCCTCGGAAACATCGTCGACCGAATCTTCAGGCCCGATGGGGTCGTCGACTTCATCGACGTCAAGTTCTACGGGCTTTTCGGCCTGGATCGCTGGCCTACCTTCAACGTCGCGGACTCGAGCGTCGTCGTCTGCGGCATCCTGCTGATCATTAGTTTCCTTATCATCGATAAATCCGGAGTATCCACATGAGCAAGAAAAGCAATACCGTCATCTTCCTGCTTGCCGCGACCGTCGTGAACATCATCGTCACCATAGTCCTCTTCCTGGGCATCCTGGTCCTCTACGCCTCGGCCTTCGCGAACCTGCTTCCCAAGGAAGCGGTGAGCTGGGTCCTTCTCTTCGATTTCGTGGTCTCGATCGTCGGCAGCTTCTTCATCTACCGGCTCGTCGTCAAGCTGATCTCGAAGAAGTGGGATTTCGACAAGTATTTCGATCCCCTCTTCGCGCCGAAGGCCTTCCGAAAAAAAACCGACTGATGAGGCTCAGGGTCCTGGATTACGCGGCCATCCTCCTTTCGCTCGCGACGATTGCCGCCTTCTCGGTGCTGGTCTACGGCGGGGGGAGGAACTCGCCGAGGGTCGTGATCGAGGGATCGGGCAGGGAATGGATCTACCCCCTCGAGGCAGACCAGCGGGTCGAGGTGCAGGGGCCCATCGGGATCACCGTGGTGAGGATCCACGGGGGAGCCGTCCGCGTCGAGAAATCCCCCTGCAAGAACCAGATCTGCGTCCTCGCGGGGGAGATCCGAAAGACGGGAGACTGGGTGGCCTGCCTCCCGAACAAGGTGATCGTGAGGATAACCGGCTCGCGTGAAACGGGAGGGGTCGATGCGGCGAGCTACTGAATCGGACGCTTCCCGCCGCGGAAAGCCGGCCGCGGACGCCGGCCGCCGCTACTTCAACCTGACGGCCTTCCTCTCGGCCTTCTGCCTCTTCCTCTCCACGATCGAGTACATGATCCCGAAACCCCTCCCTTTCATGAGGCTCGGCATCGCGAACCTGCCCATCATCCTCGCGCTCGACATCATGCCGGTACCCCAGGTCCTCCTCCTCGTCCTCCTGAAGGTGGTCTGCCAGTCCCTCGTCTCGGGCTCCCTTTTCTCCTACATCTTCCTGTTCAGCTTCGCCGGCTCCTTCGCCTCGGGCCTCGTGATGATCGCGGCGAGAAAGGCGGGGGGCAAGGCCATTTCCTTCGTCGGGGTGAGCGTTCTCGGGGCCGTCGCCTCGAACCTCGTCCAGATCGTCCTCGCGCGCTACTTCATCTTCGGTGAAAGCGCCTGGTACATCGGGCCGCCCTTCGTCGCGGTGGGACTCGCGACCGGCATCCTCCTCGGCCTCTTCTGCGAGGAATTCGCCCGGCGATCGACCTGGTACGCGTCCATGAAAGGGGCGCGGCGATGAAAACGATAGCACGCGCCTTTCGAGAGGAGGCCTCGCCCCAGATCCTGCTCGCCTCGGGCCTCGTGGTCTTTCCGGCCTTCCTCTTCCAGCCCGCCTTGAGCGTCCGGTTTTTCACGGCCCTCGTCTTTCTCTTCCTCGCCGCAGCGGTCGGGAAGCGGATACGCCCGGTCGCGACGATCGTCATGTCGGCGAGCATCGTCGCCTTCAATCTCATCGTCCCGTTCGGGCGGGTACTCTTTTCCATCGGGGATTTCAGGATCACCTCGGGGGCGCTTTCGGGCGGGTTCGAGAAGGCGGTCACGATCGAGGGCCTCATCTGGCTTTCCCAGGTCCTCGTCCGTCCCGACGTCCGCTTTCCGGGCGTCTCAGGAGAGCTCCTCGCCGGAACCTTCGGCTACTTCGCCCGCATCACCGAGGAGAGGAAATCGATAGACCGGAAGGATATCTTCGGAAGCCTCGACGCGCTTCTCGTGAGGCTCTGGGATGAGGGACCGGCGAGGATCCAGGAAACCGCGAAGAAGGGAACGGGGCCTGGGGGAATCGCGGCCATAGCCGCACTCGTCGCCCTGTGCCTCCTACCCTATCTTTTCCTTCTCTTCGGCCCCCTGCCCGCTTGGCTCGTCTGGAACTGAGGCTGCAGCCCGCTCGCGATCCTCGGGAATCGCTTCGCATTTGTGCCGAATCCTCTCTATCCCGGTCGCCTTTCCGTCCGCGCCGACCTCGATCACGACCCCCTGGAGCTCGATGCGGTCCCAGGCGTCCCTGGGCCATTCGGGAATGCCGCTCATGAATTCCTGGATTTTGAGTGCGGCATCGGTGCCGCCGACCGAATCGATGCTTCCCGTCCTTCCGGCGTCGCAGATGACGGCGGTGCCGCCCGGCATGAGCCTCTCGTCGGCCGACTGGACGCGGGTATGGCTTCCGATCACGGCCGAAACCTGGCCGTCGACGTGGTGGAACATCGTGTATTTCTCTGCCGTCGTCGCCGCATGGTAGTCGACGATGATGATCGGGGTTTCCTGCCTCATCTTCGCCGCGATTTCCGGAAGGTAGGTGTAGGGGTTGGACAGGTGGGTGCGCTTGAAGCCGGATTGCCCAAGCAGGGTGACGATGCCGATACGGACGCCGCCTGAGTCGTAGACCCGGTAGCCCCGCCCCGGATCGCCCAGGGGATAGTTGGCCGACCTGAGAAGGTAGGGGGCCTTGGCGAGGTGCTCGACGATGTCCTTCTTGTAGTACGCGCATTCGGCCAGGACCATCACGTCGATCCCGAGCTTCCTGAGGTAGATGGCGTGATTCTTGCCCAGCCCATAGCCCCCGGTGGCGCCGTCGGCACAGGCGATCGTGAAATCGACCCGATACTCTTTTTTTATCGCCTCGAGGGTCTTCTTGACGCAGAACACCCCGGCCTTGCCCACGATTTCGGCGATATACAGGATCCTGGTTCCCACGTTTCCCCCGATTCCCGAACGGGAATGTGACCTTGAAGGCGCCGGCTGCCCCTGCCGCCAGTACCCGGGGCATCGGCCCCGTCGCCCCAATCTAGCCGGTTATCGCCTTCTGCACAACCGGAACTCCGCAGGCCCCGTTGAGGCTGCCCAATAGCCAACCGAGTTATTGGACAGCCTCAATTGGTTTGCCTTTCGGCGATTCTGGAGGTATTATTGAGTATGACCATGGGAGAGCATTGCTTCCCGTAAAGGACCGCTCCGCATGGAGGGCCCGAGAGAATCAGCCGTCAAGGACTTTCCAACGAGCAAACGAACAGTTGGCGAAGTTTCCAGGAGATTTCAATGAAAAACGACAAGGTATTCGTGGACATCGGCCAGATATTCGACGACATCTTCGACGCGGCCCGAAAGTTCGGGGATGAATTCCAGAAAAGCTTCGACCCCGAGGATCAGCATCATGGCGGCGGGGACTACCGCTACCATCACCCCTTCTTCAACTTCGAATGGGACCAGAACGTCGACTACTATCCGGCCTATTCCTACCCGCCGATGAACGCCTACCTCACCCCGGACCGGAAGATCGTGTTCGAGTTCGCCCTCGCCGGTTTCGAGGAGAAGGACATCACCCTCCAGTTCCAGGGCGATTACATGGTGTTCTCGGCCAGGATCGATCCTCTCAACGTGCCGGAGGACGGGGTGCGCTACTTCAAGCGTCGGCTCAAACTGAAGGATGTCGACAAGCAGAAGTACTACGTGCCGGCCGACAAGTTCGCCCAGGACCAGGTGAAGGCCGTTTTCAAGAACGGCGTCCTCAAGATCACCGTTCCGCCCAAGGACGATATGGAAACCCCCGAGGGCATCAAGATCGAGATCATGAAAAGCGACGATTAAGCCAGGAAGCCGGCTCGAAAGAGCCGGCTTTTTTACGCCTGTTTCAGTCCGATGCCGATAAGGTAGGTTTCGAAGGATTCCCGCCTGCAGGCCTTCGGCTTGAACGAATGGACGGCGGCGAACATGGCTTTCATCCGCGAAATCAGCTCGCCCTCCTCCCCGCCCTGGAAGACCTTGGCGATCATGGAACCGCCGGGCTTGAGCATCTCCCCCGCGTAGTCCATCACCGCCTCGACGAGGGCGAAGGACCGGCCCGTATCGACCATCTTGTTTCCCGAGGTGAGGGGGGCGGCGTCGCTCATCACGATGTTGAAAGGGCCCCTGTCACGAAGCGCCGTCCTGACCTTTTCGTCGTAGAGGTCTCCCTTGAGAAAATAGAAGTTGGGAAACGGGAGGGGCTTCGCCAGGGCCTCGAGGTCGCAGGCGGCGACGAACCCCGTACCCTTCAGCTTCTTGAGGGTCCAGAGGCTCCAGCTCCCCGGCGCGGCGCCGAGGTCGAGGACCCTGACCCCGGGCTTCATGAGCTTGAACTTTTCGTCGATCTCCTCGAGTTTATAGACCGACCTCGCCGGATAGCCTTCCTTCTGAGCCTTGAGGGCCCAGTAATCCGGTTTCGAATACGTCGACATAGCTTCAATTCCTTTATCCATGGTAGTATACGGGTTAATGAACGACGCGTATACGCTCCGCCTCGCCGCCATCGAGCGGGTCCTTTCCGAGGCCCTGCCCCCGGAATTTTCCCCGAGCCTCGCCGACGAGGTCTTCGGTTCCCTTCCCGATGCCCCGCCGCGGGGCGGCACGGCCGCCCTCCTCGCCCCCGCCCGGGAGCTTCTCTCCAGGGGAGGGAAGCGATGGCGCCCCCTGCTGATGCTCCTCTCCGCCGGGCTCTGGGATGCCGAGGCAGCCGCCCTCCCCCTCGTTTCACTCGTCGAGTTCCCGCACACGGGAAGCCTCATCCTGGACGACATCGAAGACGGTTCGATCACGAGGCGAGGCGGTCCGGCCGTCCATCGGATCTACGGCGAGGACGCGGCGATCAATACCGGGTGCTTCCTCTATTTCCTTCCGCTTTCGCGGCTCGGGAAGAGCGGGCTGAACGCCGATACCCGGCTGGCCCTCTTCGGCCTCTACGCCGAACACCTCTCGCGCCTCCATCTCGGACAGGCCCTCGATATCGACTGGCACCGAAACGACACCGCGGTTCCGACCGAGGAGGAGTACCTCCTGATGTGCCGCTGCAAGACCGGCGTCCTTGCTGGTTTCGCGGCTCGGGCGGGAGCCGTGATCGGCAGGGCCTCGGAACAGGAAGCCGCCCTTCTCGGCGAGGCCTTCGAGGAAACGGGGGTCGCCTTCCAGATCCTGGACGACGTCAAGAACCTGAAGGGGGGCATCGCCGGGAAGGATCGGGGGGACGACATCGTCGAGGGGAAAAAGAGCCTCCCGGTCATCCTCATGCTCCAGGAAAACCCGGACCTCGCCGGACGCCTCCGGGAGGGCTTCGCGAGTGCGAGGCGGGAGGGCATCGGATCGCCCTCGGTCGCCGAGACGGCAGACCTCATCATCGGAAGCGGGGCCGTCGACAAAGCCGAAAAAAGGGCACGGAACCTGATCGAGAACGCGAAGGGTCGCCTCGAATCGGGCTTTCCCTCCTCAGCCGAGCTCGACAGGCTTCTCGGCCTCATCGATTTTATCGGCTAGAAACCCGCCGGCCCCTAGGGCGACCGGGACCATGGAGCCATGATCCGCCGCTTTCTTCCCAATCATGGTAACAGATTTCCCCGCAGGCGGTGTTACATAGAGAGAGGAACAGAGGGGAATGAATTGGTCGATGTCGAAGCGCTCTACAGGAAATACGGACCCATGGTTCTGCGCAGATGCAGACGCCTCCTCGCCGATGAGGAACGGGCGCTCGATGCCATGCAAGACACCTTCGTCGCCCTCCTGAAAAACCGGGAACGCCTCACCGAGGAGGCACCCTCGAGCCTCTTGTACCTGATGGCGACGAACATCTGCCTCAACATGCTGAGGGCGAATCGCAACCACGCCGTCGTTTCAGGCGACGATCTCCTGCTCACCATCGCGTCGAGTGAGGACGTCGAGGCAACGGGGTTGACCCGGGTCGTTCTCGACAGGCTATTCCGCCACGAACGGGCATCCACCCGGGTTATCGCGGTCATGCGCTACGTGGACGGCCTGACGCTGGAGGAGACGGCGGCTGCGGCGGGACTTTCGGTATCGGGCGTGAGAAAGCGGCTTGCGGGACTCAAACTGAGGGTACAAGGCGCAGGGGAGAAGAACCATGGAAGCTGAAAATAAAGAAACGGGCGATCTGATGCTTGAACGCCATCTCCTCGGCGAGCTGCCGCCGGAAGAGGAATCGAGGCTTCGCGACGCCCTTAAATCCGACGAGGTTCTCAGGTCACGGCTCGAGGCACTCGAAAAATCGAATCGCGAAATCCTCGAAGAGTACCCGCCCGAAAGGATGGCCGCGCTCATACGCGACAAGATGGCCGGGCCGGAGAGGGAAAGGCCGGCGACCTCACGCCCCCGTCAACCGGCTCGGAACCTCGCGTGGCCGGTCGGCATCGCGGCGATGCTGCTCATTACTCTTTCCTTCTTCACGCTCCGCTCCGGCCTCGCCCCGGCTCTGTTCGATTCGGGAAAGGAAACCGTCAGGGTAAAGGGCGGCGCGCCTCATTTGATGGTTTTCAGAAAAAACAAGCTCAACGCCGAACAGCTCGTCGACGGCTCGATGGCGAAAAAGGGCGATATCCTCCAGATCGGCTACGAAACCGGAAGCTTACGGTATGGAGCGATCGTTTCCATCGATGGACGGGGCGGCGTCACCTTCCATCTGCCCGCATCCTACGGAGGAAGCCAGCAAACCGCTCCCAAACTCGATCCATCGGGCCAGGTCCTGCCATCGGCATACGAGCTCGACGACGCGCCTTCATTCGAGCGTTTTTTCTTCGTCTATTCGACCGAGCCTTTCGATCTGAGGATTGTCTGGCAAGCCGCACAAGGACTCGCCGCAAATTCGGGCGAAGCGGATCGGGGGACCCTACAGCTCCCCAAAACCCTGCACCTGTACTCGTTTATCGTACGGAAAGAAGGAACAAAATGAAAAAACGCCACGCCCTCCGCCCGGCACTCGTCCTCATCCTCTGTGCGATCGGCGCCTTTCTCGCCGGAGCGCAGGAGCAGCCACCATCGCCGATACAGCGGTTCGCACTCGTGGTCGGCGCAAACGGAGGCGGCCTCGACCGTGTTCGGCTCAGGTACGCCGATTCGGACGCCCGCTCCTTCGCGACGGTCCTTACCGAGCTTGGCGGCATCCGAAATCAGGATCTGATCCTCCTTGCCGACCCCGGGCTTTCGGCCTTCCACGACGCTCTGCAACGGATGGCGGGGATGGTCGCGGCAGCGGAAAGCGGGGGAAAGAAATGCGAGCTGATCGTGTACTACTCGGGACATTCCGATGAGACGGGGCTTCTTCTGGGAACCGACCGGTTCCCCTATGCCGCGCTGCGCGGCGAGATCGAACGCATACCGGCCGGCGTCCGGGTGGCCATTCTCGACTCCTGCTCTTCCGGGGCCATGACGAGGGCGAAGGGAGGGGTGTCCCGTCCCGCCTTTCTTTTCGACGCATCCACGGAAATGAAGGGCCACGCCTACCTCACCTCCAGCTCCGCGGAAGAGTCAGCCCAGGAGTCCGACCGGCTCGGCGCCTCCTACTTTACCCACTACCTCGTATCGGGACTTCGCGGGGCCGCCGATCTCAACGGGGAAGGGGTCGTCACGCTGAACGAAGCCTACGCATTCGCCTTCAAGGAGACCCTCGCGTCCACCGAAAACGCCCGGTACGGCCCCCAGCACCCGGCGTACGAAATCAACCTCACCGGCTCCGGCGATCTCGTGCTCACCGATCTCAGGGCGACCTCGGCGGGGCTTTCGCTCGGCGACGGGCTTTACGGCAGGATGTATATCCGCGACGCGCATGGATCGCTCGTCGTCGAGCTGAACAAGAGCGAGGGAAAGAGGATGGAGATCGGCCTCGAACCGGGCCTCTATACTCTCGTCCTCGACCGTCAGGGAGCCCGCTACCGTGCCGCCGTGACGGTAGCCGAAAACCAGCGGACGGTTATTGCGACAGCCGACTTTCAGAAGATCGCCTCTGAGGCCTCCACCGCCCGAGGCGACGAAGGCGGGCAGGACAACAAAGAATCGAACGGGAACGCTACCCAATTCTTCAATATCGCCGTGATCCCGAACTTCAGCGAGGGGCTCTTCTCATCCCATGGCGACTATAATGTATCGATCAATGTTCTCGCCGGAAGCTCCGCGAGCCTCGCCGGTTTTGAAACGGCGGGACTTGCAAACATCGAATCCCGCAAGATGGTCGGCTACCAGACCGCCGGGCTCTGCAACATCGTCCGCGGCGATGTTATCGGCTTCCAGAACGCGGGGTTGGTGAACTACGGCGGCAACGTTCGGGCCATGCAGTACGCGGGATTGGCGAACATCGCCACAAGCGAGCTTCACGGATTCCAGGCCGCTGGTCTCACCGACGTCGTTCTCGGCGAAACCTACGGAGTGCAGCTCGCCGGCGGCGTCAGCTACTCGCGCGGGAAATTCGCGGGCATACAAGTTTCAGGACTGACCAACCACGCGGCGGCGGTGACCGGCTTTCAGGTCGCGGGACTTGGCAACATCGTTCGCGATGACGCGAGGTTCTTCCAGGCCGCAGGCGTCGTGAACTACGGCGGCGAGGTTCGGGCCGTGCGGATCGCGGGGTTGACGAACATCGCCACGAGCGGCTTTCGCGGTTTCCAGACGGCGGGATTCGGAAACGTCGTCCTCGGCGACTCCTACGGGCTGCAGATCGCAGGCGGTATCAACTACTCGAAAGGGAAGCTCGTGGGTCTGGATGTTTCGGGCTTAGGCAACTATGCGGAAGCGGTGACCGGCGTGCAGATCGGCCTCGTCAACGTCACCGGAACGGTCGGCGGCGTTCAAGTCGGCCTCGTCAATGTTGATCGAAGAATCGACGGCCTGGCCTTGGGCCTCATCAGCCTCGAGTCGGGAGGCATTCACAACATCGAGACCTGGTGGAGCACCGACTCCACGGCGAACCTTGGTTTCAAGCTCGGAACGCGTCATACCTACACGCTCTTCGAAGCCGGCTACACACCCTCGAGCGATCCGGTCGACTGGTCGTGCGGCCTGGGATGGGGCGGCCGTATCGCAATCGGCAGCCTGTTTCTCGACAGCGACCTTTCGTGGCGGAACACGTTCCTGAATTCCCATCCCTGGAACAACCGCCTCGTCCATCAACAGCCGGAGCTGAGACTCCTCGTCGGAATTCCGGCGGTTGGCTTTTCCATTATCGCCGGGGCGGCTCTGGATGCCAGGCTTCCCGGCATCTGGAAAGAATCCGACGGCAGCTACGCCTCGACCTTCAACCTCGTACCTCGCCTCATCATCGGAATCCAAATCTAGTTACCGACCTCGAAAAACGAGAGGTTTTTCGAGGTCCCTTCTAGTAACGGAGTTTTCCATGACACCGCAAAGGTGATTTTTCCGGGGCTTGTTCTCGCCTCGCCGCGATGAACGCGATGGGAGAGGGAAGAATTTTTCGAGGATTTCACCGGTAACCGAGGGCGCTACGTTGCGGCTAACGAGCGATTCCGGCTCGGTTACGGTGAATGGGACGACGGGCAATGGGGTCACGAACGCCAGGTCGATTCGTTCGAAATCACCCGAAACATTGGGCGGATCGATCTCAATTCACGCGGTCGAGTAATTTCAGTACGGGTACCTGAACGCGACGGACTTCCGGCTCGGCGCCGGTGGTTCGTTCCGATCGTATCTGATAATCGTCCGCATTCCTCTCCCTCGGCAAATCCAACTTCTTCAACTGGCTTTAGCGGCTCCCCGACCCAACAACGAACCCGCGGACTAATGCGGCGTGGCACGATTCCGGTCACCCCTCCAGCTAGCTAGCTAGAGGGTATTTCTGCTTCGCGATAAAAAACGTTTTTTAAAACATGGTGACATATTCCCACACAGGCTGTGTTGAATAGGTATGCGATTGAAAAACCAGACGTGCCACGGACGATGAACGGCGTTTCGCGTTCTGCGTTCCGGTGCTAGGCGCTTAAGACAGGAGAAAAAATGAATCGGCGTGCACAAGGGAAGAAAATCGGGATAGGACTATTGGCCGGAATGGCATTAGTCCTAACCGCGATAGTATCGGGATGCGGCGCAAACAAGGCCGCCCCGGTGGCGAAGGGCGATGCGAGGATATCGGTTTCGATCGTGCGGCCACAAAAAAAGAGCGTGCGGAGGGAGCTGATCCTCAACGGGACCATCCGCACCGAAAACGAGGTTCAGGTGGTCGCTGAAACCCAGGGAAAGGTTCTCAGGGTCTTCTCCGATACGGGAAGCCGCGTCGAGCAGGGCGAAGTCCTCGTCCAGATCGACGATGAACTGAAGCAGTCCTCGTATGCGACGGCCCAGGCGGCCTACGACAAGAGCAAAGCGGACTGGAACAGGGCCCAGGACCTTTTCACCCAGAAGGTCATTTCCGATTCGGACAGGCAGGGCGTGAAGCTCGCCTACGCGACCGCGGAGTCCCAGCTTTTGATGGCGCGTCGGGATTTCGAGAACGCTCGCGTTCGCGCGCCCCAGGGCGGCGTCATCACCCAGAGGTTCGTCTCCGTCGGCTCAATGCTCACCACAGGCGCGCCGGTCGCCCACATCGTCGATACGGACAACCTCAAGATGACCGTCCAGGTGGGAGAGCGGGACGTTCTCAAGATCCGCAAGGGCATGAGCGTCGATATCGATTCCGACCTCTATCCCGGAATCGTCTTCTCGGGGCGCGTTTCGGCCATCAGCCCCCAGGGAGACTCCGCCCTCACCTTTCCCGTCGAGATCGCCCTGAAAAGCGATTCCCGCAAGCCGCTCTACGACGGAATGTCGGCCAGGGCCCATGTGAACCTCGGCGAAAGGACGATCCTCGCGATTCCGCGCGCCGCCCTCGCGGGGGCCTATCAAACGCCCCAGGTCTACGTGGCGAGGGACGGGATAGCACGGCTCGTGAGCATCGCGACCGGAGCCGAGTACGACACCGACATCGAGGTCCTGGAGGGCCTCGATGAAGCCGACCGGATCGTTACCGAGGGACTGAACAACCTGAACGACGGCGCGAGCATCAACGTGGCGGAGGCCGTAAACCAATGAAAATACTCGACCTGCCGCTCGTACGACCGATAGCCATCGTCGTCATTTTCAGCCTTTTGGCGTTCATCGGAATCTTCGAGTATTCCACCATGAAGTACGAGCTGCTGCCGCCCCTGGACCAGCACTACCTCAGCATCCAGGCGACCTATCCGGGAGCCTCACCCCAAGAGGTGGAAGACCAGGTCACGAAAAAGATCGAGGACGCCATCTCTGGCGTCGCGAGGGTCAGGCACGTCACCTCCCAATCCGTGGAGAACGCGAGCATCGTCGGCCTCGAGTTCGAGACGGGCACCGACCTGAATGTCTCGATCCAGGACGTCCAGCGCGCGATCAACGCAATCGCGAGCGACCTGCCCTCGGCGGTCAAGACGCCGACGGTGAGCAAATTCTCGATGGACGATTATCCGATCATCCAGCTCGCGGTAACCGCGAACTACGGGCGGGGCCCTCTCTATGAAGTCATCAAGAACACGGTGAAACCCCGTTTGAGCCGTATCGTCGGCGTGGGCCAGGTTTCCATGCTCGGAGGAAACGCCCGGGAGATCAGGGTAAGCCTCTCGCAATCGAAGCTCGAACAGTACGGCCTTTCCATACTCCTCGTACTGCAGAAGATCGGGGCGGCGAACCTCGACTTCCCCGCGGGAACCATCAAGGCCACGGACGGCGAATACACCGTCAGGATCGCGGGCAAGCTCAAGAACCTGGACGAGATGCGGAACCTCGCCATCGCCTCGGTCCCGGGAGTGGGGAGCGTCCACCTCGGCGACGTCGCGAGGGTCGAGGACACCCTCGCCGATTCGGAGACCATCTTCCGGTATAACAACAAGGACGCGATCGGCCTGATGGTCCTCAAGCAGGCGGGGGCGAACGCCGTGGATGTCAGCAAAAAGGTCCACGCCGAACTCTCAAGCATGGAGAGGGAGTTCAAGGCTGAAAACCTCCGCTTCGAGATAGCCCAGGACTCTTCGATTTTTACGCTCGGTTCCGCGCACGACGTGGTCGACGACATCACGCTGGCCATTGCGTTCGTCGGGATCATCATGCTGCTGTTCCTCCACGATTTCAGGAACGCATTCATCGTCATGATGGCCATACCGTCAACCCTTCTTGCGACCTTCATCGGCATGGGTCTCGGGGGCTTCACCCTGAACCTGATGAGCCTTCTCGCCCTGACCTTGGTCATCGGAATCCTCGTGGACGATTCGATCGTCGTCATCGAGAATATCCACCGGCACCGGCTCCTCGGGAAGAGCGCGATCGAGGCCGCTCGCGTCGGCACGAGGGAGATCGGGTTCGCGGCATTCGCGGTAACCCTCGTCATCATCGTGGCCTTTCTTCCCGTCTCGCTCGCCGGAGGGATCATAGGCGCAATTCTGATCCAGTTCGGCCTCACCATCGTCATCGCGACGGCGATAAGCCTCTTCGTGTCGTTCTTCCTCACGCCCCTTCTCGCCTCGAGGCTCGGGGACTCCGAGACGAAGCACGAATCAGGCTTCGTGGCCCGGTTCGGCCGCTCGTTCGACCGGGGCTTCGGCCACATCACCACCTTCTTCCAGGTGATTCTCGATTGGGCGATCGGACACAAGAAGACGACGATTTTCTCAGCCCTCGGGCTTTTCGTTCTCAGTCTCGCCCTCCTCGCCACGGGCTTCGTCGGATCGGAATTCATGACCGACATCGATCGGGGCGAGTTCAATATCGGGCTCGAAATGCCCGAACGGACGACGCTCGAAGGAAACGACCGGATCGTCAAGGAAATAGAAAAGGGGCTCAGGGCCCGGCCCGAGGTGGAAAGGATCTACACCAAGGTCGGCTATGGCGCGAGCGGCTATTCCAACTGCAAAAGCCAGATCAACGTGGGCCTCGTGCCGCGGAAGGCCCGCCGCGCGACCTCGGTTCAGGTCGGCCTCGACGTGGAGCGCGCGATCAGGCTCATCCCCGGAATCAAGGCTGAGGTGCAGCAGGTGGGCATCGTCGACATGGGGATCTCGTCCAGCCCCGTATCCTATGACGTCATAGGGCCAAACTACGAGAGCAACCTCAAGGTCGCCAAGGAATGGGCCGACGTCATGAGGACGGTCAAGGGAACGGGAGAGGTCCGCAACTCGGTCGGGGACGGCAAACCCGAGCTCCAGATCAATATCGATCGAACGAAGCTCGCGGACCTGGGCCTGAGCCTGGACACGGTGGGCTCTTCGCTTCGAACGGCGCTTACGGGCAACAACGACCTCTATTATCACGAGAACGGCACCGACTATACGATCAAGATCGTGCTCGGTTCGTTCGACAGGACAAGCACCGCCCAGGTGGGAAACCTGAGCTTCGCCAACAACTATGGTCGGCAGATAAGGCTCGACCAGTTCGCGTCCATACGCAACGCCCTCGGCCCGACGGAACTTACGAGGCTCGACCGGGAAAACAGCATAACCGTCTCGGGACAAGCCATCGGCCGCCCCACGGGCGACATCGACACCGAGATACGGGCCAAGGCGTCGGGCATCGTGATCCCTCCCGACGTCGAGGTCCGCCCTTCGGGCGATCTTTCGTTCCAGCAGGACGCCTTCGGAAGCCTTGGCTTCGCCCTGATCCTGTCGATCATCTTCATCTACGCGATCCTCGCGATCCTTTTCAATTCGCTGGCCTATCCGCTATCGATCGTGTTCAGTCTGCCCTTCGCCATGATCGGCGGATTTTTCTCGCTCGCGATCACGAAGCAGACCCTCAACATGTTCTCGATCATGAGCATGATCCTGCTGATCGGACTCGCGGCGAAGAACGCAATCCTGCTCGTCGACCGCGCCTTAAAAAACCGTGACGATCGAAGCATGGACATCGCCGAGGCCTTCAGGGAGGCGGTCTCGACCCGAATACGGCCGATCTTCATGACCACCGCGGCCATGGTCGTCGGCATGCTTCCGATAGCCCTCGGCATGGGCTCGGCCGGGGAACTGAAACAGGCCATGGGCGTCGTGCTCATCGGAGGCCTCCTCTTCGGTCTTCTCGTCACGATGGTCGTGGTGCCCGTCGCCTTCCTCGGCGTGGAGAGCATGAAGACCCGCCTCATCCGCACGAAAAGAACCACCGTGGAGGGCTCGAATGGACAATAAGATAAAGCCCGCTATACTCCTCGCTGTCCTCGCCTGCGCCGGCCTCGCACCGATAGCTGCCGAGACCGCGCCCGCCGTTCTCTCGGTGGACCAGGCGGTGGACGCCGCGCTCCGAAACAACCTCGCCGTCAAGTCGGCGGCCACGGAAAGCCGCATCAAGAAACGGGCGAACGATTTCTCGTTCAACAGGTTCTATCCGAGCGTTTCCACCACGGCGACGGCCCTCAAGCTCAACACGGTCAGTCCCGTCCTCGTGGGGGTTCCCACGTCGAACGGCCTCGCCCCGTATTACGTCACGCCCGACAAGGCGAACCTCGCCCTTGGGCTTACGGTCCAGGAGGTGTTCAGCGTCAGCTATCTCGAACTGATGGACCAGGCGGCTCTCGATTATCAGGAAAGCCTCATCGGCAAGGCAAAGGCCGAAAAAACCATCGCGGCCGCGGTCAAAAAACTCTTCTACCAGCTTCTCGTGCAGAAGGAAGCCATCGAGCTGACACGGTCGAGGCTCGACAACGCGAGGGAGAGGCTCAGGCAGGCCCGGGTCTCCTACGAGCTCGGCCAGGGCACCGAGCTGAACTATCGGTACGCCAAGGCGAACGTGGAAGCCCTCATACCGGACCTGCGCTCCATGGAAACGGCGAGACGCCAGGCAGTGACGCAGTTCCAGGAGATCCTCGGTCTGGATAAACGCGACGACATGGATCTCTCGGGATCGCTCGAGGACGAGAAAATCCCATCGGCCGACGAGACCACGATAGAGGGAGCCAGGTTCGACGTCAAGAAATCCTATATGTCGGTGAATCAGCTCGAAACCGCCCTGAGACTCCAGGACTCGACCCTGCTTCCAAACCTGATCGTGCAATACACGGCCGATCCCACGCTGAACGGGCCATCGAAAAACAGTATCTGGGACAAGGGCAACTGGGGCCAGAGTTCAGGCGCCCTTTCGTTGACCCTCTCGGTGAACCTTTCGGGGCTCATACCCGGCTCCGATTACCGGGTAAAGCGGAGCGAGCTCGAGGACCGGCTGGCCCTGGCACGGGAAAACGCCGAGACGACGGCGAGGAACGCGAGCCATGACGAGGAAAACCAACGTCGCTTGATTCGGGATAGCCTCGACAAGATCGAAAACCTCAAGGATGTGGCTGTCGATACGAAGCGATCCTATGAATTGACCGACGCATACTACAAGGCCGGGGTCGGTCGGCTTCTCGACCTCGAGGACGCCGAGCTCTCCTGGCAGAGCACCCAGATCCAGCTTCTCAACGAACGGCTCAATCTCATGTCCCTGATCTACGACCTCGACGCACAGTACGAAACCGCAAACTAACCGGGAGAATCCATGAACAGACGACACATCCTTCTGACAATACTACTACTCGCCTCCTTTGCGTTCGCGTTTTGCGAGGATACGGAACAGGCATCGAGCTGGTCTCGAATGATAAATCAGTTCGGCTTTGGATCGACGGTCGGCGATCCCCTGTCCTCGAACGATCCCGGCTTCACGATAACGATGCGCAACTATTTCTTTTTCAACCCCAAGGTCCCGGATGGAGCCTACTTCGGTGTGCTCGGCGGCTCGCTGATCCACTCGGTCGGGTCGACGGAAATCGGGGATACACGATGGGCCACCCTCGGCTACCGCTCTGTCGTTGGTCCCCGATGGCTGTCCCTCGATGCCTCGCTATCCTTTGTCCAGGGATCGAGAACGACGGGCTCCACCGTCAAGGGCGGCTACCTGGGCCTGGGCCCGGCTGTCGGCGCCTACATCGCCTGCAGCACAAATCTTGATATAGGAATCTCGGTCGAGCCGGTTTTTTCCATTATCAATCTCAAATCGAACGACACCGCAAAGCCAAAGAGCTACGTCGATATCGTCTTCTTCGTCTGCATGAAGGATTTGTTCCGAAACGAGCGTCACGCGTGGAGCGAAACGGTAAAATCGACAAGCCCGCAGAAAGCCGAGGCCTCGCCCCTCAAGGAATAGCCGATCCGACCGGTTCCGCCCCCTCATCGATTTCATCGGCCAGGACGGCGTCGACCGCCTCGCCATAGGCCCCGAGTTCGGCCGGCGAGAGAAGGCCGTCGGCGTACAGGGCTTTCTCGAAAAGAAATCCCGCCGTATCGAGCTCATGACCGACCCTCGGAACGGCAATGGCGAGCATGGCACCGAACTCGCCGGGCCCGAGCGAGGCCGTGTAGGCGAATCCCCGCTTGCCGCCCCACTCCACGATCTCGAGAAACCGCCTTGTCAGCGCGCCGATCTCCCTCCGTTTTTCGGGGGATTTCACCCGCCTGATGCGGTCGAGGATGGACCGCTCCATGGCCCGCCTCGAATCGGCGCGCAGGAGGGGACCGGAATCCCGTTTCTTCCCGCCGAAGAGGTTCCCGAGTATCGACCTCAAGACCGAGGCCAGCCTCCGGATGTAGGCGCCGAGCCTACCCTCGGCGACGAAACGCCTGAACTCCCGTTTGAAAAAAGGCCCGAAGAGGAAGTAGAGGGCGCAGATCACGGCTGCGGCGAGGAAAAGGTATTTTACGATCGCGAAGAACAGGGTCAAGTCGAGGGTCTTCGCCGGGATGCTCGCCGCCAGCTTATCGAGCCCCTCGTGAAGGTCGGGGCCGGGCGAGGCTTCCGGTTGCCGGGGCGGCGGAATCGGGGCGACCGGCAGCCGGTTGAACAGGGCCAGGATCGCGTTGAACAGGGCGACGAGCCAGGCGAAGGGAAGGAGGGATGAGGCCGAGGAGACGAGGATGGCGAGGACGAGGGCTCCCGAAAGGAGGACGACGGAGCCCCTGACCCGGTCCGCCGTCAGCGAAAACGCGGCCGAGAGCCCGAGGCCGGCAAAGTACTGCTCCTCGCCGTAGAGCCTCGCGAGGGAGGTCAGGATCAGGCCGAGGAGGCAGAACCCGGCGGTCGCGCACCATCCGGCCGGCCCTATCCTCGCCCCGGTCGCGAAGGCGACGATGAAAAGGACCAGGATCGAAACGAGGGCGGCCGAAACGCTC
>DBTK01000142.1:36765-37663 GCA_002307015.1 Spirochaetaceae bacterium UBA1318
ATCAAAACGAGGGCGGCCGAAACGCTCTTCGAAACCCCGCCGATGTTCCTCATCGCCGAGAGGGTGAGCTCGGAGGCGTCGCGCATCGCCGCGTGGAGCTCATGTCCGTCCTTCCCCTCGAGGTGCCGCAGGAGTTCCTCACGATCGCCCAGAAGCAGGAGAAAATGGGACGACCAGGTCCACTGGAGGATCACCCCTATAACGGCGGCGATGCCGCCGAGTCCCGGCAGGAGACGATCGGGAAAGGGCTTGGACGTCAGGGCGACGGCTACGGCGTAGGTTGCAAGGAAGAAGAGGGCGGCGGACTGGAATCGCACCGCGGCACCTGAGCGCTCGAGCGAAAAAATAGTGGAAAGCGTGACCTGGGTGAAACCGGCGACGGCGACGGCCAGGAAAAAGAACCAACCGACGCGGGGAAACCCAGGCACGATGTCCCCGAGGATGAAAACCAGGGCGGCGAGAAAGAGGTAGGGGGCGGCGAAGGCGAGCACCCGATGCTGGAACTTTTTCATGAAAACAAGCGGTTCAGCCTTCGACATGGCCCTCTCCTGAAATCCGATGCATGGCGACCCCGATGGCGGCCATCCCTTCGATGGTACCGGCCCCCGCGGAGGGATCGGTCGCTTCGGCCGAAGCCTCTTCCTCGCCCGAAACGCCCGAGCCCTCGGTCAGGAAGGCCTCGAGGTTGATGCCTGAGGACCGGAGGGCCATGAGGGGAAGGAGGCCTTCTCCCCGCGGTTCGGGTCCGACGTAGAAGAACCTGCTTCCCGATGGAAGCCCGTAGGGGAGGCGCTCGAGGAAGCCGAATTCGGCCAGCCTTCCCGGACGGCAGGCTATCCTCGCCAGGGTATCGAGAACGGCGCCTCCCTGGTCCTGCAGAATGGGCAAAGCCGGAAAC
>DBTK01000005.1 GCA_002307015.1 Spirochaetaceae bacterium UBA1318
TGATCTCGAGGGAGACGCCCTTCAGGGCCTTGAAGGCGCCGAAGGACTTGGCGACCTCTCCTATGCTGATGGTCGCGCCCTTCACGGCTCCCCTCCCCGGCCCCCGCTCGCGGCGTCGAGGGCCTCCTCGAAGATCCCGAGCGCCGCGGAGATCTCCTCCGCGTAGGCGTTGAGCGGCGGTATCCAGCGCACGGTCGAGTCGTAGGTCCCGGCCGAGAGAAGGAGGAGATTCCGCTCTTCGCAGCCCTTGAGGACCGATTTCACGAGGCCCTTGGCGCCCTTGGCCCCGGCGATCCCGTTTCCGCCGATCGCGACCTCCGAGCCGACCATGAGCCCGAGGCCGCGGACCTCGACGAGCTCCGGCCGTCGGGAGGCGATCGCCCGCAGACCAGCGCGGAGCTGCTCGCCCCTGGCCGTCGCCACGATACAGGCCATGAAGGAAGAGCGCATGCTCGAGAATGCGACCCTGCGCGGCGAGCAGCTCCGTGCCGGCCTACGCGGTATCGCGGCCCTCCACGCCGAGCTGACCCAGGTGCGTGGCCTCGGCCTCATGGTCGGATCGGAATTCGCCGTCGGGGGGAAGGGCTTAGCCGGCGCGAAGGGCGCGAAGGGCCTCGTGAAGGCGGTCCTGAAGGGCTGCGAGGAGCGCGGCCTCCTCCTCCTCTCCGCGGGAACCTACGACTCGACGATACGCTGGATACCGCCGCTCAACGTGAGCGAATCCGAGATCGACGAGGGGCTCGCCGCATTCGGCTACGCCCTGGACGCGGCCCTAAAGTCGCGCGACGCGGGAGAGTAGCCATGAAGGGAGCGACTATCGGCATACTGGGGATATCCAAGGCCTTCGGATCGTTCGCGGCCCTCAATGACGTGTCGCTCGATATCCGAAAGGGGGAGTTCTTCTCCCTCCTCGGTCCCTCGGGCTGCGGCAAGACGACCCTCCTCCGGATCATCGCCGGGTTCGAGCAGCCGGACGAGGGCAGCGTCACGATCGACGGGATCAACGTCCTTCCCCTCCCGCCCAACCGGCGGCACGCGAACACGGTCTTCCAGAACTACGCCCTCTTCCCCCACCTGTCGGTTTTCGAGAACGTCGCGTTTCCCCTCCGGCTCAAGAACACGAAGAACTCGATCGTCACGGCGAAGGTCAACGACTACCTCCACCTCGTCGAACTCGGGGACCACGCGGCCAAGATGCCCTCGATGCTCTCCGGCGGCCAGAAGCAACGGGTGGCGATAGCCCGGGCCCTCATCAACGAGCCCTCCGTCCTCCTCCTGGACGAGCCCCTCTCGGCCCTGGACGCGAAACTCCGCCACCACATGCTTATGGAGCTCGACGCCATCCACGACAAGATCGGCATCACCTTCATCTACGTCACCCACGACCAGTCGGAGGCCCTCTCGGTCTCGGACCGCATCGCCGTGATGTACCAGGGGGACGTCCTCCAGGTCGGCACCCCCCACGACATCTACGAATCCCCCGCGACCAACTTCGTCGCCCAGTTCATCGGCGAGACGAACATGTTCGAGGGGACGGTGAGGGCCTCGATGGGCCAGATGTACGTCCTCGACGTGGACGAGCTCGGCCGGGTCGTCGTGACGGACGACCGGATCTACGAGGTCGGCGAGCGGGTGAGCCTCACCGTGAGGCCCGAGAAGCTCCGCATCTCCCCCGACGAGCCCCGGGTCAACGGCCGGAGCGACATCAACGTCTTCGAGGGGACGGTCGACGAGCCGATCTATTCCGGCTTCCAGTCCAAGTACTACGTGAGGCTCTCGCCGACCGTCGTCTTCAGGGTATTCAAGCAGCACTCGGACTACACCGACGAGGAACACGACATCCTCTGGAAGGAGAGGGTCCACGTCTCCTGGAGCGCGAAGGACGGCTACATCGTGGAGGGCCACCGGAATTGAAAAAGCCCCGACTTCACCGGGAGAGGAACTACGGCACGATCTACGCCCTGCCGATCGCGCTCTGGTTCACCGTGTTCTTCCTCGTTCCCCTCCTGGTCATCATCGTCTTCAGCTTTCTCAAGGCCGACGTCGACGGCGGCGTCATGCCCCTCGTCTCGCTCGACGCCTACCGCAACCTCCTGAGGCCCCGGATCTTCCGGATCTTCTTCAACACGATCTGGGTTTCGGTCGTATCGACCCTGATCACGATCCTCATGGCCCTCCCCTGCGCCTACTTCATGGCGAAGAGCAAGGCCAAGACCTTCCTCCTGATCCTGGTGATCATCCCGTTCTGGACCAACTTCATCATCAGGGTCTTCGCGTGGAAGACGATCCTCGAGTCGAACGGGGTGATCAACTCCCTCCTCATCGGCTTCGGCGCCATCGCCAATCCCCTCCCCCTCGAACACAACTGGATCGCCGTCATCATCATCAACGTCTACACCTACCTGACCTACGCGATCCTCCCCCTGTTCTCGACGATCGAGAAATTCGACTTCACCCTGCTCGAGGCCGCCAGGGACCTGGGGGCGAGCAAGATCCAGTCGATCGTCCGGGTCCTCCTGCCGAACGTGAAGGCCGGCATCGTCACGGCTATCTTCTTCACCTTCATCCCCCTCCTGGGCTCCTTCGTCGTCCAGCAGCTCATCGGCACGAAGGACATGTACATGCTCGGGAACGAGATCAACGACAACATCTACAAATACTTCGACTGGCCGACGGCCTACGCCATCGCGGTCGTCCTGATGCTGCTCGCGAACGTCGGCCTCCTCTTCGTGATGAAGAACGACAGGAAGCAGGCGAAAGCCGCCTCGGCACGCCGGGTCGACGACGTCGACGACGGCCCGAGGGCGCCTCGCCAGGCGATCTCCGTCGCGGGAGGCAGGTGATGCAGAAGAAGCGATTCTCGTTTTCGAAGACCTCGTTTATCGCCTCGATGGTCTTCCTCTTCGTCCCCCTCGTGGTGCTGATCGTGTTCAGTTTCAACGCCAACAAGGCCCCCGTCCTCACCGGGTTCTCCCTCGTCTGGTACCAGAGGCTCTTCACCTCGTCGCGAAGCCTCTGGAACGCCTTCTTCACCTCGATCACGATAGCCGTCACCGCCTCGATCACGGCGACCGTCATCGGCACCCTCGCGGCGATCGGCGTCCACTGGCACAAGTTCGCGCTGAAAACCTACGTGCAGGCCATCACCTACATCCCCCTCGTGCTGCCGGAGATCATCATCGGCATGTCCCTCCTCGCCTTCTTCTCCGGTTCCCACTTCACCCTCGGGGGTGTCAGCGTCAACGTCGGCTTCCGCCTCAACCTGGGCTGGCTCACGATCTTCATCGCCCACGCGACCTTCTGCCTCCCCTTCGTCTACCTCATGGTCCTGGCGAGGCTGGACGAATTCGATTCCTCGATCATCGAGGCCGCCCACGACCTCGGGGCGACCGAGGGCCAGACCCTCCTCAAGGTCATCATCCCGATCTCGATGCCGGGCATCATCTCGGGCTTCCTCACCTCGCTCACCCTGTCGCTCGAGGACTTCACGATCACGTACTTCGTGTCGGGGGTTTCCTCGACCCTGCCGATGGCGGTCTACGGCCAGATGTACAAGGGAGGGGTGTCGCCGGTGATCAACGCACTCTCGGCGATCATGATCCTCGGGACGATCGTCCTCGCCCTCCTCGCGCGGAACTTTCTCAAGTACATCGCCGCGAACGGATGAGGCGGGACTGCCAACTGATTCAGGGCGTCCCGCCGGGACGCCTTCGAGCCGCGCGTACGTACGGCCCATGATTCCCTTCGTGAAAGAGGATGCGATGAAAAAGAAACTGTGGGGCTTCCTGTTCGCGGCGATGACCGCGGCCCTCGCCTGGTCGGCTCCGAAAACCGAGCTGTACATCTACAACTGGTCCTACTACGTGCCCGCCGACGTGCTCGCCCAGTTCGAGAAGGAAAACAACGTCACGATCCAGTACAAGGAATTCTCCTCGAACGAAGAGATGTACGCGACGATCAAGGGCGGATCGAACAAGTACGACGTCGTGTTCCCGGGCAACGACTACGCGACCCTGATGGTGCGCGAGAACATGCTCGAGAAGCTCGACAAGTCCAAGCTCCCGAACATCGCCAACATCGACCCGGCGATCAGCGCCAAGAAGATCTCGGATCCCAACAACGACTATACGGTCCCGTACTTCCTCGGCGCCGCCGGCATCATGGTGAACAAGGAGAAGGTGCCGAACTTCGAGAAGAGCTGGGCCATATTCTCCAGGCCCGACCTGAAGGGCAAGATGACCCTGCTCGACGACCCGCGCGAGGTCATCGGCGCGGCACTCAAGTACAACGGATTCTCGGCCAATTCCACCAACCCCGCCGAGCTCGCGAAGGCCAAGGCGAGCATCGTCGACTGGAAGAAAAACATCCTGAACTTCGACTCCGACACCTTCGGGCGGGGCTTCGCGACGGGCGACCTCTGGGTCGTCCACTGCTTCGCCGAAAACGTGTGGCTCGAGGTGAGCGAGGGCCAGGCCGACAACGAGAAGTACGCCGACAAGTACGTCTTCTTCATCCCGAAGGAGGGCAACGCCTCCTACATGGATACGATGGCCATCCTCAAGACCGCCCCCCACAAGGAGATGGCCTACAAGTTCATCAACTTCATCCACGACCCGAAGATCAACGCGAAGATCGCCGATTTCACCCGGGTTCCCTGCGTCAACCTCAAGGCCCGACCCCTCGTGACGAGGAAGCCGAACTACGCCCTCGCCGACGTCCTCGCCTGCGACCTGAAGGTCGACCTCGGCGACAAGAGGGACCTCTACAGCCAGATCTGGAAGGACACCCGCGGAGGCGAGTAGGACGAGACGGGCCCGGTTGAGGCGAGCCCGTCCGCCGCTCCCGCCGCGACCCGCGATTGAAAAATCGCCCTTGACGTGCGAAAGGCTCCGTATGAGAATGAACGGCACGCGACGGGGTACGGACCCGACCGGCGAATCATTTCACGGAGCCTTCATATGACATTCTCGCTGAACGGCGAACGGCGCGACTACTCGGGCGATCCCGAGCTTTCCCTCCTCGAGTATCTCAGGAACGTCGAAGGGATTCACTCGCCCAAGGACGGCTGCTCGGGCGAGGGCTCGTGCGGCTGCTGCTCCGTCCTCGTCACGCGGGAAACCGGAACGAGGGCCGTTCTTTCCTGCACGACGAACATGAAGGCGGTCGGGGGCTCGGCCATCCTCACCGCCGAGGGGCTCGAAAAACGGATCGCGGACGCCTTCTCCAAGGCCTTCGTGAAGGCAGGCGGCATCCAGTGCGGCTTCTGCACCCCGGGCATCGTCATGCAGGCCGTCGCCCTTTTACGGAAAAACCTCGACCCCGATCGTAACGAAATCGCGAGGGCCATCGGCGCGAACCTTTGCCGCTGCACCGGCTACGTGAAGATCGTCGACGCCATCCTCCTCGCCGCCGAATCCATCAGGCTGAACAGGGACATCGAGTTCGGAGAATCCGGCGCCGTCGGAACCCGCCATCCCAAGTACGACGCCCTCGACGCCGTACTCGGCAAACGCCCCTTCGTCTGCGACCTCGATTTCCCCGGCATGAAGCACGGGGCCCTCAAGTTCTCGGACCATCCCCGGGCGAGGGTCCTCTCCATCGACACCGAGGCAGCCGAAAGCCTCGAGGGCGTCCTCCGGGTTTTCACCGCCGAGGACATCCCGGGCGACCGGCACATCGGCCTCATCCTCCAGGATTGGCCGATGATGATAGCCTCGGGGGAAACCACCCAGTACCTGGGGGACGTCCTCGCCTGCGTCGTCGCCCGAAGCGAGGCGATCGCCCGGAAGGCCGTCTCCCTGATACGGGTCGACTACGAGGTTCTCGAGCCCGTCGCCGACGCCTTCACGGCCATGAAGCCGGAAAGCCCCGTCCTCCATCCCGGACACCCGGGCGGGAACGTCCTCTCGGTGAGCTCGGTGAAACGAGGCGACGCCGGGAAGGCCCTCGCCTCCTCGGCCTTCGTCGCGAAGGGAACCTACCGCACCCAGACCATCGAGCACGCCTTCCTCGAGCCGGAGTGCTGCCTCGCCAAGCCCTGGACCTCCCCGGCCGGAGGAGGCGTCGAGGTTTTCTCCCAGGGCCAGGGGGCCTACGAGGACAGGAAGCAGATCGCGAAAATCCTGGGGCTCGCGCAGAATCGGGTGAAGGTCGTCCAGGTCCAGAACGGGGGAGGCTTCGGTGGCAAGGAGGACATGACGGTCCAGGGCCACGCCGCCCTCGCCGCCTACCTCTCCGGCCTACCCGTCCGCGTCGCCCTCACCCGGAACGAATCGATCCTCATGCATCCCAAGCGCCATCCGATGGAGATGGACTACGAGCTCGGCTGCGATTCGGCCGGACGGCTCACCGCCCTCCGCGCGCGGATCGTCGGGGACTCGGGCGCCTACGCCTCGGTCGGCATGAAGGTCCTCGAGAGGGCAGCGGGCCACGCGGCGAGCGCCTACTTCGTCCCCTCCCTCGACGTCGAGGCGACGGCCGTGTACACGAACAACATCCCTAACGGGGCGATGAGGGGATTCGGGGTCAACCAGGTCGCCTTCGCGATCGAGGGCTCGATCGACGAGCTGTGCAAAATGGGAGGCTTCGACCGCTGGGGCTTCCGCTCGGCCAACGTCGTCCGCGACGGCATGATGATTTCGACCGGCCAGGTCGTCCGGAACACCGGGGCCTCGCGCTGCCTCGACGCACTCAAGCCCTACTACGACGAGGCGGTGAAGGCGGGCAAGGCCGTCGGCCTCGCCGCCGGGATCAAGAATACGGGAATCGGGAACGGCATGGCCGACGTCGGCCGGGCCATGGTCGAGGTCCTGCCGAACGGCCGGGTCGCCATCCACCACGGCTGGACCGAGATGGGCCAGGGCGTCCATACGATGGCGATCCAGACCCTGGTCGAGGAGACCGGGATCGATCCCGCCCTCGTCGACGTCGTCGTCGAGACCGACCGCGAGATCGTCTGCGGCATGACGACCTCGTCACGGGCCACCTCCCTCGTCGGAAACGCCCTGATCGACGCCTGCAGGGCACTTAAGGCCGACCTCGCCGGCTCATCCCTCGCCGCCCTCGCGGGCAGGACCTATCCGGGCGAATGGACCTGCGACTGGACAACCCAGCCGGGGACGGAAAAGCCGGGCGAGGAAATCCTCACCCACTACTCCTACGGCTACGCGGCCCAACTCGTCGTCCTCGACCCCGCCTCGGCCCGCATCGAGGCCGTCTACGCAGCCCACGACGCGGGGAAGATCATGAACCCGAGCCTCTTCGAGGGCCAGATCGAGGGGGCCGTGGCCATGGGCCTCGGCTACGCGATCAGCGAGGAACTCGTGAGCGAGAGGGGCCGCCCGGTGAAAACCAAGCTCAGGGACATGGGCCTCCTTCGCGCCCGGGACATGCCCGAGGTGAAGGTGATCGGCATCGAGGTTCCGGACGCCCACGGACCCTACGGCGTCAAGGGCGTCGGCGAGATCGGCCTCGTGCCGACGGCCGCCGCGGTCGCGAACGCCCTCTCGAGCCTCGACGGAACGCGGCGGTATTCCCTCCCGCTCCGGGACAAGCGCCTTCTCGCGAGGCGATGAGGCGGATCCCGCCCGGTTCCGGCCACGCCGGACCGTTCGATCCGCCGATCGTCCGGTTCCGGTGAACCGGATCAGCCTGTCGGCGCCGTCTTTTTGGCGGCCCGTTCGAGTTCGGAAACGTAGGCGTCGAGGAAACGGCCGACCATCGCCAGGTCGCTCTCGGTGCAGTACTGGTTCACCGTGACGGCCGCCTGGCCGCCGAAGGTGCTCACGGCGATCTGGAAATACGGCGGATACTTCATCGAGCCGTTGACGTAGGCGTACGTGACCGTCGCTCCGGAAAAGATAAGCCTCGTCCCGTCGATGATCCCGATGTTCGTCATGCCGAGAAGGGCGAAATTGAAGTTGCGCCTGATCATGACCCTTCTGAGGCCAGAAGGCATCCAGCGCAGGATTGAACTCAGCAGGAAAAAACTCTTGAGCCCCGGATAGCCGCCCTTCGCTTCCCCCATTCGTTCGTGGACCCTTTTGACCGTATCGAAGAAATCCTCGAGGACATCGACCTCGATTCCGCAATGGAGGGTCGAGGAGAGGTTGCAGATCCCGGCGGTTTCCCGATCCCGAAGGTAGCGTCTCAGGTCCACCATGAGCGGCAGGACGATCCTCGTCGAAGGAGCCGGGCGAAGCTCCCTTTGTATTACCCGGAAATAGGCAGCGAGGAAAACGTCGTTGACCGTGAAGCCCCTCGTCTTCGCGCGGGAAGCGAGGGTCCCGAAGGTCTCCCCTCCCAGTATCCTCACGAGCATATGGGGCGCAAGGATTCCGTCCGGCTCGAAGCCCAGTTTCAACGCCTTATTCGTTTTCTCGCGAAAGGCGGGCTTCGTCAGAAAGGAAAGGAAATCCTTCAGTTTTAATTGCTCGTAGACCTGCCTGTCGGTTCTGCGCCTCAGAAAGGAAAGGTTCCGCTCGGTCTTTTTCCCCGCTTGAATGGCGGAATAGAGTTCGGCGAGAAGGTAGAGGTAGCGCTTGAAACCCGCCCCGTCGCAGACCATGTGGCTGCAGACGACGCAGAGCGTGTCGCGTCCCCCGTTCCGGAGGATCGTGACCGCGACCAGGGGACCGCGAATTTCGTCGAGCCTCCGCGTGATGGTGCGTTCGAGCAACGCGTCGAACTTCTCGTCGGTCGGGTCGGTCTCGATCAGTTCAACCCCGTCGTCGAGCGGGAGACCGTCGATCGACTCCCATCGGGAGCGCACCATGCCGGCGACAAATCGCGAGTGCAGCATCGGAACGATTTCGAAAGATTCCCTGACCGCGGCCCGCAGGCTCCCGACGTCCACCGTGTCGGCGAAGCGCACCACGGCGTGGAGGTTATGATCGTTGAAATTTTCGCATGCCTTCTGTATTTCGTCCCAAATCTCGACTTTATAGTGCATCGTGCTTTTCCTCTTTTCGATGGTGGATTGCTGCTTCATCCCTCTATGATCCGCCTGATCGTGGCGTAGTCCAGAGCGTAGTTCTTCACGGTCGATACCGATATTTTCGCCGCCGATTTCGGGTTCAGGAAAAGCCTCGCCGCGATCACAACGAGAGGGATGTGACTCCCCCGGTCAAGATCGTCGTTGTTCAGCTCCTCGACGCTGCCCCGGTAGGGCCCCTCCCCCATTCGAGCCTTCTCGATCTCGGCGAGGATCTCGTGCCGTGTTCCACCCTTCGCCGCGATGAGAAGGATGGCCATCATCAGCATATGTGTCCTCTCCCCTTTCGAAGGAACCAGGGGAAGGGACGAGCCGCGCCCCATCGACAGCTCGACGAGTCCCTCGGCCATGTTGATGCCATTCATGGCGGCGTTCATCGGCTCGACAAGCCGGGGGCTCGCGTCGATATAGGACGGCGCATCCGCTTCATCGTCCCAGAAGTAATCAACGGCAAGCGCCCCATGCCACGAGAGAGCTCTCCCGATAAGCCTGAAATGCTCGACGACTCGAGGCCGATTCACCCCGATCTTTCCGGATGAACTCCCGTTCATCCCTTCCCGCATTCTCCGGCATGCGTGGAAGGACACGAGAGTCCCCGAATCGAAAAGGGCGTAGGCTATCTCCATGACGCCCCTCGCCGGTTCCTGGATCAGGAGGCCATTGCCGTCATCCTCAAGGCCAGAAAGGACACGATCCAGGTCCCCCTCGTCCCTGAGGTTCCAGACCCCGGTGCTCGCCGTTCCGTAGTCGGTCTTGAGAAAGCAGGGATAGAAGACGGACTTTCTCACATCATCCGTGGTCTTGCAGATCAGGGTCAGCGGATGGGGAACCACGAGGCCGTCGAGCAGTTTCATGAAATTGATCTTGGAAAAGAGCTGACAATAATCGTCGAACGCGGGAAGGGCGACATGGACGATGGCCGACAGGTCTTCGAGGCGTTTCGAAAACAGAAGAGCCTCTTCATGTACCGGCAGGAGGACGTCGATCCTTTCCTTTTTTATGATCCCGGCCAGCTCCCGATAATAGGTATCGACATCGTCGTTTATCGACGTGCAGCGGTAGTATTTGATGTTCAGCGACGAGAACCGGCAGAGGCAACGCGGGTTGGGATCGCAAATGACGATGCGATGTCCCGCTCCCGCAAGCGCCGTGAGCGTTTCCCGAGCCGACAGCGATGATCCTTCGCAAAAAAGTATACGCATTGCAGTTTTCCTTACGCAGCCGCTTGAAATCTTGCTATAATTTAGGTACATATCGGCCCATAGTCAATACCGTCGGTATCGAGTAATAACGGTATTCAAGATAGCGAGGAACAATGGATACTGCCAAGGATGAACGCCCAGCCCAGCCCCGGATGAGGCGGGTCAAGCGCGATCAGGTTCGGAAACGTCTTCTCGCATCGGCGGCCAGGGTATTCGAGGAACGGGGTTTCGCGGGAACCACGCTCGAACTCGTCGCCGAATCCGCCGGCTTCAGCAAGGGGGCGGTCTACTCCAACTTCGCGGGCAAGGACGAACTTTTTTTCGAGCTGATGGCCGACCGGATCGACGAAAGGATACTGGCCACGACCGAGGCCGTCGTTTCCGTCGCCTCGTCGAGCGAGCGTGCCGAGGTCGCCGGTGAGGCGCTGAGGAAACGGGGAGCCGAGGACCCCGAATGGCAGATGCTTTTCATCGAGTTCTGGCTTCGCTGCATGAGGAATCCGGACTTGAAGGATCGCTTCAGGGAAAAGCGGATCGCGATGCGCGAGCGGATCGCCGCCCAATTCGAAACGGTCATCAGGGAATCGGGGATCGAATCCTCGATTCCCTCGAACGAGCTGGCCATCATCATGCTCGCCCTGTCCAACGGCCTGGGCATCGAGGGGATGGCCGACCCCGACGCCGTTCCGCCGAAGCTCCTGGGAACCATCCTCAGAAAGCTGATCCTCGATTCGGAAAGCGATTGATCCGTTTTTCGAGGTGCCCTTGACTCTTTCGGGCATCCGGGGAACAATCCTCTCGTATGAATTCTCAATCGTCTTCCGGTTTTTCTTCCTGGGTCGGATCCGACCCCGAACTCGGCGCGGCCGCGAAGGTCGCGGTGCAGGAATCGCTCAAGATCCAGCGCGACGAAAAGGTCCTCATCGTCACCAATCCGGTGCCCGACGTCTCGGCCATTTCCATGGCCCTGTTCGACGCCGTCGCCGCCGCGGGAGGGAAACCGACCCTGATCTACCAGCCGGTCAAGACCCAGCTGGACTTCGCCGAGGAGATCGTGATCGCTGCCTTCGAGGCCCAGCCCGACGTCGTCCTCTCGATCAGCGCCGAAAAAATTGGCAAGGATCGCGACGGCATCAAGACCCCCTACGAATGGGACGGGGTCGAGTACGACCACGTCTTCCACTACCAGATGTACGGCGCCAAGACCCTCCGCTCGTTCTGGTCGCCTTCGGTCACGAGGGACATGTTCGTGCGCACCGTGCCGATCGACTACGCCGAATTGCGGGGACGCTGCGGCCGGATCGCCGCCATCCTCGACAAGGCGGTCTCGGTCCGCGTCACGAGCGCGAAGGGCACCGACATCACCGTCGGGATAACGGGACGGAAAACCTTCAAGGACGACGGCAACCTCTCCTCGCCCGGAGCGGGCGGCAACCTTCCCGCCGGCGAGGCCTTCTTCTCCCCCGTCGTCGGCTCGGCCGAGGGCGTCATCGTGTTCGACGGCTCCATCGTCTCGCACCAGCGGGACATCCTGATAAAGACCCCGATCCGCGCGACGGTGAAGGGAGGCTTCATCACCGACGTCTCAGGCGGCGAGGAAGCGAAAGAGGTCCTCGAATCGATCAGCCTGGCGGAAAGGAACGCCCTCGAATTCGAGGCTGCGGGAAAACTTCCGTCGGGCAAGGGCGAGACCTACGCCAGGAACGCCCGCAACATCGGCGAACTCGGCATCGGGCTCAATCCGAAAGCCCGCGTTTCGGGCAACATGCTCGAGGACGAGAAGGCCTTCCGCACCTGCCACTTCGCCATCGGCCACAACTACGACGAGGACGCCCCCGCCCTGATCCACCTCGACGGGCTCGTGATGGAACCGACCATCGTCGCGATCATGGCGAACGGCAGGAATGTCGTCATCGAGGAAGCGGGCGAGCTCAAGGTGTAATCCGGGAGCCCCCGCGCGGCAGCCAAACCCCGTACGAGCCGTTTCTTAGCTTCCATCCGGCTCATCCCCGTTTTCAACAATCGCACATTACGCTCTTCACCGCGAAACCGGTCATCTCATGACGAGGCCATTCGTGCGTCCGCCGCCGGACGATGACGGCTTTGCGGGGACTAAGGCCCGTGAGGAGGGTTTCGAGACGGCAATGGTCCCGAATTAGCTTGACCCGGGCACAGACCCAGGCGAAATTGGATAGAGACAACAAGTTCCCCAGGAAAGTGGAATTGGCCAGCTATCTGGGGAATGTCGGGTCATGCAGCTTGCATGTCCGATTATCCGATAGGGGGGGCCGATGGTTATCATAAAACTAGCCTTCAGGACGATAGCCAGACGCAAGGCGAGAATGATCCTGATCGGCACCCTCGTCGCCTTCGGGACCTTTCTGATCGTCTTCGGGACTGAGTTCACCGAATCCGTCCGCGTCTCTTCCCGGCTCTCCCTGATCGACAATTTCACGGGCGACTTCGTCGTGTACTCGGATAAGGCGAAGGAGGTTCCTTCCCCGTTCGCCTTCCAGACACCTTCCCCCCTCATCCGCGATTCTGAACTGGTGAGGAAATTCATCCAGGACCTGCCGGGAGTGGAAAACGTTGTTCCCTATGCCCAGAACTACGCCATCATCCAGGTCGACAGAAACGGCGAAAAGATCGAGGTTCCTTTCATTTTCTACGCGATCGATCCGCCGGTCTACCGGAAATCCTTCGACAACGCCAGTATTTCCCGGGGCAGCTTTTTTGGCGTCGACGGAAAGGGGGGACCTTCCGTCCCCGGCGTCCTGATCAGCGGCTTCCAGAACACGCAGTATGAGAAGAACTACGGGGTCCGTCTCGCGGCCGGTGACCGCATTACCGTTCTCGGCCTGACGGGAAGCGGAGTCAATGCCGTTTCGGCCCGAGTCGTGGGAATATTCGACCCAGTCCATTACAAGAACGTCTTCAACTACATCAATTTCATTGATTCGGCCACCTACGCCGAGCTCTTCGGTTTCTCGGGCGTGCAGACACTTCCCGCGGGTTTCAACAGGAGCCTCAACCTGGATTCCTCCGACGAGGCGGGGATATTCGATCTGGCCACGAACGGGGACATCGGGAAACTCGACCTCGGTTCACTCAAGTCCGAACCGATCTCGGGGTATACGATGATGGCCGTAAGGATGAAGCCGAAAGCCCCCGTCGCCGGCACGATCGCGGCGATACGGGCTCACGGTGAATTCGGCGTCAAGGTCGCGACCTGGTCGGAAGCCTCGGGTTTCTTCTCGAAGATATCGGACGGCCTCCAGGCTTTCATCTATTTCGCAACGGCCCTCATTTTTCTCGTGGTGGCTTTCATCTTCATGAACACCCTCATCATCAACGTCACCGAGAGGACTGCCGAAATCGGCACGATGAGGGCCATGGGCGCCCAGGCCGGATTCGTCAGAAACCTTTTCCTCGCCGAAGCCCTGCTGCTGGATCTCGCGGCGAGCTTCGTTGCCATGGCCGCCGCGGCCGTCGTCGTGCTTGTCCTGGGGAAGGGCGGGGTCCCCCTGCCCGACACCGTATCCCAATACCTGATCGGGGGTGGAAACCTTCCCCTCCGGCTGACGCCGATGCCCTTCGTGCAGGCCTTTATCGTCGTGTCTATCGTTTCCATCCTCGCGACGCTCTACCCCATCAGGGTCGCGAACTCGATCACCCCGCTCAAGGCGATGGCCGACCACTGACGGTACCGATCGCATCGAAAAAGGAGACCGAATGAACGCCTTCATCGCCTTCGCTTTCAAGAACGTGTTCAGGCAGAAAAAAAGAAGCGTCACCCTCGGGATCAACTACACCATCGTCACCCTGATCCTGGCCCTGCTCCTGGCCTTTTCCGCCGGTGCGAAGTTTAACATAGAGTCGAATCTGGTACTCTCGACGGCGGGCCACATCACGATATCGGGACAGTATGTCGAGAAGGGGAGAATCTACTCCGGGATCAAGCGGACGGGTGACATAGAGTCCATCGTCCTCAAAACCCTTCCGGGGTCGAGCATACTGGTTCGTTACCGGATCAACTCCTCTCTCTATTACAAGGGACTTTCGAAACGGCTTTCCTTCGTCGGGATCGACGCGAAAAGCGAGACCGGATTTCGCGGACAGATGAACTTCGTGTCGGGAAGCTGGGAGGAATTCGCCTCGGACCCGAACGGCGTAATCCTCCCCAAGGAAACGGCGGACTACTACGGCATCGCCTCGGGCGATGAGGCAGTCATTTCAACCCGTTCGAGGTTCGGCGCTTTCAACACCGGGACCCTCCATATACGGGGTATCTACCGCACCGACAATTTCTTTTTCGGCGGCCTCGTGCTCGGCCATTTCGATTTCTTCAGGAACCTCGACCTCGCCGCAAGCGACGCGTCGAGCACGATCTACGTCTACCTGCCCTCGACGGCAGGGCTTTCCGGAAAACGCGCCCTCCTCCTCGAGGCGCTCGGGAAGGCCGGATTCGTGGTTTCGACACCGAAGACCGACGCCGACGCCATCGATGCCGTCGCCGCGGCCTCGACGACCTACCGGCTCGACGCCAAGGGCCATGACAGGCTCGAGCTGACCCTGGCGACCATCGACGAGGTGACCGGCATCGTCAGGACTCTCCTTGCCGCGGTCGATGGGGTGGGAGGCCTCGTGGCGGCCATCATGCTTTTCATCATCGCGGTATCCATCATGATCAACCTTCGAATGACGATCAACGAAAGGCTCCGCGAAATCGGCACGATGCGGGCGATGGGCATGAGGGCGGGGGGCGTGACGGGCCTTTTCATGCTCGAGAACGGATTCCTGGCGCTGATCTTCTCGCTGATCGGCGTCCTCCTCGCCCTCGTCGTGGTCGCCCTTTTCTCGTTCGCGATCACCCTCCCTTCCGGAGGAAACCTGGGGCTTTTCCTCGAGGCCGGCCACCTCGTCCTCATTCCCGAGGCGGGGAGCCTCGCCCTCATCGTATCGGTCATCGTTTCGTTCAGCGTCCTCTTTTCCTGGTTTCCTGCCCGACGCGCGGGGCGCATCAGCCCGGTCGAGGCGTTCAACGATGTATTCTGACAAGGGGGAGCCATGCACCACAAGTTCCTGTCGATCGTCGCTTTTTTCGCCGTCCTTCCCGTTTCGGCCGCGTGCTTCGCCCAGGCTGGGGACGCGAAAAGCGACCCGGCGGCGACCGCGATCGTGAAGGCCTTCGAGGACAGGCTCAACCTCGAGGGGCTCGACGTGACCAATACCTTCAACCTGGTCCAGAAGAAGGAGGGGGAGACCGACCGCGTCCTCCAGGTGAAGGTCTTCCGGCGGGACTCGGCCGATACCTTCACCCTGATCTTCCAGTATCCCGAGAGCGAAAAGGGGAAGGGCTACTACCGCAAGGGCGACGATCTTTTCCTCTACCTGCCATCGACCAGGGAGTTCGCGTACCGCAACCGGAAGGACGACGTCGGCGGATCGGACATCCGGACCGACATGTTCGGAAAGTCGAACCTCGAGGATCAGTACCGGCTTTCCCTCGCAGGCCGGGCGACGGTCTCGAAATGGGACTGCGACGTCGTGAGGCTCGAGGCGAGGCAGCTGGACGTCTCGTTTCCGATCCAGAAATGGTTCGTGAGGAAAACCGACGGACTGCCCGTCAAGGTCGAGAACTACAGCGCCTCGGAAACCCTCCTGCGGACAATCTACTACATCGATTACCGGAAACTGTCGGGGGATCGTTTCATCTTCACGAAGCTCCTCGCCGTCGACGCCCTCGAGAAGGGGCAGAAAACCCTCCTCACGAACGACGGGATCGAGACGGGTGCGATCCCGAACTACGTGTTCACGAAGGCCTACCTCGAAGAGCAGTCGCGGTGAGGGTAGCGGAATGAGCGGTAAAACCTTCGTTTCGGCGGCCGTCTTCGCCGCGCTTTTCCTGCTGCCCGGCTTCGCCCTGGGACAGGCTTCGACGCCCGCCGACCAGCCGGACTCCCCGGCCCCGGCCGATACGGAGGCTCCGGCGGCTGCCGCTGACGAATCCGCCATTTTCGATTCCGCGGGATTCGACCGGACGGTCGCCGAGGGAAAAAAGGCCGCGGACGCCGAAAAGGCGGCCTGGCTCGTCGGCGGAACCGTGCTCATGGACAGCCGATACCTGACGACGGCGGCCCTCGACGGCTGGTCTGCGGAATCCGATTTCTCGGGTAAGGCGTTCGCCAAGCTGACGGTTCCCGACTACGGGAATCTCTTCGTCTCCTACAACCTGAGCTATCCGGTGCTGAGCGGAAGCTCCGGCAACGCCGTCCTCGCGCCGGGATCGGGAAACCCCGACTCGATCGACCTCGCCCTTTCGGAGTTCCATTACAGCTTCGATATCGCCAAGGCCGTTTTCGTCCGTATCGGGAAGCAGCTGATATCCTGGGGGCCTGCGCGGATCTGGACTCCCATTGATTTCATCAACCGGACGAAGGCAAGCCAGCTCGACATGTTGGATTTTCGCCTCGGAACCCCGGGCGTGAGACTCCACGTTCCCATGAACGGATCGAACCTCTTCATGTTCGCCGATTTCTCCGATACCCGATCCGGGGCCGAACTGAAAAGCCTCGACGCGACGACCTTCTCCGCGAGGCTGGACGCGACGGTTCCCGATTTCGAGCTCGGATTGACGGGCTTCTTCGGAAAGGACACGAAGGCGAAGGCCGGCTTCGATGCCTCAGGCCGCGCGTTCGGGTTCGATATGTACGGCGAATACGCCATCGTTTTCTCCTCGGCTCCGGTCGGATTTCCTTCCTCCCTTTCGCTCGGGTTCCTGAAAAGCCCGGATGATTTGAAGCGATGGATCATCCAGGGTGAGGTGTTCTTCAATTCTGACGGGACGGGAAACAGCGCACGGTACCCCGACCTTGTCGCTTCGAACACCTTCAACCCGCTCTACGTGGGCTCGGCCTATGGATACGCGGCTGTCACCAAGAAGGAACTCGGGGTTTCATTCCTGGACGCGACGGCATCGGTTCTCTCAGACGCATCCGATGGATCCTACATGGTCAAATTCGAAACCGAATTCACGATTCCTCAAGTTCCGCCCTTCGATTTCGCCGTCTCCTATTTTGGAGGAGAGACGGGCAGAGCCCTTACCTGGTATTCGGGGAACCATGCGATCACCATGGAGCTCTGGGTTCGGGTCGAGTTCTAGCCTTTCACTGAACCGACGTATCCCATTTTCGAACGGCTGGAATTCCAGGCAATCGCCTCAGGCTCTTTTTGCCGCCGGGGTCGAAAGGGACGGCATGCCGGTACCGTCGGATGCACAGGTAGCAACGCACTTTGTGGATGGATAAAACATGATTTTCAGGTTACCATCCAGGCCATGGACTCGCCCCGTTTCATCGATGCCGGAACCTACCTCTCGACCCTCCAGGTCGACGTGACGGCGGCGGCCTTCACCCACGTTCCGCCCGACTGGCGGGACATCGACTACGTTCCCGCCTACAACAAGTTCTACTTCATCCAGGACGGCGAAGGAGTTCTCGAAATCGGGGGAAGGCGCTACGCCCCCGGTCCGGGAGAGCTCTATCTCCTGCCGGAAGGGGTGAGGCAGTCCTACTCGGTTTCGGGAAAAAACACCTTTACCAAGTACTGGTGCCATTTCACCGCGCGGGTCGGGAGCTTCAACCTGTTCGACGTCGTGCCCGCGCCCGATTTCATCCGGGTCGGGGACGGGGAGAAGGCGATCGGGCTTTTCCGGGACCTCATCGCCGGCTACGGCGGGAACGACGTCCTCTCCGCCCTCAGGATGAAGGCCGCGATGCTCGAATTGATCGCCTTTTATCTGGAGTGCGCCGGGGCGGGAAGCCCGCGCCTCTTCGAATCGGAAAAGGACGAGAGGCTTCGCCGGGTGCTCAGGTTCATCGACGAGACCCTCGCGTCGGCGATCACGGTCGAGCGCCTCGCCGACATCGCCCACCTCCAGCCGAACTACTTCATCGGCTACTTCAAGTCCCGGCTCGGCGTCACCCCGATGCGCTACGTCCATCTGCGGCGCATCGACCTCGCCAAGCGCCTCCTCACCGATTCCACCGAGACGGTCTCCGAGATCGCCGAACGGATCGGCTTCGGCGATCCCTACCACTTCTCGCGATCCTTCAAGGAATTTTCGGGCTACACCCCGACCGAGTACCGCTCCCTCTCCGGCAACCGCGCCGATTGAGCCTTTTTCGTTCTTCTTTTGCGTTCTTTGCGCGAAACTAAACGAGATGGCCGCCAATAAAAGAGCCGATGAAAAGACAGAAAATGCCCTGGCTGCAATCGTCGTGGATACAAGCATTCATATTCACCAGCAACTTGGACAGGGATTACTCGAAAGTGCATACGAGGCGATTCTCGCATATGAGCTGGGAAGACAAGGATTGTATAGTGAGCGTCAGGCACCATACCTTGATCCGGAATGGAAAACGCATTGAAGATAGTTTCCGGGCGGACCTCATTGTCGAGAAGAAATTGATCGTTGAGCTGAAATCGATAGAGCGACTTTTGCCGGTGCATTCAAAGCAGGTTCTCACCTATTTGCGCATAACGGGAATGAAGCTCGGTCTGCTTCTCAATTTCGGAACTGATCTCATGAAAAATGGCATTGTCCGCCTTGTAAATGGCCTGAATGAGCAATGAATGCCCTTCCTTTTATCGATCAATAAGTCCACAGAAACAAGGTAAGCGCCATCTTTCACCCCGGGAAGAAGCACCTGACGAAGCGGCCGCTCCCGTGGTTCCCGACGCGCTCGCTTTCGGGGACCTTGACGGCGCAGAGATCGGCCGCCTTCGGGCATCGGGGATGGAAGGGACAGCCCGACGGGACCTCGGCGGGATTCGGAGGGTCGCCCCGGAGGACGACGCGTCCCCCCGCCCTGCCCGAACCGGAGGAACCGGAAGCTCCCGCGGGACCGGGGATGGCCGACATGAGGGCGCGGGTATAGGGGTGGAGAGGCGAGTCGAAGAGGTCGCCGACCGAGGCGGTCTCGACGATCCTCCCCAGGTACATGACGGCGACCCGGTCGCTCACGTAGCGGACGACGTCGAGGTTATGGGAAATGAAGAGCATGGTGAGCCCGAGCTTTCCCCTGAGCTCCATCAGCAGGTTCAGGATCTGGGACTGGACCGAGACGTCCAGGGCCGACACCGGTTCGTCGGCGACGAGAAACCGGGGATCGAGCATGAGGGCGGCGCCGATGACGACGCGCTGCCTCTGGCCCCCGCTCAGTTCGCGGGGATAGCGGCCGAGGAGGCTCCCGTCGAGCCCGACGAGGTCGAGCATCTCGGCGACCCGCTCCCGCCTTTCGTCGCGGTTCCCGATTCGCTGGATCCGAAGCGGTTCCTCCAGGATGGTTCCGACCCTCATCCGCGGGTTGAGCGCTCCCGCGGGGTCCTGGAAGACGATCTGCATCGACCGTCTCATGACGCGGGCTTCTTCCCGCCCCGCCCCGGCGACGGGGAAACCGGAGAAATTCACCGATCCCGCGGTGGGAATCTCGAGCCCGGCGGCCATCCTTCCCGTCGTCGACTTCCCGCATCCCGATTCGCCGACGAGGCCGAAGATCTCGCCCTCCCGGATGCCGAAGGAGCAGCCGTCGACGGCCTTCACGTACCGCCTTCCCGCGAAGGGATGGGGCCGGGGAATCGGGTAATACTTCCTCAAGTCCCGGACCTCGACGAGATAGGGCTTCTCACTCATCGACCCGCCTCCTCTTCTCCGCCTCGGGCGGGCACCTCGCCTCATGGCCGGGACCGACCTCGAGGGAATCCGGCCGCTCAAGGGCGCAGGAGGGAACGGCCGACCCGCATCGCGGCATGAAGGGACAGCCTGAGGGCTTGTGGCCGAGGCGGGGCACGGCCCCCGGAATCGAGTAGAGCGGACGGCCTTTCGATTCCTTCGTCGGCCGGGAGGCGATGAGCCCCTTCGTATAGGGATGGACCGGGTCGCGGAAGAGTTCCGTCGTCGAGGCCTCCTCGACGACGCTCCCCGCGTACATGACGGCGACGCGGCCGCAGAGTCCGCCGACGACCCCGAGGTCGTGGGAAATCAGCAGGATGGCCATCCCGTAATCCCGGTTGATCCGGACGAGGAGTTCCAGGATCTGGGCCTGGATCGTGGCGTCGAGGGCCGTCGTCGGCTCGTCGGCGATGATGAGCCGGGGCTTGCAGGCTATGGCCATCGCGATCATCGCCCTCTGCCTCATGCCGCCCGAGAGCTGGTGGGGATAGACCCCGTAGAGCCTTTCCACCCCGGCGAACCCTACCTTCGTCATGATGGAAAGGGCCTCGGCCCTCGCCTCCTTCATCGTCATCGCCGTGTGGAGGAGGAGGGGCTCGACGATCTGGGCCCCGATCGTCTGGACCGGGTTGAGGGCGGTCGCCGGTTCCTGGAAGATCATCGCGATCTCCCTCCCGCGGAGCCCCCTCATCCCGTCCCCACGAAGGCCTGAAAGCTCCTGCCCGAGAAAGCGGATGCTTCCCGCCTCGATTCGACACCCGGGCGGCAGGAGGCCGATGACGGCGAGGGCCGAGAGGGTCTTGCCGCAGCCCGACTCCCCGACGACGCCCAGGATCTCTCCCGCGCCCAGGCTCAGGTCCAGGTTCTCCACGGCGAAAAGCGGTTTGTCCTTCGGACCGAAGGCGAGGGAGAGACCCTTCACCTCCAGGAGGTTTTCCTTTGCGGGGGTTTCCATCACTGGCCCCCTCCCTTCCTCGCGGCCCTGATTCCGTCGCCCAGGAGGTTGAAGCCGAGGACCGCGAGGGCGATCGCCACGGCGGGGGCGAGGGTGCACCAGGGGGCCTTGAAGAGGAAGGCCTGGGACTCGCTCAGCATCCGGCCCCAGCTCGGGTCCGGGGGCTGGACGCCGATCCCGAGGTAGCTTAAGGAGGCCTCGGCGATGACGGCGTTGGCGAAGCCGACGGAAGCCGCGACGATCATCGGGGAGGCCGCGTTGGGTAGGATGTGGAGGGCCATGATGCGGACGGGGCCGGCTCCCCACGACCTCGCGCTCAGCACGAACTCGCGGTCCCGGTACTGGAGGAAGCCGCCCCTCGCTATCCTCGCGAAGCTCGGAACGAACATGAGGCCGAGGGCGAGGATGAGCTTCCCCGTGCCCGGGCCGAGGACGGTCACCACCACGAGGGCGAGGAGGATGCCGGGAAAGGCCATCATCGCGTCCATCAGGCGCATCGCCGCCTCGTCCACGAGCCCGCCCGAATATCCCGCCGTCGCGCCGATGGCGAGGCCGGCCGACCCGCCGATCAGGACGGTGAGGAGTCCGACGAGGAAGGCCGTCCTCGTCCCGATCATGACCCGGCTCAGGACGTCCCGCCCGAAGTTGTCCGTCCCGAAGGGATGGGCCGCCGAAGGGGAAAGGAAGCGGCTCGAGAGGTCCATGAGGTTCGCGTCGTAGGGGGTGAAGAGGAAGCCGAGGATGAAGACCCCGGTGAGGATTCCGACGATGGCGAGCCCTGCGACGAGGCTCGGATTCCGTTTCGCGCCCATGGCGGTCACCTAAAGCCTGATCCGCGGGTCGACCGCGCGATAGAGGAGATCCACGAGGAAATTGATCAGGGCCACGGCGACCGCGATGTAGATCACCATCGCCTGGATGAGGGGGAAGTCCCGGTAGCCGATCGAGGAGACGAGGAGGCGTCCGAGGCCTGGAAGGTTGAACACCTGCTCCACGACGAGGCTCCCCGCGATGATGTCGGCCGCCGTCACGCCGAGGACGGTGACGACCGGTATCAGGGCGTTCTTGAGCGCGTGGCGGTAGACGGCCCGCTTCGCCGTATTCCCCTTGGAAAGGGCCGTCCTCACGTAGTCGGATCCCATCTGGTCGAGGAGGGAGGAGCGCAGGAACCGGGCGACGACGGCCGCCTTCGGGACGGCGACCGCCACGGCCGGCAGGATCAGGCAGGCGAGGAAGCCGGGGAGGCTCTCCCGCGGGGACACGTAGGCCGCGGGCGACGCCCACCTCAGGATCACGGAAAAGACGAGGATCAGGAGGATGCCGAGCAGGAAAGGCGGTATCGCCATGCCGAGCTGGGTGCCGAGGCCCACCGCGAGATCCCAGGGCCTTCCCCGGTTGCGGGCGGCGATGAGCCCGAGGGGCAGGGAAACGACGAGTATCATGGCGAAGGCGAGAAACGAGAGGGCCAGGGTCACCTCGAGCCTGCTCGAGAGCAGGGCCGCGACCGGCTGGGAGAAGCGGATCGAGGTCCCGAGGTCGCCCCGAAGGAGGCCTGAGACCCAGACGAGGTAGCGCTCCGGCAGGGGCAGGTCGAGCCCGAGCCGGGCGTGGAGGGCGGCGAGCTTCTCGGGGCTCGCCTCGACCCCGAGTATCGTCAGCGCGGGGTCGCCCGGAAGGACGTTGAACGCCGCGAAGGCGAGGATCGAGACGAGGACGACCGTGACGATCAGGGTCAGGAACCGCCGTATGAGATACTGGGCCGACATCGACAACCTCGGGAAGCATCGGGATGGACGGCGTCCCCGCCGGGACCGCACGGTCCGCGAACCGCCGCGCTTCCCGCCCCGAAACGGGCGGGAAGGAAGCCTCTTACTTGGAATAGTATACGGAAGCCATGTCCTGGACGTATAGGGGATAGATCCGGTAGCCGCCGAGGGTCTTCCGTTTCGCGATGATCAGATTCGGATCCTGGATGTACACCGAGGCCGCGTCGTCGACCAGGATCTTCTGGAGGTCCTTGTAGTAGGCGACACGCTTCGAGTCGTCGAGCTCCTTCACGGCCTTCGCGAAGGTCTCGTCGTACTTCGGGTCGGCGTAGTTGACGAAATTGGTCGTATCCGCCGACTGGTAGCGGCCGAGGAAGTCGCGGGGCGAAAGCCGCGCCGTCAGCCCGATGACCGTCGAATCGTAGTCCCGGTTCGCGTACACCCGGTCGAGCCAGACGCCCCACTCCACCTGCCTGATCGTCGCCTTTATACCGGCCTTCCTCAGCTGGTCGGCGAGGACCTGGGCCGTATCGACATGGAAGGTGTAGTTCGAGGGAACGGTGATCGTCGTCTCGAACCCGTTGGGGTAGCCCGCTTCCTTGAGAAGCGCCTTCGCCTTTTCGATATCCGGCTTGTAGGTGCTCTCAAGGCCGTCGGCGTGGAATTTCTTCATCGCCTTGGGCATGTTGGAGCCGAGCCGGTCGCCCCAGCCGAGGGCCACCGCCTTGATGATCGCGTCGGGGTCCACCGCGTAGCTCACGGCCCTGCGGACGCGGACGTCGTCGAATGGCTTGCGCTTGTTGTTCAGCGCCCAGAGCTGGACGAGGTTCATCGCCCCCCTCACCACCTCGTAGTCGCCCCCGATCTCCTCGACCTGCTCGCCGGTCGCCCTCGGGAAGATATCGACGTTTCCCGCCTTCAGATCGAGGAAGGCGGCGTTGTAGTCGGCGTAGATTCGGAACTCGACCGTATCGAGGTGGGGAATCCCCTTCTGCCAGTAGTCGGGGTTCTTTGCCAGGACCACGTGGCGGTCCGGCACGTACTCGACGAACTTGAAGGGTCCCGTCCCGATCGGCTTCGTGTTCTGGTCGTTGTAGCCCCTGGGCAGGATGGCGACCGTGAGGAAGCCGAGAAAGTCGGCGTCCGGCATGGAGAGGTTGATCACGACCGTCTTCGCGTCCGGGGTGTCGACCGACTTGATGTTCTTGTAGGCCGCGTTGAGGGGCTTCGCCGTGCCGATGCCGGCGACCCTCTCGATCGAGTATTTCACGTCGTCGACGGTGACGGTCCTCCCGTTGTGGAACTTCACCCCCTGCCTCAGGGTGAAGGTATACCTCGACCCGTCGGGGGCTATCCGGTAGGAGCTTGCGACGGCGGGCTGGAAATCGCCCTGATCGTCCGGCTTCACCAGGCCCTCGAACACGTTGAAGAACATCTCCTCGGTTCCCGCCGCCACGGCGAGGTGGGGATCGAGGAAATCCGGATTCTGGGGAACGGCGACGACCACGGAGCCGCCTTCCTTTATCGCGGCCTGCCTGGTCGTTCCCTGGGCCGCCGCGAACGGCGCCGCAAGCGACAACGCCACGACGGCTCCCGCCACTGCGGCCAAACGAGCGACAATCCTCTGTTTCATCCATCCTCCTTGCCCCGAAATCGGGGTTCGGGATCTTTCTGGCATCCCGTGCTTCAAGGATAGCACAGAAGGGATTTCAATGTCTTGTGGTTTAACTCAATTACTATAGCTTTAAGAGTAAATAGTGTTTGGATCGAACCATCCTTTGCGTTTCCTTGCCGCAATCGATATTCTGGGGTATCCTTGAAATGCAATGGGGGTATCGTATGGACGTTGAAGAGCGGATCATTGCGGACCCCGCCGTAATGGGGGGAAAACCGATCATCAGAGGAACAAGAATCACCGTCGAACTCATCATGAGAAAATTATGCGAAGGGATGAGTGTCGACGACCTGGTGCATGCGTATCCGATGCTTCATCAAGAGGACATCTACGCCGCCCTCCATTATTGCGCCAGAGTTATCGACATCCCGTTTCTCCGGTTTGACGCGGATGAATGGCGAAAAAAAACCGAATAATCTCGACTGTCGTAGATCGATATGGATCACTGCTTTACGGTGCCTTTACCGTAATCGCCGATAGCAAAATACGCATCCGCCGCATTCCACAATAGCCGACTAAAAGGGGGCGGCCGGGAAACCGGGTTTCGCGCCCCCTCGCTTCAGCCTCCTCGGCCCTTGGCCGACCGAAAAGTGGTCCGGCCCCGCCGTTTTTCGGCCAAGGCCCTACGGGGGCTTCCGCTACCCCTCCCGTCCGGCTACCCGGCAAGGAGCCTCGCCGGATCGGATCAGAACAGCATCCCGACCTCGTAGCCGAAGCTGCAGTAGAGGTGGCCGCCAGCGTAGCAGAGGCCGGAGATGGAGGCGGAGGAACTAAAACCATCGGAATACCAAACAGATGATACTGTAGTAGTGGTCGCAAGTACCATTGACCCAAGTATTTGACCATTTGAGGATATAGCCGTTCCCAGAACATTACTCGGCAAATAATAGAATTTTGTTCCGTCCGTACTAAATGCATTCATATTCGGCGACGATTGCGAGGCTGGTGAAAGGGATTGGCTTGAAACCTTCGCCGTAGCTATCACGATTTTCCGTATGGCCCTATAGGAATCGATGACATACAGGTTCGTTCCATCGCTCGTCAGGCCGTGTGGGTATTCAAATCCAGCCTCGATCCCGACACCGTCAAAACTGCTCGTCGAACCGGTCGATCCTACAAAAACAGACACCACACCCGTCGCAACCACAATCCTGCGGATGGTATGGTTGCCGGAATCCATGATGTAGAGGTTCGTACTGTCGCTGACGATACCGGAAAGATCGCTGAATCGAGCGGCTGTTCCCGTGCCGTCGATGCTTCCTGATGATCCGGAGACCCCTGCGATGGTCGTCGTCTCGCCGGTCGAAATTACTACTTTCCGAATGGCGTAGTTCGCCGTAACATAGAGGTTCGTTCCGTCGGTGGCAATCGCGCTCGGATTGCTGAAACTCGCCGCGCTCCCCGTGCCGTCGGCGCTGCCCGTAGCGCCCGCCGTTCCCGCGATGGTCGTCGTCTCGCCAGTCGCGATCACGACCTTCCGTACCGTATCGTTGTCCAGCACGTAGAGGTTCGTGCCGTCGCTCGTGATCGCGCCGGGGCTGGTGAACCGTGCCGTACTCGACGACCCGGTTCCCGTCCCGTCGGTGGAACCCTGGTTTCCCGGACTCCCCGCGATCACCGCGACCGATTTGCTGGACGAGGCCGACACGGCGTAGACACGGGCGCTCCCGTCGGCCGCCGCGACCGTATAGCTCACGGAACTAGTAAAGTCGTTCGCCGTGACACCTGAGACCTGGGCCGTCGAGCCGACGGTCACACTCTGCCCCGTCGAGACGAACACGGCCACGAGCTTCGACACGTCCACGTCCGTCGGCAGGGTCACGGTCACGGCGCCCGAAGTCTCGGAGTTGTTCGTCACCGTTCCAGGGTAGCCCTCGTAGCCTTTGAAGCAGAAGGAGGAGAAGCTCTTGGTGCTCGAAAGCGTCCCTGCCGCAGCGACCGTGAGCGCGCAGGTCGCCGTAAAGGTGGATGATGGGCTCGTCATGGTTGTCATGCTCGCCGTGATGACAGCCGTCCCCGCGCTCACGGCGGTGATGGTCGCTGTGTTGGTCGCGTTCATCATCACCGTAGCCACCGCCGTGTTGCTGCTCGTCCACGATATGTATTGGGTAGTTGCAGGCGTAACGGTCGCGGTGATCGTTCGCGTCACTCCGGCACCCAGGGTCAGGGTCGTGAGGTCGAGGCTCAGCGTATACGCGCCGCCGATAATCGTATAGGTCGCCGATGCAACCGCTGAATTCGAGTACCCGGTTTTCGTCGCGATCGCCTCGATCGTCTCGCTCGATGAAACCGCAATCGCGCCCACGTAGATTGTGGAGGTTGAGGTCGGCGTCGTTCCGTCCGTCGTGTAGTGGATCGTCGCGCCGGAGGTGGCGCAACTGAGCGTCACCGTCTGGCTGCCCGTATAGGTTCCGCCGGCAGGGCTGAATGTCGGAGTGGCTGCGGTAAGAGCCGAGTAGTCGATGACGTAGCTCGCCGAAGCTACGGCGGACGTCGTCAGCCCCGCCTTCACGGCGATTGCCTTGATGGTCTTCGTCGTCCCGTCCCCACTCACCGATATCGGATCCGAGTACTGGGTCGAGGAGGCCGTCGGCGTCGTTCCGTCCATCGTGTAGTAGACGGTCGCCCCGGCGGTCGCGCAGTTAATCGAAACCGTCTGGTCGCTCGAATAGGTACCGCCGGCAGGGGAGAAGCTCGGCGTCGAAACCTGGTTCGGGTTGTTGATCGCGTACGTCGCCGAGGTCGTATCGGAATCGTCCAGTCCCGATTTGATGGCGGCCGCTTGTATAGTCTCGATCGTGCCGGTCCCCGAGACGGAAATCGGCCCGTTATAAACCGCGGAAGACGAGGTCGGCGAGGATCCGTCGATCGTGTAGTGCACCGTCGAACCCGGCGTGGCGCACCTGATCGTGACGCTCTGGTCGCTCGAGTAGGTGCCGCCGGCCGGGCTGAAGCTCGGCGTCGCGACCCGCGAGGCTTTTCCGACGAAGCCTACCGAGAATTTGCAGCCAGCCAAGGCCGTAGTGGAAAGTGTCAGAAAGGCCAGAGCGAAAAAGGCGCCGAGGAAGGCAAAGCGGCAAACCCTGGACCTGAGTCGTTCGTAGGCCATCATGGATCGTCTCATAGCAGCACCCCAACCATCACCCCAACCATGCTCCATTTCGGCGATTCCTTGCCCCGGAGGCCGAGGTTGCCGATCCCTTCGAGCATCAACCGCTGTATGCCAAAACCGATGCCCCCCAGAACGTCCGTCTCATTCTGTTCATACCCGTTCATGGTTCTGAAACCGAAACCCTCGATTTTCAGGCTCACGCTGTTGATCGCGTTGCCGAAGATGACGGCGGGAAGGGGAAGGGGAACGCTCGCGCCCCCCAACTTGAAACCCGATTTTCCGAAAACATAAAAAAGGTCGGCACCCAATCGAATCCCGCGGCACACCCTCAGGTACGCACCCGCCATCAGTCCGGGGGCAACAGTCGACGAAGCGTAGGCTCCGTCGTCGTTCGGATTTTCGAAAACGGGTCCACCGGAAAGCCCGAAAACCAGAATCCGGGTATCGGGGGAGATGGGGCGCTGCGGCGCTTCCTGCTTCGCCGTCCCCGCGGGTTTCGCCGCGGCAACGGGCGCCGCCACGGGAGAAACGCTCGCGGGCGTCGAAACGGAAGCCACCGTGGGAAGGGCGAGCGGTTCGCGGTAGAGGCTCGCGAACCGTGAAAATCCGTCGTCGAGGAAAACGATCGCGGATCCCGACCCGACCGGAAGGGAAACGGCGTCGGAAGGGGCGTAGCCCGCTGGTAAGGCGACGATCGATTTTTCGTCCCCCTCGCGGGTCAGGACCCTCGGAACGCTGTCGAAGCCCCCGCCGTCGACGCTCACCGGGAGCGAGAAATCGCTGGCGACGAGAACGGGGGAGGAGCCGGCGAGCTCGAAGAACCGCTTTCCGGCGGTTATCCTGGAGGCGAATATCTTTTTCGCCTTCTCGCTCGGCCCCTTCCGTTCGGAAGCCGGCTGGCCGGCGAGCTCGCTTAAGGCGGCCGTCGCGTAGGCGTATTCGCTCAGGCGGTCGCCCCGAAGGAAGCGGGAAAAAACCAGGATGCTTTCGTAATCCTCGAGGGCCCCGGCGTAATCGCCCGCGGCGATGGCGTTCCCCGCGTGAAGCTCGAAGAGCGTCGCGAGGAGGGTCGCGTTGACGACGAAGGCCTTCCTGATCGTGTCCCCGTCGGGGTAGCCGCTTGCATCGAGGTAGAGAGGGGTCGTCGAGTCGAGGGCGTCGAACCGAGGCGTCCAGGCGGATTCCTCGATTGAAAGCCTCACCTTCCTGATCGCCCATTCGGCACCGAGCTGCCGCGCGCGGTCGCGAAATTCGGCGAGGCGGGGGCTGTAGGAAACATCGGAGAGGAGGGCGGAGAATTCCGCGCATTTCGCGTCCAGCGCGGAGACCGCCTGGGGATCGTCCCACTGTCCGCGAATCGAACGCTCGGCGTCGTCGATCCGTTTCTTCTCCGCATCCATAAGGTACGGAATGGTGAAATCGACCTTCACCGTCTTGCCTTCCCTGATATCGACGGCGCGGTGAACGAGTTCGACGTCGCCCATCATGCGTTTCTGTACGACGGAAACCGTATGCCGTCCGATGAGCACCTTGTCGATCGAGTTCAGGTTGGATCCGATTCTCAAGCCGTCGAGCAGGACCGAATAGCTTCCCGCCTCGCCCGAAACCCCGAAAGTCACGCTTCCGAAGGCGATATGAACGCCGGTCATCGCCTCGAGGACGGAGGCGACCTGTTCGTCGGCGGTATCGAAGATTTCCAGCAGGTTCACCGGGGCGGATCGCTTGGTGATCGAGGTCTTGCCCTTCGCCCGGTCGAACACGGAGAGGGCGCAGACGACGGCGTCGGAGGACGAGGTCATCGATCCGTAGATCAGGTAATCCGAGCCATGTTCCACCGCCAAGACGGCCCGTCCCGCATCGTCCCCCGAGGCCCGAACGTCGGATACCGGCTCCACGTCGTAGGTGCCGATCGACCGAAGGGTCAGGATCAGGGTTTCCGTCACGGCCGAGCAGGCGGCGTCGAAGGAGGGGGAACCGGTGGCGTTCTCGAAGCCGACGACAGCCACGCGCGGCAAAGGCCTCGATTCCTGGCCGAAGGCATGCACGGTGAATCCGAAAAAAACCGCAAGAAGCAGAACGGTGGCATGAGTGTGTTTCCCCAATTTTACTTCGTCCTTTCATGAAAAACCTGTGGCATACCAACACGAAGGGCGGAAGATCCCTCAGGATCCTCCGCCCTGCAAAGAATTTTTTAGATGGATTCGTAATTCAACCACGATATCCGAGAAAGGTATCGAGAGCCAGCCTCGGCGGCGGAATATGGGGTATGATTTTCGGGTGATTCGCACGGGGGTCTCATACCCCGTAGCTTAACAGCGAGGTACGTTGATTCGCCGATCAGGTGTCGAATCGATCTCGATACATGAGGGCGAACTCGTTCCTATTCCGTGCACCGGCCTTTTTGAAGATGTGGCTGATGTGGGTCTTGATCGTATTCTCGGACACGAAGAGCTCCGTCGCGATCTCCTTATTCGTATGGCCGGCGACGATCAGGTCGGCGATCCTCCGTTCACGGGCGGAAAACACCGGCTCGGTACGAAGACTTCGGGCCGCGGCTTCCGGGACCTCGCGGACGGCGACGCAGAGGCCGCGGAAGGAGGTCTTCCCGTTTTTCAGAGGGATCGCGATGAGGTCGAGCGGAATCGATCGTTCCGAACCTTCGGGCGCCAGGTTGAAGCTTCCCCGTTCGCGGAGCAGCGCCGAAACGGGATTGGCCGGAGAGGCGCCGATCAGCGAATCGAAGATCCTGCCGATGACGTCCACATCGTCCAAGCCGAGAAAATCGAGGGCGAGCCCGTTGATATCGAGGACGCGGTTCCTCTCATCCAGGATCACGATCCCCTCGGCGATGTAGTCCTGGAATTTTTCCCGAGGCGGCGGAGTGAGATCGAAGAGCCGGAACTTTACGATGCCGACCGAAAACAGCGCTCCGCTCAGGGCGATCGCGATCGGGGTGAAATCCTTCGAGACCCCCGGTAAAAGCCTCAGGACATAGACGAGGTTGACGGCGAGCGGAAAAAGCCCGCCGAGGATGGAAACGAGGGACTGGCGCCGGTAGATCGTCTGACGGGGCAGTCCCGCTTTCACGATCAGAACGGTGCCGATCAGGTAAAGGGCATAGGAGTAGATCATGTGGACCCAGAACCAGGGTCCGTACCGGACCACGACGTTCACGGTCAAATTTCCGATCGAACGGAATTCGTTCACCTTCCATAAGAGATGGTGAGCCGGATTGGTGAACGAAATGACCGAGGTCGCGACCGGAACGAGAGCGAGGGAAACGAAAAGGGACCTGAAGGCCTTCCTCACCCCCATCGTGTATTCGATGGCGAATAAAAACCAGAAGACGGGACAGAAGGCGATAAAAACATAGGTGAGCCGCGAGAAAAAGAGTATCGACGGCTCGCCGGGGCCCAGAAGCTCGCATTCGTTGAGAAGGAGGATTGCCGCGGCGCAGAAAAGCAGGGCGCTGAGGGAAGGAAACATCCTGCCTTTTCGGCGGAGGACGCTCGTCAGGAAGGCTGAAATGGCAATCAGCGCCGATCCCGGGGCGAGCACAAGGAAAATCTCGTATTGAAGCACGGGTCCCTCTTCATCAACCGGCCGGGCGCAGCGGCATGGCCGGTGGGTATACGATCAGGAAAGGAGAATACAACCATGGCCCCAAGAAAAGCAATGCTCACCATTCCTTAATCCGAAACAATGGATGCTGAACATCCCTCGGTCCGGACAGCCACCGGCCCGGCTGCATGGGCGCCTCGCCTTTCTCCCCTCCGTTGTGCAAAGTCGGGAAAATCGTTTAGAGTAAAAGAAGATGAAGAAGGTCGACAATCTGAAATCAGGCGAGCGCCGTGTCGTCACGATCATGTTCTCGGACATGCAGGGCTCGACGGCGATGACGGAAAAGATGGACCCCGAGGAGATCGACGCGCTGATGGGCTCGATCTTCTCGGCCTTCGAATCGATCATCAAGGGTCACGGCGGCATGGTCGAGAAATATATCGGCGATGCCCTCGTCGCCGTCTTCGGCCATCCCGAGCTCCACGAGGACGACCCATCGCGGGCCATCGTCTCGGCCCTCGAGTTCATCGACGAGCTGAAGAACCAGAACGACAAGCTGAACACCCGCGGCATTTCAATAAGCTTCAGGACAGGCATCAACACCGGCCTCATCACGACGGGCCGAAGGGGCGAGTTCGAGGTGGTGACAGGCCACGCGATGAACGTCGCCCAGCGCCTCGAATCCGAGGCCCCGCCGAACGGCGTCTACGTTTCCGAATCGACCCGCGAGAAATGCGAAAACGACTTCACCTTCACCAAACGCATCTCCCTGAAACTGAAGGGAAAGACGACCTCCGTCTCGGCCTACCAGGTCCTGGGCCGGGCGAGCATCGAGTCGGCGGATTCGGGGCCGTTCATCGGGCGAAAGGAGATCCTGGACGAACTCCTCAAGGACTACATGAGGAACAACTACGGCGAGGTGTCGGGGTTCTTCCTCATCGGCGACGCCGGCATGGGCAAGTCCCGCATCATTTCGGCCTTCATGGAAAAGATCCGGAAGTTCCCGGATTTCAGGACCCCGATCCTCAGCGCCAGGGCCCAGAAGTACAAGACCCAGCGCTTCGCCGTCGTCATCGACCTGATCCTGTGCTACCTGGACCTGAGCCCGGCGGCCGACCCCATCACCCTGCCGGACCTCTTCGAAAGCCGCCTCGACCTGCCGAACCAGACGGCCCTCGACTTCATCGACCTGGCCTGGCGCCACGACCCGGCCATGGACACGAGGGCCGTGACCGTCCTCTACGGGGTGTTCGCGGCCATCCTCGCCAAGCACTCGGGAGACCTCTACCCGATCGCCGTGATCATCGACAACGAAAGCCACATGGACCGGCAGAGCCGGGATTTCTTCCAGTACTTCTTCAAGAACGGCAAGATCAAGCCCTTCTTCCTGCTCGCCGGGAGGGAGCTGCCCCAGTCCCTCCGGGAAACCTTCGCGGGGCTCAAGTACCTGAAGCTCGACGCCTTCACCAACGAGGAATCGATCGAGTACATCAGGCGGTACTGGCCCGAAAACCACGACGAGAAGATGACCCAGCTCATCCTGTCGTCCTCGCTCGGAAACCCGCTGTTCCTGAGGGAATACATCAAATTCGCCCGCGAAAACCGGGACGTCTCGAACCTGCCGATGACGGTGCAGAACATCTTCCTCACCCAGATCGACCGCTACGATCCGGAGTACCGGGAGCTGCTCAAGAAGCTCTCCGTCTTCCAGCACTCCTTCACCCTGGCCGACGCGAAGTACATCCAGGCGAAGACCGAGTCGAACCCCTCCGTCGTCGAACGCGCCGTCACCTTCTTCATGAACGAGGGGATCCTGATCCACGACGACGGGGAATACCTGTTCAAGCTCGACGTTTTCAAGAAGGCCCTCTACAACTCCCTCCTCAACTACAACAAGAAGATCATCCACTCCCTCGTGGCCGACCTCGTGATGAAGCAGAAAAAGCCGAACCTGATGAGGCTCATCTACCACCTGATCCGCTCGGAGCGCTACCTCGAGGCGATCGGCATCATGCAGGACGACCCGAACCGGAACTACAACTACGACTACCTCCAGTTCATCGACGTCCTGCTGAGGCACATCGACAAGGGCGACTACGCCTCCACGATCTCCTGCCTGATCACGAAATCGGCGATCCTGTTCAATTCTGGCCACATCGAGGACGCCGAGGGCATCCTCAAGCAGATCATGGAGATCGCGATCACCCAGAGGAACAGGGCCTACGCGGGCTTCGCCTACCACCAGATCACGGCCTACAACCTCATCTCCTACGGCCTGGAGAAGGCCCATTTCTCGGGCAGGAAGGCCCTCGAGTACTACCGCGCCACGAACTGGCCGACGAGGGGTATCGTCGACGTGCTGAAACTCCTCGCCCTCTCCGAGCTCCTCAGGAACGACGTCGAGGAATCCGACCGCCTGATCGCCGAGCTCGACGCGATCGGCGACGCCGACATCCACGACGTCCTCGAGGTGAAGGCGACCCACGCGAACCTCCTTGGCCGCTACACCGAGGCCCTCGCAATCATCGAGAAAAGCCTCGCGAGCCTCAGCCCGGAGGATACCGTCCACTACTTCTTCGCCATGGACCTCGAGATCAAGGTCCTCTGGCAGCTCTGCGAGTTCGCGGCCCTCAAGACCGAGGTGAGGAAGATGCTCGCCCTCTGCGCGAACCTGAACGCGTCGGTCCTGAGCCAGGCGAACGCGATGCTCGGCTTCGCCTGCTTCGCGACCGACGAGGGGGAGAAGGCGGCCGAGTGCTTCTACCGCGCGGAGTTCTTCGCCGACCAGATCGGGAACGACTACGAGAGGATAGACGCGCTGAGAACCCTCGCCCTCTGCCGATACATGACCGGGAACATCGAGAAGGCCGAGGCGACCGCGAGGACGGGGCTCACGATCGGCCTTCGCCATTCCTGCTTCTACCCCGTGTTCACCCTCCTCGTCCTCCAGACCGAGATCTGCGCCGTCCGCGGCGATCCTGAGGAGGCCCGGTTCTTCCTCGGCGAGGCGAAATTCATCGTCGATTTCGACGCCCTGCTTCCGCCCCGGGACGAGGTCCTCTACCGCTATTTCTCCGCAGCCCTCGGCTCGGGCCCTTCCGCCGAGGCCGACCGCACGAAGGCGCTGGAGCTTTTCGAGCGTGAAAAATCCCGTCTCGAAAAACCCGAGCGCATCGCGAATTTCCTCACGCTGAGGAGCTTCGGAAGGATAGAGGAGAGGCGATAGGTCCCGCTTTTCACCCCCCTTCTTGACTTATGTCCCGTCCTGCCCCTATCATTGACGGGAAGGAGCGTCCCATGGTCAAGAAGGAAGCGGCTCTCGAGAAAGTCCCGCTTTTCTCCCGGCTCAACAAGCGGTTCGTGAAGGGTCTTGCGGAAATCTGCAGCGAACGCGTCTTCAAGCCCGGCGACGCCCTCATGAAGCAGGGCGAGGAAGGCATCGGGCTCTTCATCATCGTCTCCGGTACGGTGAAGGTGGTCAAAACCGGCCCCGACGGGGCCACCGTCGAGATCGCCCAGAACGGCCCGGGCGACGTGATGGGCGAGCTGGCCGTGATAGACGGCTACGCCCGCACCGCGAGCGTGATCGCCGTCGAAAAGACGACCTGCCTGTGCCTGGCGAGCTGGGAATTCAACGCCTTCATCAAGGCCCACCCCGAGGTGGCGATGGAAATCCTGCCCGTCGTGGTCAAGCGGTTCAGGGAGACGAACGCGAGCCTCATGGCGCTGCGGGAAACGAAAAAGGACGGCGGGAAAAAATCATGAACAAAGAGGAAATGCTTTCGAAGGTCGGGCTCTTCGCCGGCCTCAACCGGAAATACGTGAAAGCCCTGGCGGCGGTCTGCGCCGAACGCGAGTTCAAGAAGGGCGACTACCTGATGAAGCAGGACGAAAGCGGCATCGGGCTTTTCATCATCATCGAGGGTTCGGTGCGGGTCGTCAAGACCGACTCCTCCGGAAACGAGGTCGAGGTCGGCCACAACGGCTCAGGCGACATCATGGGCGAGATGACGGTCCTCGACGGCGCCTCTCGTTCCGCGAGCGTCATCGCCGAGTCACCGACCACCTGCCTCATCCTCGCCTCTTGGGAATTCAACTCCTTCCTCAAGGTCCATCCCGAGGTCGCCCTCGACGTCCTGCCCTTCGTCGTGAAGAAATTCCGCGAAACGAACGAGGCCCTCGTCGGACTGAAAAACGCCACCTGACAGCGCGCATGAAGATCCTGCATTGCGCCGACCTCCATCTTTCGAGATCCGATAGGGCCTATTCCCTCTCCGTCCTGGACGAGATCATCGCCGTCGCCGCGAGGGAGAAGGCCGACCTCCTCCTCATCGTCGGCGACTGCTTCGATTCATGGCAGGACGCCGAGGAGATGCGGGGGGATTTCAGGGACCGGATCGCGGGCCTTCCCGAATCGACCCCGGTCATCCTCGTCCCCGGAAACCACGAGATCCTTCGCGCTCCCTCGGCCTCGGCCTTCGAGCGATTCGACCTGGGCCGGGCTCGGGTTCCCTCTTCCCTTCCCTTCGAGGCGATCGCCCTCGGACCCGACGCCGAGCTCCTCGCCCTGCCCCACCGCGAAAGCTACGCCGACTACCGCGACTGGATCGTCCCGGAAAAAAAGGCCGCCTTCCGAATCGTCGCCCTCCACGCGGCGGTCGCGGGGCTCAACTTCCTCGGGCCCTCGGAGGAATCCGACGCGGGGGTCGTTGACCCCGACCTCTTCGCCCGGCTCGGAGCCGATTACGCGGCTCTCGGCCACATCCACCTCTTCGCCGTCAAGCGCTCGGGCGCTACCGTCCTCGCCTACCCCGGCTCGGCCAGGGTCTGGCGGTCGGGAGAGGAGGGCCAGAGAAGGGTCCTCCTCCTCGAAACCGGCACTGCGGCCGTCCGGGAAATTCCCCTGGCCTCGGCCGGCGAGTTCAGGCGGGTGAGGCTCGCCCTCGCGCCCGACGGCTCCCTTCCCTCCCTCTCCCGCCTCGCCGGTTTCAAGCCGGCGGACTGGGTCAGGGTCGAGCTCTCGGGCGCCGTCGAGGACGAGCGCCGGCTTCCGGCCGCCGAGGCCGAGATCTGCGCCGCGATCGGCGGGAGCGTCCGCTTCGTCGATTTCGACCGAGACGGCGTCGTCGTCGTCGAGGGGGTCTCCACCAACCGGCTCGCCGCACGCTTCCTCGAGAACTGGGAAAAACTCAGGCCCGATTCGGGGCTCGAAAGCGACCTCGAGGCCTGGCGGAGGGCCCGCGTCGTCGGCCTCGTCAAGATCAAGGAAACCCTGGAGTCGAGGAAATGATTAAAAAGCTCCGCGTCGGTCCCTACGGCAAATTCGAGGACGCGTCCTTCGAGTTCGCCTCCGTGACGGTCTTCCTCGGCGAAAACGAGGCGGGAAAGACGACCCTCTTCGACGCCCTCGTCGACGGCCTCTGCAGGCCGGGGGCGAACATCAGAATCGGCCAGGGTTTGAAGGATCGGTACGGACCCGATCGCGTCGCCGAGATCGACTTCGATTCGATCCCGCCGGAACCCCTCCCATCCGAGGACTTCATGAACGTGTTCGCCGTCCGCGCCGGCAGCCTCGGGCTCGATATCCCCGAGAACTCGGGATGGATGAACCGCGTGAAGAGCGGACTTTTTTCCGACGGGATCGACCCGGCCATCCTCGTTCAATCCCTCGACCGGGACACCTCGGTCAGGGCGAATTCCCCCTACGGCAAGGAAAAGAAACGGCTCTCCGACGAACTCGCCGCCATCAGGACCCGCCTCGCCGAGGCGAAGGACCGGCGCGCCTCATCCCTCGCCGAGGAGGAAAGGGTGCGGTCCCTCGAAATCGCCCACGCGGGCGCCAAGGAGGAACGGGAAACCCTCCAGGCCGAAACCGCGGCCATGGATTCCCGCCTCGCCCAGCAGAAGGCGATCCGCGAGCTGAAGAAGGCCAAGGAAGCCTCATGGCTCGCCTCGGAGCTCTCAGCTACCGCCGAAAGGCTCGAGAAAACCGTCGGCTTCGCGGCCGACCGGAGCGCCGAGATCTCGAACCTCGAGAAGGAAGCCGCCGCGGCCGAGGTCGGCCTCGCCGGGATCGACACCCTCCTCGGAAAGGCCCGGAGCGACGCCGACGCCCTGGCCGGGGAAAAGGCCGCACGCGAGGGCGACCGCCAGGCTTCAGGCCGCCTGGCTTCCGTCGCCACCCAGCTCAAGCTCGCCCTCGGAGACAAGGCCTCCCTCGTCTCGAGGCGGACCGTGACCGAATGGAATCGGGCGGCGTTGATCGCGGCCATCGCGGTATTCGCGGCCGGCCTCGCGGGGCTCGCCCTGCTTCCGCCGCCCGTGTCCTTCATCTGCCTCGGGGCCGGGGTTCTCGGGGCCTTCGTCCTCCTCATGGCCGCGAAAAAAACCCGCGAGGTCGAGGACTCGAGCGCCCTCGACGCCCGCATCGCGAAGGCGAAAGAGGAGTGGAGGGCGAGAACGGGGGAAACCCTTTCAACAACAAGCTTCGAGGAACTGCTTGTCGGCCTCGACCGGGCCGTACAGAAGGCGGGGGAAGCCGACCGTGCGGCGGCGATCGCCGCCGAAGCCCTCGCGAAAAAGGAGGCCGAGCTTCGTTCACTCGAGGCCGATGCCTCCCGAGCGAGGGAAAGGCTCGAAGCCGCGCGCGGCGCGGTCTCTCGGTGGCTTTCGGGCTTCGGCCTTTCCAGCCGCGACGCCTACGTCGCAGCCCTCCAGGAGCGCCGCTCCCTCGCCGCCAAGGCGCTGGACCTCGAGCGCCGCGCGGGGGATGCGGCCGCCGCCTTCGGCCTCCTCGGTCCCGAAACCCTCCAGGCGGAGTGCGCCAGGCGCATCGCCTCGCTCGAAGGTTCAATCGTCGAAGCCGAGATCCCGGACGCCGACCTGAGGGCTCTCGAAAACTCGCTCAGGGCGAAGCGTTCCCGGCTCGAGGAACTGGATCGCATCGAAAAGGAATACTACGGGGATTTCAAGGGAAGCCTCGCGGCCGCGAGGACGGCCTTCAGGGACATCCCCGAAACGATCGCGAGGCTCGAACGGGAAGCGGCCGAAACCGAAGCCCGGCTCAAGGATCTCGAAACGAACCTCGCCGCCTCGAACCTCGCCAAGCGCATTTTCGAGTCAATTGCGACCGATTCGACCGCGATGCTCGAGGCCCTGTCTGGCGAAATCGGCGAGGCCTATTCGGGCATCGTCGCGGTCCCCTCGTCGGTCGGCTTTCCCGCCTTCAGCGCCGAGGGAGCGACGGCCGCCGACGCCTCGGGCACCCCCCGTCCGGGAGCCCGCCTCTCGAGCGGCACCCGCGACGCCTTCTACCTCGCGGCGCGGCTTTCACTTGCCGAGAAAACCGGACTCAGGGATGTCCCCGTCGTCCTCGACGAGCCCTTCCTCGCGATGGATTCCGGCCGGATCGGCAATGCCTTCGCCCTGATCAAGGCCTTCGTCGCGAAAACGGGATGGCAGGTCGTCGTCTTCACCAAGGAGGCCGAGGTCGCCGACTCGGCCCTCGCCGTCTTTCCGGACGCCCTGCTGCACCGGCTCACGAGGTCGGTTCCGAAAGGCGGGGCTTAGTACCGGAAACGCATCCCCAGAAACCCGGGGGAAACCTCGGGATCGAAGCTGACCTTTCCCGAATCGACGGAGTTCTTCGCCTCTTTCGCGGCCGAACCCGCCGATATCGCCCTCACGCCCATGCCGACCGCTCCTCCTACGAAAAGCATGCCGATCGAAGGCAGATAGTTGCCGAGGCTGTGGGAATTCCAGCGCGAGTCGATGTCGCTGAACGAGGTATTGATGTAGTTCAGGCGATCGAAGTGCAGGTTCTTGGGTAGCATGAGGTAGGCTCCGACGATCGTGCCACCGGCCACGACGAGATGTGCAGCCATGAACCCGAGCCCTCCCGCAACGTCGCCGTTCTTGAATTGCCCGGAACCCGGCATCATGAAGGACATCCCCGCCGATTCCCTGACATAGCCGTCCTTCTTCTCGGCGACGATCAGCCTGTCCTGGTAGGGTTTCAGCTCATTCAGCGTCAGCTCGCCGATCGGCTTGTCCCCGAGCTCAGTCTTCACCGCCTTCAATTCGTCTCGGTAGTAGGTGTCGTTCCCGAAACCGTGGAAGCCGTTCGCCCTCATCATGCCGTTTGGCCCGGCCGGACCCAACTGGCCCGGTCCCGGCACACCCGGAAAATCCTGGGCCGAAAGCCCCGCCGCAGCCGCGACGAACATCAGAATGACGATGATTCGCTTCATTGATCCATCTCCTTATGGGCGCTCGTATTGTATTAGTGCCCTAATACAGTGTAATTGGTTTGTTACCAGGAGTCAAGGAAAATTTAGGAAGCGGCGGGCAAAGAGGTCGGCAAAAAAGAAGCCCCCCTCGAAAGGGGGGCTCGTGCTATGAGGCTAGAGAGGTATTACGGGAGGGAGTAGACGACGGGGTTGGACCCGTAGGCGTTCCCCGCGGCATCCTTGACCGTAATGCTGAGGTTGCTTCCGACGATGGTCGCGTTGGCCGGGATGGTAATGATGCCATAGGCCGTCCTTCCATCGGTCGTCAGCTGCCAGACGATCGTCGCGGTGGTCGCGGTTCCCGTGAAGGTCGAGGTCGGCAGGCTCATCTTTTCGTTCCCGAGGCCAACACCAAGGTTGGGGAGTGTAACGGAAACAGTGTCAGATCCGGCCAAGGTCGCCGTGGCTGCAGTATAGCTGACGTTGGAAACGGTAGGCGCATTGGGAGCCATGGTATCGGCTACCGTTATCACGTTCGAGTCGCTGTAGCTGTTTGCGGCCGTGTTGTTCTTGGACATCACCCGGAGCTTGATGCTGAGGGTGTTACCCGAAACGAGCCGGCCCGTCGAGAGCGTCGCAAAGGCGGTCGAGCCGACCGGATTGGGAGAAACGGCGCCACCCGAAGTCCAGGATGTATCGGTCGTCTGCATGTAGTAGTAGGTATACGTATAGTTGGCGTTGTACGTGAAGGACACGTCGAAGGAGTTGGCTCCCTCGTTGAACTTCGTCTGCAACGCCGGCGCATAGTTGAGCGCGAAATCCGTCACCGCGGTAATCGCCGTGCTGTCGACGGCCGTCGTGAAGTTAAGCGTCCCCGATACCGTTCCCTTTCCGTCGGTAACCTTATACGCGAGAGCATATACCGCATTGTTTACCAGATTAGCCGCCGGCGTTACGGTAAGCGTTGTCCCGCTTATGGCGACCGTCGCCGCGACATCGTTGCCGGCCAACGTCAGCCGGTTGTCGGTGGAGTTCGCGTACTGGTTCACCAGGGTGTTGTTGAAGGTGAGCACGATGGGACTTGCGACGGGCTGTATCTTACTATTTCCATACACGTCCGTTGCGGTATTGCTGACCAGAGCCAGAGCCGGGTAGGTGGCGGCATAATTGAGTACGAGAGGAACGCTCGTCAGATCCAGATCCCATACCCCGAAGGTGCCGGTATTCAGGCTGCTGGGCAGGTTGACCGATCCGACGGTCGCGGTGCTCGAGCTGATCAGGGTGCCTGTGCTTAGCTGGGCTTTGATTTCCGCTCCGCTCCAATCGATTTTCGGCAAGGCGGTAAAACTGAAGGCTCCGGCCGCGTCGGTGGTCGAGGCGATATTGTCTGCATAATCGACCGCCTTGGTCGTCGTGTTGTAGGAGGGAATCAGGTAATTGTTCGGCAACATGAGCTTGAAGGACTTGGAAGCGAGAATTACCGGATTGCCGGTACCATTGGACTGTACCAGCTTGCCCTTGAGGGTAGCTCCGGTGTTGCTCGGAAGGTAGACATCCTGGGAAACCTTGATGACCTGAGAGCCGAGCGCCGTCGCCGCGAGGCTCTTGACATCGATCGAATACCACCGCGCCACATTCGCGTAGGTCGTAACGCCGGCCGTCGTCGTTCCCGGCGGCGTATACGTCAGGGTGTATACTCCCGATTTGAGATCCTTGACCGAGTAGTATCCCTTGCTGTCGGTCGTTACGGTTTTGATCGCCTTCGAGAAATCGGCCGAGTCGTAGGTGATGACGGCGCCCTTGATAGCCGCACCGGTTTCATCCATTACGTGACCGGAGACGTTTGCGATAATCGCATCGCCTCGTACGGAATCGGTTGCCTGCTTGCAGCCAACGAAGGCGAGCGCCGACAGAAGCATGAGCGCGCCGAGGATCAGAAACACGTTTCGTTTCATAAAAACCTCCATTTGCAATTTTGTTGCAGACATTAATATGTCATGCATCACGGGTAATTTTACTTTAGCATTACCGTGCTTTCAATATTTTCAATGAAGTATTTTAAATATATCGATTCACATGTATGTATTGTTTGTTAACATACTATTAAAAAGACCAAATACTCCATTAGCTTCCCCGACCACGGCGTCTTCCCGATCGGCGGGGCACCGTAGTATCGGGAAAGGAGCCGGAACTGTTGATCGTCGGGGCCGCGGTTTTTAGAAAAAAAACGCCCCCGATCGTGTGACCGGGGGCGGCATGAATGAGGGAAACGTCGATCAGCGAAGGGTTATCGTGAGGCTCTCCGAGGAAGCGGCGATCAGGGTGCCGCGCTCGCTTCTTTCGGGGGAACCTCCGGTAACGCCGGAGGCCTCCTCGGCACCGACGAGCAGAAAACGCCATGGCTTCGATCCGATCCGGCGCGTGACCGTGAGGATCCCGCCCTCGCGCCTGGTTTCGAAAACGGCCGATTCGGCGCCGGTTAGGTCGGTGACGGCGGTCGTCACCGTTTCACCGTCGATCGGCGCGAAGGCCTCGAGGGTCACGCCGTCGGCGAAGTCGTAGTCGGGCCTCGAATCGACGGCCCCCGTCGCGATGACCGAACCGGGCCGCACGAGGAGGGGAAGGCTCGAGAACCCGTGGGTCTCGCGCATCCATCGTCCGCCCTCGACGGCCTCGCCGGTGAGGTAACGCGTCCATTTTCCCGAGGGGAGCCAGTACTCGACCGACCCTTCGGCGGAAAATACCGGGGCGACGAGGAGGGAGGAGCCCAGCATGTACTGGCGATCGAGGGTGGCGCTCGACAGGTCGTCCGGGAACTCCAGGATCATGGCCCGCATCACCGGGATTCCGACGGAAGAGGCCTCGACCGCGGCGGCATAGAGGTAGGGCATCAGGCGGCACTTGAGCTTGGTGAACAGGCGCAGGACGTCGACCGCCTCGTCGTCGAAGAGCCACGGAACCCGGTAGGAGCTCGAGCCGTGAAGCCGGCTGTGGGAGGATAGGAGGCCGAAGGCGAGCCATCGCTTGTAGACCTCAGGCCTCGGGGTGCCCTCGAAGCCGCCGATGTCGTGGCTCCAGAAGCCGAAACCGGAGAGTCCGAGGGAGAGTCCGCCGCGGAGGCTCTCTGCCATGGACTCGAAGGTGGACTCGCTGTCCCCTCCCCAGTGTATCGGGTAGCGCTGGCTTCCGGCAGTCGCCGACCGGGCGAAGAGGACGGCGTCGGCCCCCTTCTTTTCCCGGAGAACCTCGAAAACGGTCTGGTTGTAAAGATAGGTATAGTAGTTGTGCATCCGGCCCGGATCGGAGCCGTCGAACCAGGCGACGTCAGTCGGAATCCTCTCGCCGAAATCGGTCTTGAAGCAGTCTGCCCCCATGTCGACGAGGGACCGAAGCTTGTCGCCGAACCACTTCCTCGCCCCGGGGTTGGTGAAGTCGACGATGCCCATGCCGGCCTGCCACAGGTCCGTCTGCCAGACGTCGCCGTTCGGCTTCCTGGCGAGAAAGCCGCCCGCCATGCCCTCGGCGAACATCGAGGAGGCCTGGGCTATGTAGGGGTTGATCCAGAGGCAGATGCGAAGGCCCCTGGCCTTGAGGCGCTTGAGCATCCCCTCGGGGTCGGGGAAGGTCCGCGGGTCCCACTTGAAGTCGCACCAGGCGTATTCGCGCATCCAGAAACAGTCGAAGTGGAAAACGGCGAGGGGAAGGTCGCGGTCGGCCATCCCCTGGATGAAGCCGGTCACCGTCTTCTCGTCGTAGGAGGTGGTGAAGGAGGTGGTCAGCCAGAGGCCGAAGGACCACGCGGGGGGAAGGCTCGGAAGGCCGGTAAGGGCCGTGTACTTCCGGAGTATCTCCTTCGGGGTGGGGCCGTAGATGAGGAAATATTCGAGGGACTGGCCCGCCACGCTGAACTGCACCCGGGAGAGCTTTTCCGAGGCGACCTCGAAGGAGACGAGGCCGGGATCGTTCACGAAAACCCCGTAGCCCCGGTTCGTCAGGTAGAAGGGGATGTTCTTGTAGGTCTGCTCGCTCGCCGTGCCGCCGTCCCGGTTCCAGATGTCGACCGACTGGCCGTTCTTGACGAAGGCGGAAAAGCGCTCGCCCAGGCCGTAGACCGATTCGCCGACGCCGAGGGACAGCTCCTCCTTCGCGTAGCCTGAACCGGGCGAGCTTTCCGCCGTCTCGACGTAGGCCATGCCCTTCGGGCCGCTCGAGGTGAGCACGCGGCCGTCGGCGAGAAAGTCCATATTCCAGCCCTCCCCGCGGACGACGCGAACCGAGAGCCGCCCGCTCGAGAGGGTGGCGGTTTTTCCGTCGTCGCGGATCTCGGCGCGGGCGTCGGGATCTCCGGTTATCCCGAATTCGGGGCCCTTCGCCCGGGCGCCGGCGAAATGGGTGAGTTTCACCCTGATGACGTCCCTCGCAGGGGAGGAAAGGTCCACCGTCAGCGTGGCGCCGTTCAGGGTATCGCCCCGGGACGAGATCCGCCTCGTCGGCGCGAGAACCCTCAGGCTGTCCTTCCCGGCTTCGATCGCGTAGGCCTCGGCGGCGGCGAATTGCCTGACGCCGTCCCTCAACAGCCAGAAACCATCCGTAAACTTCATGTGTTCATCCTTTTCTCGATGGATAGCGGCCGATCGTTTTCACGACGGCGTGCGGGACCCGATGCGGACGACGGGAGCGACGCCCCGGATCGCGAAGCCGTGGGGCCTTTTCCCCTCGACCAGGGCTCCCTCGAATTCGATCCCGTCAAGACCGACTGCGGGGTCGAAGAGGACCTCGACGACGGCATCGGCCGGTACCCTGAATGATACCACGTCCGGTCCGATCCCGCCGACGAAAAGCCGGGAAAATCGGGGGGCCGCCGGGACGAACTCGTCGCCCTCGAACCGGCCGTTCACGACGACCGACCGCTCCCGGTCGAAGCCGGCGCAATGATCCCATATCTCCGCGGATTTTATCAACAGGTAGTTCCCGCTCGCCGAGTAGGTGTTCGGCGGATAGCCCATGGCGAAAACCGAGGTCGTCATCCGCCGGTCGTCCAGGAGGCCCTCGGCCTTCGCCTCCCAGAAGGCCCCGTCACCGGCCCGCGATTCGTCGAAGAGGAGGAAGTAGGGGTGATGGGGAAGCCCCGGAATCATGTCGGGGGTATAGCAGGATGGCATCGCCCCCGACTCGCGGACGCGGGAAGCCACGCAGAGGGTGCCCGCGAAGGCGTCAGCGAGGTAGCGGAAAGCGCCGGTCGCCCGCGCGAGGAGGAAGTCCGCCTCGACGCTCCACATGGTCCACGCGTGGCCGGCGTTGATGGAGGGGCCCCAGTCGTCGCCCTCGTACTGGGTCTCCCAGAAGCGGAGGGAGGAACCGAACATCCTCGCGTCGCTTCCCCTGAGCCTGAGCGACTCGTGGAGGGCCTGGATCTCGAGAGCCGTCTCGAGGTAGGCAGGCTTGGGCGCGATGTCGAGCCAGGCCCGAAGGAGGGTCACGATGGCGCAGGCCATCGAGCCGTCCTCGGTGCAGGGCTCGCCTTCGGTCGGGAAGTCGCTGCCGCGCTCGGCGACGTGGTCGGCCATGCGCTCGGCAAGCCTGATGAACCGGGCCGATTCGGCCGGGTCCGAGGCGGCGAGGCAGGAGGAGAGCCTCAGGAAGGCGACCATCGGCGTGTGGACCGTCGTATAGTCGACCGCTTTTTCGCGGAGGGAATTCCTGCAAAGGGCGGCCCCGTCTGCGCCGACATGGTCGGTGGCGAAATGGGAGCCCAGCCTCATCGCCCAGTCGAGCCACATCCTCTCCCCCGAAAGGAGATGGTAGTCGCAGAGCTCCTCGATGAGGAAGATCTCGTGCTGGGTGTAGTTGAGCTCCCGGTAGAGGTGGCAGGGCGAAAACCCGAGGCCGAGGAATTCCGTCGGCTCTCGCGAGACGGTCCCGATGTGGGGAAGCCCCGGCTGGCCGAGGTTGAGGGCCCAGTCCCCGAGGTAGCGGCGGACCGAGGAATCCCAGTCGCCATTCCGACCCCAGAGCTCCATCCCCTTGATCATGGCCCAGGCGACGAAGCCGCCGAACTCCCCCGTCCTGCACGACATCATCGCCCCGTCGTTCCCGAATTCGACCCCCTCGAAGGTGGTCCCGTCCGGAAGGAGGCTGTCGCGATGGATGACCCGGGCGTAGGCCCCGGATTCGAGCTGGAAATGGACGGCGTGGAAATCCGAGACCCGAGTGAAAAGCTCGCGCCAGCTTTCGACGCAGAAGAGGGAACCGACATGGAGCCTTCCCCCGGGGCCCCTTGTCCGGATCCGGTGGAGCCCCGGCCTCCCGAGCCTCGCGAGGGCGGGATCCGCGCCGATCGGGCTCTCCACCCCCTCGGGGTCCACGATAGAGGCCTCGGCCGGAAATCCCGCGAAACTCAGCGGAACCTCGGCGCCCTCGATTCCCCCGCCGACCGGGTAGATCGGAATTGCGATGCCGAGCCTCTCCGCCACGGAAGCGAGGGCCGTATCGAGGCCGGAAGAAAACCCGACGGCGAGGGAAAGGCAGGTCACCGGGGAAAGCCTGAGGCCGGTACCCGAGACGACGTCGTCGGCGCGGGAAAGGATCTCCATCCCGAGCATCCGGTGCCCGGACCGGGAGTAGCGGAACCGCCAGGCGGCGAAGGGGGAATCGAGGGTGAGCCACACGAAGCGGCCGTCCATCCGCCTGAAAACGAAATAGGCGAACGCGAAACCCTCGTCCGTGTAGAGCACGTGGGGCGCGAGCGCGGCCGCGCGGGGAGAGCCGGGATCGAGGTCCAGGAACTGAAAATCCATCCGGAGCCCGGTCCGCGGCCCCGAGCGTTCGGGCAGGACCGCATCGATGGCGAGGGCTTCGGCGCCGAGGAAAAAGGCGAGCGAGGTGGCGCCGGAAGCCGAGTCGAAGCGGAGCTTCGGCTCCACTTCCGGCCCGGTACCGGGGACCCTTCCGAGAGGGACCTCGGATTCCGTTCCGATGAAGGGCCGGGCGAAGGCCGAGCCCTCGATCCTCGCCGAAACGCTCGTCCCGGGGCCGTCATCGGCGAAGGCGAACCTCCCGACCCGTCCCGTCGCCCCGTCGATCTCGATCGAGTAGACCCCGTTTTTGTGGACGATCATCGACTCACCGCAGGGGGTCGAAATGATCTTCGAGTCGTATCATGCGTCCCTATTCCTTGACGGAGCCGAGGGTGATGCCGGTGATGAAGTAGCGCTGCAGGAACGGGTAGACCAGCAGGACTGGGATCATCGCGATGAAGATCTTGGCCGCGTTCAGGGTCTGGTTCGAGAGCACGTTCATCTTCTTGTACTGGTCCTCGGTCATCAGGCCCATGTTGAGGTTGACGACCATCTGCTGGATATAGGTCTGGAGGGGATACCGGTCGGACTTGGACATCAGGACGAGGCCGTTGAAGAACTCGTTCCAGTGGTAGACGATGCTGAACAGGGTGACGGTCGCCAGGACCGGCACCGAGAGCGGGATGTAGATCTTCATGAGGAGGTACCAGGGGCCGGCGCCGTCGACGAGGGCGGCCTCCTCGAGCTCCTTCGGCAGGTTCCTGAAGAAATTGATGACCAGAATCACGCTGAACACGGGCACGCTGTTGCCGAGCACCAGGGCCCAGATGTTGTTGATCAGCCCGAGGGACCTGACCGTCTGGTACCACGGGATGAGGCCGCCGTTGAAGAGCATCGTGAACACCAGGATCCACATCAGGATGTTCCGGGGGCCGAAATCCTTCGCACTTTTCGACAGGGGATAGGCCGTGAGCACGATGACGACGAAGTTGAGGGCGCTTCCCAGGACGACCCGCTGGATCGAGATCCAGAAGGAGTTGAGGAACTTCGTGTCGCCCATGATCGTCTTGTACGAGGTGAAATTGAAACCGACCGGCCAGAGGCTCACGAGGCCGGCCGTGGCGGCGGATTTCTCGCTGAGCGAAAGGCAGAGCGTATACCAGAGCGGAAGGAAACACAGGAGCGTGGCGAGGACCATGAAAAAGAGGACGACCACATCCATGATCCGTGAACTCAACGTCTTGTCTTGAATCATCTCGACCCCTCGTTATTGCGTCAGAAAATCTTGTAGTTGGCGAAACGGTCGGCCAGGTAGTACGAGAGCGTGATCATGCCGAATCCGATGATGGACTTGAACATGCCCGCCGTCGTCGCCAGGCTGAACTGAAGGTTCAGCAGGCCCGAACGGTAGACCCAGGTATCGATGATGTCGCCCGTCGAGTAGACGACCGGATTGTACATGTTGAATATCTGGTCGAAGCCGGCGTTGAGCACGTTTCCGAGGCTCAGCACGGTCAGCAGGATGATGGTCGTCGAGATGCCCGGCAGGGTCACGTGGCGGAGCTGCTGGAAGCGGCCGGCGCCGTCGATGGACGCCGCCTCGTAGAGCGAGGGATTGATTCCGGTGAGCGCGGCCAGGTAGATGACGGCGTTGAACCCGAACTCCTTCCAGACGTCGCTCCCGATGACGAGGCCCGGGAAGATGTCGGCCCTGGCGAAAAAGAGGATGGGCTTCTGGTGGAAAAAGGCCATCAGGTGGTTGAAGGGCCCGCGGTAGGCGAAGATGTCGAGCAGGATGCCCGCGAGGATGACCCAGGAGAGAAAATGGGGAAGGTAGACGACGGTCTGGACCACCTTCTTCGTCGCCCGGCTCCTGACCTCGTTCAGCATGAGGGCGAACACCAGGGGAACCAGCAGGTTCCCGAGGATCTTCATCACGGAGATGAAGACCGTGTTGTAGAATATCGATTTCGCGTCGGAGAGCGAAAGGAGGTATTTGAAATTATCGAAGCCCACCCAGTCGGAATGGAAGACGCCCTGTCCCGGATTGTAGTCCTGGAAGGCCATGACCAGGCCGAACATGGGGACGATGCTGAAGATGGCGAGCCAGAGGTAGCCCGGCAGAAGCATGAGGAGGTAATGCTTGCTGAAACTTCTGTTTTTCACGCTTCCTTCCTTGAAGTGGTCGATGGGAAGGCGCCGGCTCTTTGCCGGCACCTTCCGTCATCGGGCTTTTACTGGGATTCCTTCTGCACTTCGGCGGTGATCTGGTCGCCGCCCTGGGCCTTCCAGTTCTTCACGAAGCCGTCGAAGGAGGAAACGGGAGCGGCTCCCATGATGATCTTGAGGAAGGTCTCGTCCTCGAGTTTCTTGAGGGTCGCCCACTTGCTTTCCATGGTCTTCGTCTGGGTCCAGATGACGCTCATGGTTTTGTTGATGGGCTGCCGGTACTGCGCTCCGATGCCGACCAGGAGGGAGTACATCCTGGCGAAGTTGGGGTTGCTCTTGTCCCAATACTGGCTGTCCAGGTTGTCGACCGGGCTCAGCTTCACGGCCCTGATCACGCTCACGTCGGCGTAGAGGAGTTTGTAGACCTTGTAGTCGGGGGTATCGAAATCCGAAGGATTCTTCCTCCCGGCGAGGACGTCGTTGAGGGCCTTGATCGTCACCACGCATTCATCGGGGAAGGCCATCGGGACGCGGAGGGGATAATCGCCGATGGTCGCCTTCTTCTGGTCGAAGGTTCCCTCGTCGCGGACGAGGCAGTTGGCCATCTTGATCGCCGCCTCGGGATGGGCGTAGCCCTTGCGGATGACCGAGAACTGGTTCGAGGTCATGCCGCCATGGGGCGTGTAGAGGCCCTTGGAGTCGACGGGAATGGCATAGGCCTGCCAGTTCGCGTTCGGGTTGGTCTTGAAGGCATCGGGGAAGGGCCAGTAGCCCATCCACCAGGGGCCGAAGAAGATGCCGGCGCGTCCGGAGACGATGGGCTGGGTCGCGTCCTTCTGGACCCCCATCTCCTTGTCGATCAGGCCCTTCGCATACCAGTCGGCGAGCTTCGCGAGCGCGGCCTTGGTCTCCGGAAGGAGGGAACCGTAGACGGCCTTGCCGTCGGCACCCTTGAGCCAGAAGCCGGGATAGGAATGGAAGGACCCGAAGACGGGGTCGAAGCCGAAGGCGTTGTTCGTCGATTCGATGAACGTCGCGTAGAGCTTGCCGCCGTTCTGGGGTCCTGAGATGCCGACGGTGTTGCCCTTGCCGTTTCCGCCCGGATCCTTGTCCACGAAGGCCTTCGCGACGGCTTCGAGTTCGGCCATGGTCTTCGGAGGCTTCATGCCGAGCTTGTCGAGCCAGTCCTTGCGGATCCAGGTGACATGGTAGGAATCCTCGGGTACGGCGATGTTCGGGATCGCGTACATCTTGCCGTTGTAGGTCACCGCCTTCGCCGCCTGTCCCTCCGATTTCTCGAACATGGACTTGATGACGGGGGATGCGTACTGGTTGAAGGCGTCGGTCAGGTCGGCGAGCTGGTTGGCGTTCACCATCGACTTGAGGTGCTGGCTCGTCACGATCCCGAGTCCGTCGGGGAGGTCGTTCGCCGCGATGCAAAGGTTGATCTTCTGGAAGTAGTCGGATTGGCTTCCGGCCTGCCAGGCGTTCTTCACGTCTATGTTCAGGGTCGAGAGCAGATACCGGGAGAAGATGTTGTTCTCGGGGTTGTCGCCTTCCGGATAGTTGAAATTCGGATCGACCTGCTTCCCGATATTCATCGAAACGGTCTTGTCGTATTTGCCGAAAGGATCGCTCCCCTCGGCGAAGACGAACATGCCGACAAGTCCGATCGCCAGCACGGCGATCAATACCTTTTTCATCATGACCTCCTTTGAGACTTTGAATGGATGAGAGGAAATGATACCATGACATCGGAAATGAGGCGGATCGGCCGCTGTCCCGAATCACGGAGGAAGGATGGACGATTCGGGAACGGGAGAGGACACCAGTCCCCCCCGTTTCAGGACAGACGCCGACCCGAGCGGTCGTGCTGGCGGAAGGCGCTCGGCAACAGGCCGGTCGCCTCGGAGAACATGCGGCTGAAGTATTTCTCGTCGGTGTAGCCGACCTGCTCGGCGATCCGGTAGATCGGCGCGTCCGAATGCAGGAGGAGGGGCTTCGCCTTTTCGATCCGGATGAACCTCAGGTAGTCGTTGAAGGATTTTCCGACGACGTCCTTGAACACCTGGCAGAAATAGCCGCGGCTCAGGTTGACCCTCCTCGCGACGTCGACGGCGAACACCTGCTTCTCCATCTCCCGCTCGGCGATGCGGACGGCCCTCAGGACGCACTCGACGGTCTCCTTCGAGTACTGGCTCTTCATCGTCATCAGCCAGGTCGATTCCCTGATGTCAGTGAGCCAAGCCTCGACCTCCATCCAGGTGCGGAAAACCTCGGGATCGCCGATCTTCCTTCCCCCGATGGGGCCGAAGACGCGGTTCCACTCGTTCCTGAGTTCGGCCGTCAGCTGGTAGAGCCTGGTCACGGGAAGACGGGCCTGTCTCAGGCTTGTCCTGAGCCGGGCGTACAGGGCTTCGTCGTAGATCCAATCGAAACCGGACCACTCCACGGCCATTGCGGCTATCGTCTCTTCCGCCTCGGAGGGCTGGGAGGGATCGAGGTCCTTGAGCGTCCTTTCCACCACGGCGTCTCGGCCGTCGTAGTCGTAGAAGAAATCCCGTTTATGGTAGTTCCGGATCAGGTGGTAGACCCGGTCCCGTCGCTCCCCGGTGAGGCCGCTCAACACGAGGACCATCGGACCGTCCTGAGCGGCCGCCGCTTTGGCGAAGTCGGCCACGTCGGGGCTCCTCCCCGGATCGGGCATCCAGAGCCAGGCGCCGTTGCCAATCTCTGCAGGGTGCCAGTCCGGGAAGGCGAGCCGCAGGGAATCGGGATCGGCGTTCTCGTCGACGGAAAGCAGGACGCAGGCGACCTCCGAGGAGAAGGATTCGCCCTCTCCCCCATCAGTCCGGATGGAGTCGAGCCGCTTCCTCTCCTGCAGGAAACGGGTACGGATCCTCTCCAGTATTTCGTCGAAGCTCTCCTTCTCCAGCTGGACCTTCGCGATGTAGTCGATCGCCCCGAGCCTGATCGACTCCTGGAGGTACTCGAATTCCTGGTGCATGGTGAGGACGACGGAAAGGAGGCGGGGATGGCGCTGCCTGGTGATCCTCATCAGGTCGAGGCCCGACATGGTCGGCATCGCCAGGTCGGTCAGCATCAGGTCGACCTCGTGGCTGCCGAGGAACTCGAGCGCCGTCTCCCCGTTGTTCGCCTCCCCGACGACCTCCATGTCGAATTTCGCCCAGGGTATCGCATGGATCAGGCCCTTCCTGGCGAGCTTGTCATCCTCGACTACCAGTATCTTGATCACGTGGCTCCTCCTTTCCGACAGGCAGACTCAGGTGTATCGTCGTGCCCTTCCCCTCGACGCTCTCGATCTCCAGTTTGGAAAGCCCTCCGTAGTACGAATCGAGGGCCCGCTTCACGTATTTCAGGCCGATGCCCATCCCGAACCGGCCCGATTCCGCGCTCCTCTCGTCCAGGAGATTCCTGATCGTGGCCTCGGTCATGCCGGGTCCGTTGTCGTGCACGGAAACCTCGAGCCTCCCGTTCAGGCAAATCTCTATCCATATCCGTCCGGCCTCGCTCAGGCCGTGGAAGATCGCGTTCTCGACGAGGGGCTGGAGGATGAACCGCGGGATCGGGGTGTCCAGCACCCGGTCGTCGGGCCTGATCGCGATCTCGAACTCGAAGTCGTACCGGCTCTGCTGGAGGACGATGTATTCCCTGAGCGCGGCCGTCTCCTCCCGGAGCGTCGCGGACTTTCCCGATTTCCCCAGATTGTAGAACAGCAGCCGGTTGATCGCCTGGACGAGACGGTCGATCTCGGTCTGGCCCTTTTCGATCGCGAGCCAATGGACGGTGTTGAGGGAGTTCATCAGGAAATGGGGATTGATCTGGTAGAGGAGGTTCTCGATCTCGAGATCGGCCCTCCGTTTCTCCTTCTGCTCGGCCTCGGCCAGGAGCTCGATGATCCGCTTCTTCATGTCCTGGAACTGGCCGAGCAGGAAATCGAACTCCGGAATTCTCGTCGGGATCGAGGCGAGGTGGAAGTCATTCTGGTCGATCCAGGTCATTTCCCGCGAAAAGAGGTTGAGGGGCTTGTACACCATCTCCCAGAGAACGCCGGCCAGAAAGATGCTGAAGACCAGGAACACGAGCGAAAGGAGAACGATCTGGTCTATCCAACGGTCCTTTTCCTTGTTGTACTCGGCCTGGGTGACGAGGGAAACGAGGCTCCATCCCTGGTTGCTCGTCGCCTTGAACCAGTAGAAATTCTTCGCGAGTCCCGAAGCGGCCGACGTTCCCGGCGCGAAGGGCGAATCCACGGGAAAGGCCGTCGGAACCTCGCTGTAGGATATCCTGCCGTCGTTGTCGAGCAGGAGGTGGAAGGAATTGATCCCGACCCTGTCGCTGTTCAGGATGTTCCGCGTGAGCTTGAATCCCGATTCCAGGTACACGTAGACGTCGTCGCGGTCGGGAAAATCGATCTTCCTCAGGGCCGAGATGACGTACTGGCCCGAGAACCGGTCGTTCGAGATGTGGGGCCCGAAGTACGAGATCCCGTAATAGGCCGCGAGGAGGGGCAGGCCTGAGGGCGTGAAGTGCTCCTTGACCGGCGAGGTCTCCAGGTCGCGCGAGCCGCTCCCGTCCTTGAAGTAGTACATGATCAGGCCGACGTTGGGGTTGGTGAAGGCGATCACGTTCAGCTCGTTCCGGATGTCCCGTTTCAGCATGGAGCGCTCGAAGGGATTCAGGTTCGTCAGGTAGCGTTCGAGCATGGCCCCGACCGACCCCTCGAGGGTGAGCTGCTGGGAGATGTGGTTCAGGTTGCTGATCGAGTTTTCGAGAAAAAGCTGGGCCTGCTTCAGGCTGTCCTGGATGCCCGACTGGATCTTGTTCGACAGGATCGAGGATATGGTCAGGTAGGAAAGGACCGTGATGCTCGCGTAGGGGACCAGGGCGATGACGATGAAAATGATCACGATCCGTTTCTTGAGCGTCATGAAGCTGGTAAGGAAGGGGGACAGGCCCCTCGGCTCTCGGCCGGCGCGATCGCCTGAATCGACCATTCCTCCATGATGCAGTACGGAAATGGAGCCGTCAAGAATTTTCCGTACCGTTGGCGAATCGGGAGAAAACGGTGTAGAGTGGGATTGCCGGTTGCGGCACCACGGGGGCACCATGAAGTACAAACTGATATCCTGCAACGTTTTTCAGCGCGAGCTCTGCCTCGCCATAGCCGAGACGCCGGTGATCGTCGATCCCGAGTTCCTCGAACTCGGGCTGCATGAAAGGAGGGAGGAGCTCCGCAGCCGAATCCAGGAGAGGATAGACGCCGCCTCGGATTCCCGCCCCGGCGGAAGCGGCTACGACGCGATCATCCTCGGCTACGGCCTGTGCGGCAACGGGCTTGCGGGGGTTGAGGCCAGATCCATACCGGTCGTGCTTCCCCGCGCCCACGACTGCTGCACGGTACTCATGGGATCGGGGCCGAATTTCCTCGCCAGTTTCGGGGATAACCGGAGCGCCCCCTGGAGCTCGGCCGGCTACATCGAACGGGGACAGAGCTATTTCCGGGAATCCGAGCTGGGAACGACGATGGGCTACGGACTGGAGTACAAGGAGCTCGTCGAGAAGTACGGCGAGGAGAACGCCTCCTTCGTCTGGGAAACGATGCACCCCGAGACGGACGACAAGAAGCTCCGATATATCGAGATACCGGAGACCTCGAAGCTGGGCTACGCGGACATGATGAAGAGGAAGGCCGCCGAGGAGGGCAAGGACTTCGTCCTCCTTCCCGGATCGATGAGGATGCTGCGAGCCCTCGTCGCCGGCGCCTGGGATCCGGCCGAGTTCCTCGTGGTTCCCCCCGGCAAGAGGATCGTCCCCCTCTACGATTTCGAATCGGTGTTCGTGGCGGAATGACGGGCCGTTGACAAAGCCCGCGGCGATTCCGATAATGAACCAACGGTCTTGATGGAGAAGAGTAGCCCGAGGTGCGCCGCACAGGGAGGATCGCCCGAGGATTGAGAGGCGATCCGCGAAGAGCGCGCGGGGGAAAACCGCTCCGGAGCCGCCCGAACGAACGACGTAAAGTCCAGTAGTCCGGGCCGTCGGCCCACGTCACGGGAGATGAGGGCGGCCCCCGTCATGGGGAGCCGAAGTAAGGTGGTACCGCGAAGCGCGGATGGCCTCGTCGAGAGCCTCCCCGCAGTTCGTCCTTACGACAAGGAAACCGGCTTCTGCCGGTCCAGGGATGCCCGCCAGAAGCGGGCGTCCGGTACGAGGTACGCCATGTCCACTCCCCTCCCCCGCGATGAAAAACTGAAAGTGATCCGCCACTCGGCGAGCCATGTGATGGCCGAAGCCGTTCTTCGCCTTTTCCCCGAAGCCAAATTCGCCATCGGGCCTTCCATCGAAAACGGCTTCTACTACGATTTCGAGCTTCCCCGTCCCCTCGTCGCGGACGACCTGGGCAAGATCGAAGCGATCATGAAGGAAATCCTCAAGGGCAAGCACGACTTCGTCCGCAAGGAACTGAGCCGCGAGGAGGCGAAAAAGCTCTTCGCCGACCAGCCCTACAAGCTCGAGCTCATCGAGGACCTTCCCGAGGGCGAGACCATCTCGACCTACGAGCAGGACGGCTACCTCGACCTCTGCCGGGGACCCCACGTCGTGAACACCGCCGCCATCCATCCCGACGCGATCAAGCTGATGAGCATAGCCGGGGCCTACTGGCGCGGCGACGAGAAGCGCCAGATGCTGACCCGCATCTACGGCACCGCCTGGGACAGCCCCCAGGCCCTCAAGGACTACCTCAAGCTCCAGGAGGAGCTCGAGAAACGCGACCACAGGAAGCTCGGCCGCGAACTCGACCTCTTCCATCTCGACGACGAGAACCCGGGCGAGGTCTTCTGGCATCCCAGGGGCTGGTCGATCTACCTGAGGATCCAGAACTACGTCCGCCAGAAGATCAAGGCCGGCGGCTACGTCGAGGTGAACACCCCCTTCGTCATGCCGAAATCCCTCTGGGAACGCTCGGGCCACTGGGCCAAGTACCAGGAAAACATGTTCATCACCGAAAGCGAGAAACGCCAGTTCGCCCTGAAGCCGATGAACTGCCCCGGCCACGTCGAGATTTTCAAGCAGGGGATCAAGAGCTACCGAGACCTTCCCCTCCGAATCGCCGAGTTCGGATCCTGCACCAGGAACGAGGCCTCCGGTGCCCTTCACGGCATCATGAGGGTCCGCGGCTTCGTCCAGGACGACGCCCATATCTTCTGCACCGAGGAACAGATCGGGAGCGAGGTCGTCAGGTTCTGCGCCCTGTTGAAGGACATCTACCGCGACTTCGGCTTCGGCGACGACAGGATATCGGTGAAGCTTTCGACCAGGCCCGAGAAGCGGATCGGCGACGACGCGACCTGGGACAGGGCCGAGGCAGGCCTCGCCGAGGCCTGCAAGGCCGGCGGATTCGAGTACGAGATCTCCCCCGGGGAGGGCGCCTTCTACGGCCCCAAGCTCGAGTTCACCCTGGTCGACGCCCTCGGACGGGGCTGGCAGTGCGGCACCATGCAGATCGACTACCAACTCCCCTCGGCGGAACGGCTCAACGCGACCTACGTCGGCGAGGACGGCGAGAAGCACCATCCGGTCATGCTCCACCGGGCCATCCTCGGCTCCCTCGAGCGCTTCATCGGCATCCTGATCGAGCAGTTCTCGGGCGCCTTCCCGGTCTGGCTCGCCCCGGAGCAGATCGCCGTCATTCCCATCGCGCCGAACTTCCACGAGTACGCCTCGAAGGTCGCCGACAGGCTGGACGCCGCCGGATTTCTCGCCGTCGCCGACCTCTCCGACGGGCGGATGAACGCCAAGATCCGCGAGGCCCAGAGCCGGAAGGTGCCCTACATGCTCGTCGTCGGCCAGAAGGAACAGGACGAGGATGCCGTGTCCGTCCGGCTCCGCGACGGGAGGCAGATGAACGGCATGAAGTTCGCCGATTTTGCCAGCTACGTGAAGGAAAAGGTCGACTCGAAGTCCCTCGAGCTATAAATTAGGAAGGGAAGCCCTGCGGGATTCTCCCGGCGGGGCTTCCCCATACCTAAGCTTCATGACACCACAGGGAGCTACATGCTTTTTACCGAGGCGATGCACATGTCAAGGAAGCCGGATTCGTCGGTGGAATCCCCCACGGCCGAGGCGAGGATCTCGCCCGTCGCGACGGAAACGACCTTGACCGCCAGGTAGTAGCGCGAACCCGACTTGCTTAAGGTTCCGACGACGATGGCATCGGCCCCGACGAGCTTTCCGACCTCGACGGCCGTCGAGGAATCGGCGACGGCGTTGCTCTGGAACTCGTGCTCCTTCATGATCTTGTCGACGCTGTCCCGATCGACGACCACGCTGGAGGAGTAGGTCACGAAGGCGTGGATGAGGAAGTTCTGGACCGTGACCGGGGTATCCTTCGCGAGATCCTGGTCCGAAACCGAGACTCCGACGACGGCTATCTTCTTGCCCGCGAGGCTTCCCAGCTTGCCGCTTCCCTGGGCCGTCTGGTCCCCGTTCGTGACGGCCTTCGGTTCGGCATCAACAAGCTTCGGGACAGCTGGAGCTGAGGGAGTCGATACATCGGGCGCCGGGACGAGCCTCCAGATCTGGAAGGACATCCCCATCCAGGGGAGGGTGATGAGACCGGTTCCCTCGGAGGATTCGGATCCCCTGATCGAGAGCGGCATCCACTCGCCCTGGGGAACGAAGCGGAACCCGCCCTGGACGGACTCGATCCGCCAGCGAGCTGAGGAATCGGCGAACACGACGGCGTCCCTGCCGGGGACGTTGATGATCCCGCCCTGGACGTCGAGGAACTTGTGCGCGTCGATGTTCTCGATCGAATAGGAGCCGTCGGAATTGCGGGTAAAACGCCAGCGCGCGCGTTCGCTCGTTCCCGACCGGGCGACCCCGACCTTTTCGGTCTCGGCCGCCGGACCTCGCGCGAAGCTCGCAATCCGCTGCCCGTTGTCGAGGGAAATGATGTAGTACGCCCGGTTGGGATCTATCCGGGGAAAGCTACCATAGTCCCCGCCCTGCTGGTCGGTGGAGGCACATGAGCTCAACGCAAGTGCGACGGCGACCGCCGCGAATCCTATCATCCCCGAAATGCGCATCTCCACCCCCGTTTCGCATGAATCACCCTGTAAGTGTACATCAATTGATGGAAATGAAGAAAGCGGGTAAACGCGATTCTTCCATACGTAGCTGTATGGAAGACGTTTTTTTTGCGTCACGGCCTTGAATCGCCACGCCGGGGTGTGACATGCTTGCGCATGCGTGACGAATCTCCGCGGAAAAACGAAACTCCCAGACCGGGAGAGCTTCAGCTTCTTTTCGACATCAGCCAAACCCTGGATCGCAGCCTCGATATTTCCGAAACCCTGAATCCCGTGCTCCGCCTTTCGGCCATGCGCCTCGGCCTCGTCTTCTGCGCCGCGACCCTCCGCGACCGGAAAAGCGGGGAAATCGTGACCCACGCGGCCCACGGGCTTTCCGACGGCCAGAGAAGGAAGGCCGTCTACCAGCCGGGCGAGGGAGTGACCGGCAGGGTCGTCCAGTCAGGTGAGCCCATCGTCATCCCCCGCGTCTCCGAGGAACCCCTGTTCCTCGACAGGACAGGCGCGAGCCGAGCCCACTCGGCCGAGCTCTCCTTCATCTGCGTGCCGATCCGCCAGGGAAACGAGGTCATCGGAACCCTGAGCGCCGAGAAATCCTTCGACCCCGAAGCCGACCTCGGGGACGACGCGCGGATGCTCTCCGTCATCGCCTCGCTGATCGCGCAGGCGGTCAGGCTCAGGCAGCGGGTCTACGAGGACCGCCGTTCCCTCGAAGAGGAGAACGAGAGGCTCGCCAACGAACTGAAAAAGGTGTACCGCCCCGAAGGCATCGTCGGGACCTCGGCCGCCATGGTCGAGGTATTCTCCCTGATCGAGCGGGTCGCCAAGAGCGACGCGACCGTTCTCATCCGCGGCGAGAGCGGGACCGGCAAGGAGCTGATCGCCGGGGCGATCCACTTCGCCTCCAACCGCGCCGACAAACCCTTCATCAAGGTCAACTGCGCCGCCCTCCCCGAATCCGTGATCGAGAGCGAGCTCTTCGGCCACGAGAAGGGGGCTTTCACCGGGGCCGTCGCCGCGCGCCGAGGCCGCTTCGAGCTCGCCTCGGGAGGCACCATCTTCCTCGACGAGATCGGCGATCTGACGCCCCAGGTCCAGGTCAAGCTGCTCCGCGTCCTTCAGGAAAAGGAATTCGAGAGGGTCGGTTCCAGCGTCACCCTGAGGACGAACGTTCGGGTGATCGCCGCGACGAACAGGAACCTCGAGGACCTGATACCCAAGCGGCAGTTCCGGGAGGACCTCTACTATCGTCTCAACGTCTTCCCGATCCATGTGCCGCCGCTCCGGGACAGGAGGGGGGACATCATGCTCCTCGCCGACCGTTTTATCGAAAAGTACGCCGAGCGCAACAGCAAGAAGATCCTGAGGATCTCGACCGGGGCCATCGACCTGCTGACCCAGTACCATTGGCCGGGAAACGTCAGGGAGCTGGAGAACTGCATCGAGCGCGCCGTCCTGCTCTCATCCGACGGCGTCATCAGGAGCCAGAACCTTCCGCCGAGCCTCCAGTCGAGCGGATCGACCGGGACCCAATACTCCGGAACCCTGGACGAGGCAGTCGGATCGCTCGAGCGGGAACTCCTGATCGACGCCCTCAAGTCCTGTCGCGGGGTCATGGCCAAGGCTGCGACCCAGCTCGGCATCACCGAACGGCAGATGGGCCTGAGGGTTGCGAAGTACGGGATCGAGGCGAAGCGGTTCAGGCCCGACGGGTCGAAACAGGATCCCATCAAGTAGGAAAAGTCCGGACCGGGCGGCCGCCGCCTGACTCACCCTCGCGTGATGGCGTCGGGCAGGGTCAGGATTTCCAGACGGGCGAGGTAGGCGAGGGCTTCCTCCCGGCTCGAGCCGCACATCTCCCGTTCGGCCCTGAGCCCGGCGCAGACGGCGGGCCTCTCCGGTTTTCCGTAGATGCCGCAAAAATAATCCTTGTCGAGATGGGGGCAGGGAAGGCCGGCTGGTTTTCCACCCGGAAGACCGGCAAAACCGGGGCCAGGCGGAATCGGGGAGGAAAGCGACGGTGCGATGCAGCAGGCGCCGCAGCCGGG
>DBTK01000038.1:0-654 GCA_002307015.1 Spirochaetaceae bacterium UBA1318
CGACGATCCAGGCGAACTCGAACCGCTTGGGATCGCAGAAGCCGAGGTCCTTGCCGAGCTTCGAGCGGACGGCGCCGAGGGACTGGCAGGCGACCTTTTTTTTCGGGTCGGCGACCATCAGGATGAGGTCGCCGGGCTTTGCGTCGAGGACCGAGAGAACCTCGGCCTCGAGCCCGGGGGCAACGCCCTCGCCGGAGAAGAATTTGGCAACCCCGCCCTCGAGCTTTCCGGCGGCGGATACCTTCATCCAGGCCATGCCCTTCGCCCGGTAGATCTTGGCGGCGGCCTCGAGCTCCTCGATCTGCTTGCGGGAATAGTCGGCCTTGCCGGGCACGACGAGGACCTTCACCGCGCCGCCCTCCTGGGTGATGCCCGAAAGCGCGGCCTTGGTCCGGCGAGCCTCGCCCTCGGCGAGGGCATCCTTGAAGGCCTGGAAGCCGGACTTGAGGGCGAGGAGGTCGAAGTTCTTCATCTCCATGGCGAACCTGAGGTCGGGTTTGTCGGTGCCGTAGAGGTCGATCGAATCGTCGTAGGCGATCCGGCGGAACCGCGGCGGGAGCTTGGTCTTGAGGGTCTTGTCGAATACGTAGCCCATCATCCCCTCGACGAGCTCGAGCACGTCGTCGCGTTTCACGAAGGACATCTCGATGTCGA
>DBTK01000038.1:927-55314 GCA_002307015.1 Spirochaetaceae bacterium UBA1318
ATCTGGGTGAACTCGGGCTGCCTGTCCCCTCGGGCGTCCTCGTCGCGGTAGCATCGGGCGATCTGGAAGTATTTGTCGAAGCCCGAGACCATGAGGAGCTGCTTGTAGAGCTGGGGGGATTGGGGCAGGGCGTAGAACTTGCCAGGATAGAGCCTGGAGGGCACCAGGTAGTCGCGGGCTCCTTCCGGGGTGGATTTGATGAAGGTCGGGGTTTCGAGCTCGTAGAATCCCTCGCCCGAGAGGTATTCGCGGACGGCGAAGGCGACCTCGTGGCGCAGGGCGAGCTTCCTCTGCATCGAGAAGGAACGGAGGTCGATGTAGCGGTACTTCAGCCTCAGGTCTTCCTTCGCGTCGCTCTTCTCGTCCACCATGAAGGGGAGGGTTTCGCAGCGCGAGAGGATCTGGACCGACGAGGCGAGGACCTCGACGGCGCCGGTCGCCATGTCGGGATTCACCATGTTGTCGGGCCTGGCTCGGACGGCGCCGGAGACGGCGATGCAGAACTCGTTCCGGAGCTCGTCGACCGTCGCCTTGAGATCGGCACCGACGTTTTCGTCGACGACGACCTGGGTGATGCCGTATCGGTCGCGTATATTGATGAAGGTGATGCCGCCGTGCTCGCGTTTCCGGTGGACCCACCCGTTGAGCGTCACGTTCTTTCCCACGTCGGCCGAACCGAGGGCCCCGCAGGTAACCGTTCTTCGTGTATATGCCATAGTGCGGGAACTATAGCACGGACCGGCTTCGCCTATCAATCGAGCCGAAAAAAAACCCTCGGAAGTCCCGGCTTGCCCCGTTGCCGCGGGACTGGTATGGTTAACCCATGCTTGAAACCTTCTCATCCCTGGCAACGCCGGTCAACTTCTACCTCATGAGGCACGGCCAGAGCGAGGGGAACGCCAGGGGCGTCATGCAGGGACTCCGGGATTTCCCCCTCACGGAAAAGGGCAGGACCCAGGCAGCCGAGACCGCCGAGTTCTTCAGGGACCGGAACATCGACGCCATCGTCTCCTCCCCCCTGAAGCGGGCGGCCGAGACGGCGCGCATCGTGTCCGACGTCCTCGGTTCGGCGCCGCCCGAGAGCCACGAGCTCCTGACGGAGCTGGATACGGGCGGCTTTTCTGGCCTCACGACCGACGAAGCCTCCGTGCGGTTCCCCGAGGAATACCGGCGGTTCAGGTCCGAAAGCTGGGCGGCGGTCCATGACGCCGAATCCCCCGAGGACCTCTACGACAGGGCCGTGAGGGCTTGGGGCTTCCTCGCTTCCCTCGCCGTGGCCGGCAAACGGAACATCCTCGCCGTATCCCACGGCGGCTTCATGCACTGGCTCGTGAAGGCGACGACGGGCACGAGGTCCTGGATGCCCCTGCTTCCGATGGGGAATTGCGGCATCTATCATTTTTTCGTCGATCCAATACCGGGGAACGGCTCCGTCTATGCCTCGTGGCGTCTCATGAACCATCGGATCCCAGCCGACGGAACCGGACCATCCGTCAACCTCCGGCCTCAGGCGGTTCCGGCTCCCTGAAAAGCATTGTCCTGCGGAATTCGCCTCTGGACGGCTCCTCGTCAGGCGGGCTTTCTCCTTTTCGTCTCCCTGCCGATGAGGATGAGGAGGGGGATGCTCATGAGTTCGGCCGCGGCGCAGAAGATCATCACGGCCAGAATCGAACGGTCGTAGAGGAATCCGATCGCCGTACCCCCGACGAGGGCGGCCAGGCCGCTCACCGTGTTGAACACCCCGTAGCCCGTTCCCCGTTTCCCGATCGGGGTGAGGTCGGCGATGGCGGCCTTCACGACGGTCTCGTGGATGCCCATCACGACGCCCCAGAGAATGACCGCGAGTATCATCAGGCCGTGGATCGAGGAAAATCCCAGGAAGGCAATCGGTATCGTCAGAAGGGGAATGGCGTAGAGCACCTTCAGGCCGATCCGGTCGTAGAGCCTGCCGACGAAGACGGCGATGGAACCGTCGACGCCCATCGCGATCGCGTAGAGAAGGGGTATCTGGGCGTCGGGTACGAGGCCGGTGGCTTTGAAGTGGTAGGCCAGCAGGCTGAACCCGGCGAAGCCCGAGACGAGGAAAAAGGCGAAGATCGTATAGAGCCAGAAGGTCCTCGAAAGCGGTTCGGCGGGGGCGTTGGGTGTGATCGTCTCCGTCCCCACGGTTTCGGGCTTCGGGAAAAGGATCCTCGCCGCGACGATCGAGGCCATCGCGAGGGCGAAGGGAATCCAGAGAAGGGAGTAGCCGTGCTGGTAATCCCTGACCGTCCCGTTCGGGTCGAGGGCGAGGACCACGGTGAAGATCAGGGGGCCGAGAACGGCGCCGATCTGGTCCATCGCCTCGTGGATGCCGAACCCGAAACCGGTTCCGACATTCTTCGTCGCGCGTGAAAGCAGGGCGTCCTTCGCCGGACTGCGGACTCCCTTGCCCACCCGTTCCAGGATGACGAGGATGGCGACGATCTGCCAGGTGCCGGTGAGGGAGAGGAGGGGCACCGCGGCGAGCAGGGCATAACCGACGATGATGAAAACCCAGTAGGCCCTGGTTTTGTCGGCGTAGGACCCGGAAAGGAGCCTGACGGCGTAACCGAGGAATTCCCCGAGTCCGGTGACGATGCCGACGGCGATCGCGCCGGCGCCGACCGTCTTGAGGAAGGGGCCGTTTACGCTCCGCGCCCCCTCGTAGACCATGTCGCTGAACAGGCTCACGAAGCCCAACAGGATGATGAGCAGGAAGGCGCGCTTCTTGGTATCGTTCATCGGCTACTCCTTTTCCTTGATGATACATGAAATACAACGGGGATGGAAATCGGAAAATTGTAAGTTTGTGGAAAGCCGAGTTCCGTAGTAGAATACCGATATGAATGCGATCGATTTTTCCGAGCAGTGGACCATCGTCCAGCCCTATACGGATCCCGTCTCCCGATGCGCGGCCGACGAGCTTTCCTTTTTTCTGCGGGAGATGACGGGAAGCGAAATCGTCGTTTCCAACCTGACGAACGCGGTGAGGATCATCGTGCTTTCCCACGACGATTCGGCCTCCGACGGATTCTACTGGCGGGCCGGCGGCACGCGTATCGAGCTCTACGGCGACAGCCCAAAGGGCCTCCTGAACGCCGTCTACGATTTCCTCGAATCCGCGGGATGCCGATGGATGCTTCCCGGATCTGCGGGAGAGAGGCTTCCCGAAGGGAAAACCGTCGCGTTGAAACGGGATTCGGCCAACGAGAAACCGGTCCTTCCCGGCCGTTGTCTCGTCCTCGGTCACGGGGTTTTCATGAAGGACTGGGGCGAGTGGATACACTGGGCGGCCCGCAACAAGTACAACACGGTCTTCTTCCACGTCATCGATTCCCCGATCGCCCTCGGCGCCATCCCCCTGGACATGTACCGCCGTTCGAGGCTCGACGTTTCCAACCTCGCCAGGCGCTTCGGGATGACCGTCGAGTTCGGCGGCCACGGGCTTTCCGCCCTCGTTCCCCGAAAACGCTTCGCCGTCGAGCCCGAGCTCTTTCGCATGGCCGAAGGCAAGAGGACCCCGGACTATAATTTCTGCACCTCGAGCTCTCGAGCCCTCGAGGTGCTCAGGGAAAACGCGAAACGATGGTTCCTCACCTATCCCGGCGCGGACGTGTACCATCTCTGGCCGGACGACATCCCCGGAGGCGGCTGGTGTTCCTGCCCCGAGTGCCGGGATCTCGGCCCCTCGGCTCAGGCGCTGCGGGCCGCGAACGCCGTCGCCGAGGTCCTCGCCGAGGTGATGCCCGGCGCCCAGCTCTCGTTTCTCGCCTACCACGATACCGAGGGTTCGCCTGGAACGGTGAAGCCCCGGAAGAACGTCTGCCTCCTCTGGGCGCCGAGGAAACGCTGCTACGCCCACGGGCTGGGAACGCCCTGTCCCGTCAACGACGGAGCCTATGACCGAGGCTTTGCCGCCGCGGCCTCGTTCTTCGCCGGATCGGGAGCCGCTCCCGCGCGGGTGTTCGAGTACTATCAGGACGCCGTGCTTTTCAAGTCCGTCGTGCCGCCAATGCCAGCCACGATCAAGGCCGACCTGGCCTTCTATGCCGCATCGGGCGCCCATACGGTCCAGGTCCTCGCGACCGGGGACCGGGCATACCTGACCGCCCAGCTCAACGCCTGGATCTTTCCCCGCCTCGCCTGGAATCCCGGCCAGGACCTCGGACCCCTCCTCGATGAGTTCTGCTCGGCCTGGTTCGGCGAGGCCAATTCGGCCCTCGCCCTCGAGTATTACGGGATCCTGGAAAAGGCCTTCGCCCTTGCCCTCGACACGGCTCCGGGAGAGAGCGGACCCTCGGCCGGGAAGGGAACGGTCGGGATGGTGGCCGAGCCGCCCAGCGACATGGGAGATCCCGTTGGCGCCTCGGCGGCGAGGCTCGAGGAAAAATCGAGGGCTTTCGAGGCCCTGCCGGCCCTGCTCGAGGCCGCGCTCCAGGCCCTCGACCGGGCCGCCGACCGGGAGGCCACCGAGGCCCTCGTCCGCGAGAGGGACGAATTCGACCTCGTCGCGGCGAGGCTCCAGTTCGAGCGGGCGAGGATCGAGCTCTATCGAGCCGTCGCCGAGGGGAAGTCGGGATCCGGGCTCAGGCCCTTCATCCTCAACGCCCGTGGCGCGTTGAAGGACGAGTACCTATGGGGCCGGACCCACCTCGGGACCTGGCAGGAAAGACGGAATTTCGCATTTCTTCATTTTCTTTTCGACGAGCTCGGGCTCGAGGCCATCGATCGGGGAACAAGTACCCGTCCCGTCCGGACCGCGAGGATGGCGGGAACCGTCTGGTCCCTCTTCCTCAGGTCGGAGGGGATCCGGAAGCTCTACCGATAGACGCCGGGGCCGGGTGCAGAACCGCGTCGTCATCCGGCAATCCGCTAAAGTTCGTGGGTCGAGCCTTCCTTGGCCATCTGGATCTCGAGGGAGGTCTTCCCGCCGATGTCGGCCCGGTACTTCCGTTCGAGCTCGGTGAGTTCGGCGTCAGTCCGGTTGATGTCGTGATGGAACATGAGCAGCTTCTTGACCTTCGCCTTGTGCGCCGCGTTGATGGCGTACTCGAACGACGAGTGACCCCAGCCGATCTTGTTCAGGTTGTATTCCTTTGCCGTGTACTGGGTGTCGTGCACGACGAGGTCCGCCCCCGCCATGAACCGCAGAATCTTCTCGTTTTCCTCGCGGGCGGCCGTCTCGCCCTCGAGGGCTGCGTCGGCGTCGTAGTCCGGGTCGGCCGGGTCGGTCGGGAAGACGTTCCGGAAGGGTTCGTGGTCGTAGATGGTCACGACCGATTTTCCCTCGAATTCGAAGCGGTAGCCGAGGCAGAGTATGGGATGGTTCAGGTACTTCGTTTTCAGGACGAGGCCGTTGCCCATGTCCAGGGTCGCTTCCTTCATCTGGTCGTATTCGATTTTCGCCGCGAGCTCGCTCTGCCTGACGGGCCAGTACCGGTAGGAGAGCTGATTCCCGATGATCTTGTCGAGGGTGTCCTCCTCGTAGGTTACCGGGCCGTGGACGCGGAGCTTCGTGCCGGGAACGTAGATCGGGGTGAACATGGGAAAACCCATGATGTGATCCCAATGGGTGTGGGTCAGGAAGATGTCGATGTCGAGGGGCCCGCGCTTGATGTCGGTTTTCATGATGTGGTCGCCGAGCTGCCTGATGCCCGAACCCGCGTCGACGACGACGAGGCGGTCCCCGAAACGGAGCTCGAGGCAGGAGGTGTTGCCGCCGTATTCGACCGTGTCAGGCCCCGGGCAGGGGATGGATCCCCGGTCGCCCCAAATGCTCATTTTTATCATGAAATCTCCTTGGCCCCTTAATTCGTCTTCAGGAAGATCCGGGCGTTCTCGATCTCGGCCGTCACTCCCGATTCGATCTCCTCGAAAATGTCGCGGGTGAGCCCGAGGAACTGGTAGACCGAGGGATCGATCCGCTCGGGATACCGGTCGCCGGAAAATCCTATCTCCTGGATGTTGGCGAAATAGTTGGCGAGAACGACGGTGTAGAGGATGTCCTTGTAGGGGCCGTCGTACTCGAGGTAGGCGTGATGGGCGTTCACCGTGTCGACGATGGCGCGGTCGAGTTTCCAGCTCTGGGCGATGATCGTGCCGACCTCGGAGTGGTCGGTGTCGATCTCGCGCTTTTCGGCGAAGTAGAGGGGAAGCCGTTCCCTGTCCGCCATGCTCATTGCCAGGACGTACTCTTTCGAGAGCACGTTGTTCATCGGGATCTTGCCGAGGTCGTGCAGGAGGCCGGCGGCGAAGTATTCCTCGACCGACCGCTGATCCACCCCCCGTTTCTTGGCCACCATCCTCGAGGTGACTCCGACGCAGAGGGAATGGCGCCAGAATCCGTCCATGTTGATCGCCTGGAAGGCCGCCCTGTCCGAAAGGTTGTCGACGACGGCGGTCGAGAGGGCGAGGTTCTTGACGGTATTTATCCCGAGCATGATGATGGCGCGGACGAGGGAGGTGACCTGCTGGCCCAGGCCGTAGTAGGCCGAATTGATCAGTTTGAGCACCCGTCCCATGAGGACCGGGTCGAGCGAGATGATACGGTTGAGGTCGGTCGGCGAGGTCTTCGGGTTGTTGCAGATCTCGAGGACCTTGGTCACGGTCACCGGAAGGCTCGGCATTCGCCCGATATAGGCGTTGATCTTTTCGAGGTTGTTCGCTGAACTCATAGGGGCTTTTCGCGCTCCTTTTTTTCTTTTAGGACCGCGATGAGCCGTCCAAGTTTTCCGTTGGTAAATCCGTGAAGCTCCTCGGGGGTGAAAAGCTTCGGGCTTTCCTTGATGAGGGCGACCGTCCTGGCGACGCTCGCCGTCCGCTCGGCGTGGCTGGCCAGCGTTCGAGCGGTGCGAACCGACGCGGCCTTCGCCCCGAGCCCGAGGGGAGCGCGCCCCGATCCCGGGGAAGCCGGAGCCTCGAAGCGTTCGAGCAGATGGTCGAGAGCCTGGGCCTCGTGGCTATGCTCGAACTGTGCGCGCTTGTTTTCGGGCAGGTTGACGAGGAGGGACTTGAGGTAGCCGAAGAGTTTTTTCAGCGCGTCCGGGTCGTTGAGGGGATCCGGAACCGGCTTCTTCGCCTGTTCCGGTTCCGCTTTTTTCGAGGTCTTCGGCGAATCGGCCTGGGGCATCCGTTCCGGCTCGGGACGGGGCTCCGATTCCGTTCGCTCCGGGACCCGCTTCGGGGTCGCGGGAGCCGGCGATTCTTCCAGGTCTTCGGGAACCTCGACGATGGAAGCTTCGGGCAGGAGCCCGTCCACGGCATCGTCCGGAATGGAGGAGTTTTCCGATAGCTCGGGGTATTCGGTCGTGTCAGATTCGTCCATCTCTTCGGGGGATTCTATCCATTCGGGACCCAGTTCTTCGTCATTCTCCGGCTCGGGGAATTCGGGGGGAGGAAGTTCGGTCTCGACGGCATCCTCCGATTTCTCGCCGAAATCGACCGATTCCGGGACGGCTTCTTCCGGTTCCCCGATTTCCCCTGCCGCCGATTCCGTCTCGGGAGGGGAGGCTTCGGGCGATTCCAGGGTCTCAGCCAGTGCTTCCGATGGTTCGTCGGCTACCGACTCCCCTTCGGCATCTTCCGGTTCGGGAGATTCGGGTTGGGAGAGGAGGGGCTCGAGCGGCGTTCCCTTCGCCTTCGGCTCGGCCGGAGGCGGAAAGACCGGCATCGGTATCGGGTAGGGCATCGGCGTGTATATCGGCTGGACGCTCGGTTGAATGATGGGCTGCTGTGGATAGGGCTGTAACGGCTGAGGCTGTTGTGGCTGCTGGGGCGGCTGAGCCTGTTGAGGCCGTTGGGGTTGTTGGCCGAAGTCTTGGGGTTGCCGCGGCTCAGGCGGAGTCTCGGGGTTTCTCTGTTGGGCTGGCTGCTCGGGCTCGGTCCGGTTTTCCCGCTCGGGAGCTGGCTGCTTCTTGGGTTCGTTATCGTAGAGGTCCTGGCCGTCGAGGAGGTCGTCCATGGGGGTCTTGGGTTCCGGAGGGATGAAGGCCGGAAAGGGAATTTCTTCCTCTTTTTCCTCCTCCTCCTCCTCCTCCTCGGCTTCGATCTCTTCCTCTTCCTCGAGGAAGAGGTCCTCCTCCTCCTCGTCGACCGGCACCGCAGCCTCGGTTCCCAGACGGAACAGGGGGTCGATCTCGTCCAGGCCCTTGAGGTCGGAGGCGTCGGGAGCCGCGCCCTCCTCCCCTGCGCCCGGTTTCGTCGGGAACAGGCGGCTGAGATTTTTCTCCCAGGAATCGGTGACGTCGTTTCCGTAGGCCTTTACCGCATTCTCGTAGAGTTCGAGAGAGGCCTTGAGGTCGTTCATGTCGTCGGGGTGGCCGCGTTTGCCCTGGAGGTTGATGAGGGCGTCGGCGTACTCCACGGCCTTGTCCTTGTTGCCCCGCTTGCCGTAGAGCGCGGAGAGTTCGGAGAGGGCCTCGGCGTTGTCGGGATGGGCGAGCTGGATTTCCTTGAAAAGCTCGATGGCGTGCTCGTCGTGGCCCATCGTCTTGTAGAGCCTGCCCAGCTTGAGCTTCGCCGCCGTATCGTCCGGTCTCAGGGTGATGTAGCGCTTCATCCGCTCTTCGGCCTCGGCGTATTTGCCTTCCTTTTCGAATATCTCGGCGAGGTCGAGGTAGAAGCCGATGCTCTTGGGGTCGATCTCCAGTATCCGCTCGAAGCAATCCTGGGCCCTGGCCGAATCGTCCAGCTTCTGGAACACCGTGCCGCGGATCCTGAGCGCCCTGAGGTTTTCGGGGTCGCGCTGGAGTATGTAGGCGAGCTGCTCCTCGGCCTCGGGGTAGCGTTCCATCTTGGCGTAGAGGCTCGCGAGGTAGTTGCGGATGTCCAGGTTGTCGGGGACGAGCTTGACGAGCTTGTCGAGCTCGAGAAGGGCGTCGGTGAAGGAGCCCTCGCGTTCCAGGATCTGTTCGAGGTTGACGGCCGCCTTCACGTAGGCCGGGTCGATCTCGAGGGCCTGACGGTAGTACCTGATCGCCTCGAGGGTCTTGCCCTGCTCGGCGAGCACGACGCCCATGTTGTTTTTCACCTCGGCGTTGAAGGGCTCGATCGCGAGGACGTCCGAAAAGACGTCGAGGGCCCGGGCATAGTCGGAAAGCTTGTACAGGGCGATGCCGAGGTTGTTCATCGCCTTGATCCAGCCCGGCCTGATCTTGACCGCGGTTTCGTACTCCTTCGCCGCCTCTTCGGTCCTGTTTTGGGATTCGAGGGCGATGCCGAGGTTGTAGTGGAGGGTCGGATGGTTGGCGTCGACCTGGAGGCCCTTCCAGAAAACCTGGATGGCGCGGTTGTAGTCGCCGATCTTTTCGTAGGCCGTGCCCAGGTTGTTGTAGGCGAGGGCGAATCCCGGGTTCAGCTCCGTTGTCTTTTCGTAGGCCGCGGCCGCTTCCTTGAACTTTCCGCCCTGCTTGTAGACGTTGCCGATGTTGTACCGGATATCGGCCCGGTCGGGAGCGAGAGAGCAGGCCTTCTTGAGCGCGTCCAGGGCGTAGTCCAGCTTTCCGAGCTGCCGATACATGACGCCGATATTGTTGAGCACCTCGGGGTTGTCGGGATCTTTCTGCAGAACGGCCGAAAGGGTGTCGATCGCCTTCTCGGGACGGTCCCGTTTCGCGTATATGGAGGCGAGTAGCACCTCGCCCTCGATGTTCCCTGCGTTTCCCTTGAGATAGCGGGTCGCGAAGTTTTCCGCGACTGGGAGGTCGCCCATCTTGAAGGCATCCCGTGCCCGGTCGAGCAGCTCAGTCCTATTCATCCGCTTCAGTTCTCCAATCTCGACGGCCGCGCGAACGCTTCGGGGCTGAATCCGCTCGCGTGGGGAATCTTAGCTCCATCATACGCCGCAACCGCGAAATAGTAAAGTTTGCCGTTCTTCAGCCCGCCGATCGTGATTTTCGTGACGTTTCCGACGTCGATCGGGGATTGGCCGAGGTCGGCGTCGACGCCGAAATACTCGCCCGGGGCCGAGCCGTAGTAGACCAGGTAGCCCTTGAGGTCGGCCTCGGGAACGGCCTTCCAGCTTAAGGAAACGCTTCCGTTTTTCGCCGTCGCGATGAGACCGGCGGGCGGGGCCGGCGGCAGGTCCTCGGTGAAATGAAGGGTGATGTCCGAAACCGAGGGGCTGATCTTTCCCGTTCCGTCGGGGTAGAGCTCCATGCCGATCTGGGCGTAGCGTCCCTTCTCGGCGCCGTCGAGGGCGGCTCCTGGCCTGAAGGGGAGCCATTCGGGATTATCGTCGGTCCAGGTGGCGGCTTCCTCCCCGACTCGGTACATGAACTCGACGCCGCTCGATCCTTCCGCGGTGAACCGGGAATCTATCCTCGTGACCGTCGAATTGGAGAAGCCGAGGTCGAAGATCTCGGTCCTGGCGCTGCCCGCCCTGTCGGCGTATTTGGAGAGCCTTCCGGGATCGGCAGAGCTGAAGGAAATTCGGAACTCGTCCAGGAAGCCCTCGTAGGAGCCCCCGATGACGAGGGGGGCTGCGGCTCCGGTCTCGGGAAGGAAGACGGTCCCGTTTTCCCTTCCCGTGGCGTTGGCGAAAACGGTGTCCTCGGTGACACCGTCGACGAGGTATTCGAGCATCCCGGTCGAGGCGTCGAACCTGACCATGTGGTGGGTCCATCGCCTCGGGACCGAGGGGTTCCTCCCCTCGAGCTGGAAGGCGGTGTCCTTCCCGTCCGGGGAAACGAAGAGGTTGCGGAAGTTCCATTCGAGCCTCCCCCCCGAGACCTCGCAGCTGACGAGCTGGGGCTGGACCCGCTTGCCGATCATCCGGGCGCTTTCCCACCGGAGTATCGTTTCCCCGGTTTCGAGGTTGGCGGGGAAAAGCCAGAATTCGATCGTGAAATCGTTCGCCTCGGACCGGCGGGAGAAGAAGGGCGCGTCCGACGACCCGGCCTTCGCTGCGCGTACCGTGACCGCCGAGCCTGGGCCGGAGAAGGCGGCGCATCCCGTTCCCTGGTAGGGACTCCGGGTATTGAGCAGGAAGCTTTCGCCCTTCGTCACCCGGTAGCGGTCGGTTTCGTCCCTGAGCGGCAGGGAATCGAAGTGGATGAGGAGATCGGTCGAGACGTCCGTCCCGCCTGCCCCGCTCGAAAGGGTCAGGTCGCGGTACCCGCGATGGCCTGGCGCGACGGCGACGCCGTCGGACGACCGAAGCGAATCCCAGCCGGCCTCTCCGCCTATTCGGATGGTTTTGTCCAGGGGATATGCCGAGAGGGCCGAGGCGAGGCAGAGAATCGCGAATACTATTCCTTTTTTCATGGTTTCCCTGTATTTTACTATCGGATGGCTGAAGCAGATAGTGAAGCGTACACAAGATTAAAAAACTTCGTGAAGACCGTTCCGCGGGACGCGGGGGTCTATATCATGCGGGACGCGAAGAACCTCATCATCTACGTCGGCAAGGCGAAGTCCCTGCGGAACCGGCTCTCCTCCTACTTTTCGGGCGCGAAGGACGTGAAAACCACGACCCTCCTCCGCCGCGTCCGCACCATCGAGTACATCATCGCGGCGAACGAGTACGAGGCCCTCCTCCTCGAGAACAACCTCATCAAGGAGCACAAGCCCCGCTACAACATCAACCTGAAGGACGGGAAGACCTACCCGGTCATCCGGATCACGAACGAGGAATTTCCCGTGGTCTTCAGGACCCGCCGGATCATCGACGACGGCTCGTCCTACTTCGGTCCCTTCCCCGGCGTCGAGACGATAGACCGCTACCTCAACCTGATCGACCGGCTTTTCCCGCTGAGAAAATGCAGGGGGGTACTGCGGAAGCGGAAAACGCCCTGCCTCTACTACCACATGGGTCGGTGTTCGGCCCCCTGCGCGGGCCTCATCACGGCCGACGAGTACCGGGAGCACGTCGAGCGGGTGAAGAGCCTCCTCTCGGGCGACACCGAGGGACTCAAGGCCGAACTTGCCTCGAAGATGGCGTCGGCCTCGACCGAGCTCCGCTTCGAGCGGGCCGCTCAGCTCCGCGACGCCATCCAGGCCATCGACACCTTCAGGAGCGAGCACGAAACGATCGACTTCGACGAGGCGAGCAGGGATTACGTCGCCTACGCCGTCGAGGGGACGCTCTGCACCTTCGTCGTCTTCCAGATGCGCACCGGGAAGATGGTGGGACGGGATCTCTACCGAACCAACGTCTTCGCGAGCGACGAGGAGGCCCTGCAGGATTTCCTCTTCATGTACTACACCCAGGACCGGCCGCCCCCGCCCGCCGTCTACGTGCCGGTCGGCTTCGACCTCGACGTCATTTCCGACTACTTCCGGAACGAGCTCAAGGTCCCGAGCAGCTTCCAGGCCCCCGAGGCGAGGAGCCACGCAGCCATCATGAACATGGCGGCCCAGAACGCGAAGGAGGACATCGTCCGGCGCCAGCGGGAGACGGGGGACGTTCCCGCCCTCCAGGAACTGCAGAAGGCCCTGGGCCTCGCCGTTCTTCCCGCCCGCATCGAGGGCTTCGACATCGCCCAGCTTTCCGGCAAGTTTCCCGTCGCCTCCCTCGTCTCGTTCCGGAACGGGGTGCCCGACAAGAAGAACTACCGCTATTTCAGGCTGCGCACCCTGGGCGGCAAGATCGACGACTTCGAGTCGATGCGCGAGGCGGTCGGGCGGCGCTACACGAGGCTCGCGAACGAGGGAGGGGAGTTTCCCGACCTCATCCTGATAGACGGAGGCATCGGCCAGGTGAACGCGGCGAAGGGCATCCTGGACGCCCTCGAGCTTTCCATCCCCGTGATAGGGCTGGCGAAGCGGGACGAGGAGATCTGGCTTCCCCGCGCCTCCGGTCCCATCAGCCTGCCGAAGTCCTCGCCGGCCCTCCACGTCCTCCAGCGCGTCCGCGACGAAACCCACCGATTCGCCACCGGGCTGAACCAGCGCCTGAGGTCGGGCGTCCTCGCCCTGGAAAGCCTCGTCGCGATCCCGGGAATCGGGGAGGTGAGGGCGAGGAGGCTGATCGAGGGCTTCGGTTCCGTCGAGTCGATCGCCGAGGCCGAGGTCGCCTACATCGCCGAGAAGGCGGGGATACCGGAGGATCTCGCCCGGGAGGTCAAGGAAACCCTCACGGGCCGCGAGCCCGGTCCCTCGGAGACGAGGTCCGGTACGAAGGGGGCCACGTCCGCCGCAACGGAGTCCGAGCCCGGACCGTCGGCCGAGGTCGGCACACCCGAGGAAAAGGCGGGAACGTCCGCGGTCAGGCCTGTTCCCGGAAAAACGAAGGCGCCTCGGCGAGGTCGGCCTTCCTGACCATCGCGGCGTAGAGGAAGAGTTCCATCAGGATGTCCTGGAGCCGGCCCGACGAGGACCTGCAGAGGGAATCGTAGCGGGAGATGAGGGCGATGATGTCCTCGACCTGGGCGAGGCTGTAGTTCTCCCTCGCGGTCCGGAACTGGCTTTGGGCCTTCTTTGCGCTCACCCTGAGGGCGCGGAACGCCGCAGTCTCGCCGTCGAGGTCCGCGAGGACCATCAGGGACTTGAGCCGGCCGAACTGCCAGGCGAGTCCCCCGAAGAGCCCCGCCGGCTCGGTGTCCTTCATCATCAGCATCGTGTCCAGAATCTCGAGGGCCCTTTCGAAGTCGGCCGCGACCATCGCGTCGTAGAGGGAGAATACGCTCTCCTCCCGGCTATGGTAGAGGAGGTCGGAGACGGCGTCCGCGCCGATCGAGGTCTCGTTCTGGAAGTAGAGGGCGAGGTTTTCGCATTCCTTCTTGAGGGCGTCCGTCGTGTTTCCGACGAGTTCGAGTATGGTCTCGATCGCATCCTCCTCGACCCTGATGCCGCGGCGCGAAAAGAATCCCCGTATCCACTGCTCCTTCTGGCTTTCGAAGAGCTCCCAGAACACCTTCCTCTCGGCGGCGGGCTTCGCCGTCAGGATGGCCGCGTCGAGCTTCTCGTCGAGCCTCGTCTCGTCCGACATCAGGAAAAGGATGGAATCGGGGGAAGGGTTCCTGAGGTAGCCGGCCAGGAGGTCGATGTCCTCCTTTTTCTTGATCTGGTCGGCGTCCTTGACGAAGACGAGCTTGCCGTTCGAGAACAGGGCGCCGTTCTGGAGAAGGGAGACGACGTCGGCGATCCGCGTCTCGAAGGCGTAAAAGGAGTGGGTCTCGAGGCCGCTTCCCGCCTTTTTGCGTATGGCTTCGACGTAATCGGCTTTTTCGCCGACTTCGGGGCCGAGGAGAACGTAGAGGTTGGCCATGGATTACTGGTATTTCCTGAGAAGGCAACGCAGCTTGCCCAGGATGCGCACGTCCTGGGAATAGATGGGCGAATAGGCGGGATTCTCCGGCTGGAGCTTCACGCGGGTCTTTTCCTTGAAGAAGCGCTTGAGGGTGACGGCCTCGTCCACCATGGCGACGACGATGTCGCCGTTCTCGGCGATCTGCTGCTGGATGAACACGGCGAGGTCACCGTCCATGATGCCGGCGTCCCTCATGCTGTCGCCCTTCACATGCAGGGCGAAGTGGCTGCCCCGTCCCAGGAGGCTCAAGGGTATCTGGACTGTTCCGTCGAGGTTTTCCTCGGCGAGAAGGGGCTTGCCGGCAGCGACGTTTCCGATGATGGGCACCGCGGCGGTGGATGCCTGAGGTTCGACCTCTTCCTTGAGGATCACCTCGATCGTCCTCGACTTGTTCCCGTCGTACCGGATGAAGCCCTTCCGCTCGATGGCCTTGATGTGGTCGTACGCACCCTTGACCGAAATGCCGAAGGACCGCGAGATATCCCTGATCGTCGGGGGATAGCGATGCTCATCCGTATAGCGGGAAATAAATGAAATAACTTCTTTCTGACGTTCGGTCAAATCTCTCATCGATCGATCCGGATCCCGTACTTCTTGATTTTGGCATGGAGGTTGCTCGGATAGATTCCGATGACCTCGGCCGTCTTCGTTATATTATACCCGCTTTCCTTGAGTTTTAACAGGATGTAATTTTTTTCGAATTCGTCCCTCGCGTCGGTGAGCTTCATTCCCATCCAGCCCGCGTAATCCCCGTCGACCGCCTTCTTTTTCGTCTGGCTCTCGTTCATGAAGGACCTGATGGCGTCGGCCGAAAGTTCGGGCTCCGCGCACATGACCGAGAGGCGCTCGATGAGGTTTTTGAGTTCGCGGACATTTCCGGGCCAGGGGCAGGATTTGAGGAAATCCATCCCCTCCTTGGAGATGACGTGCTTCGGCACGCCGAGTTCCGGGCGGTCGAATTTTGCGAGGAAGGTATCGACGAGGAGGGGAATGTCCTCGCGGCGCTCCCGGAGCGGGGGGAGGATGATCGGAATGACGTTCAACCGGAAGTAGAGGTCCTGCCGGAACTTGCCCTTTTTCGATTCCTCGATGATGTTCTTGTTCGTCGCCGCGATGATCCTCACGTCGACGGTGAGGGATTTTTCGCTTCCCAGCCTCTCGAACTTGAGCTCCTGGATCGCCCTGAGCACCTTGGCTTGAGCGCTCAGGGAGAGATCGGCGACCTCGTCGAGGAAGAGGGATCCGCCGTCGGCGATCTCGAACTTGCCCTTCCGTGCGGCCAGGGCGTCGGTGAAGGCCCCCCGTTCGTGGCCGAAGAGCTCGCTTTCTATCAGATTCTCCGGGATGGCCGCGCAGTTCACCTCGACGAAGGGCTTCATTGCCCTCGCGCTCAACCGGTGGATCTGCCGGGCGACGAGTTCCTTGCCCGTCCCGTTCTCGCCCATGATCAGGATCCTCGCGTCCGCCTGAGCCGCCTGTTCGATGATCTCCCGGATCTTGTCCATCGCCTTGCTTGTGCCGACGATCTCGTCGTCGATGGGAAGCCCGGACTTGAGGCTTCGGTTCTCGTTTCTGAGCACGGCCACGTTGAGGGCGTTCCTGACGACGGTCAGCAGCTTGTCCAGGGAAAGGGGCTTCTCGAGAAAATCGAAGGCCCCCTCCTTGACGGCGCGTACCGCGATATCGATGTTCGCGTGTCCCGATATGACGATGACCTCGATGTCGGGGTAGGTCTTGCGAATCTCCGCGAGCACGTCCATGCCGCCCATGCGCGGGAGCCACACGTCGAGGATGACGAGCTCGATCGGGTTCTGTCCCATCAGGTCGAGGGCGCGCAGGCCGTCCTCGGCTACAAGGACCTTGTATCGTTCGTCTTCGAGGATATCCCGGATTGTGGACCGGATTCCCGGTTCGTCGTCTACGACAAGGATCGTGCTCATAATTCTTCCAGTTCCGGTTGCTGCTCGACGGGCAGGTCGATGAAGAACGTGGTACCGGAACCCTTCTCCGTTTCGAACCAGATCTGCCCGCGATGATCGATTACGATATGCTCGACGATGGAAAGCCCAAGCCCGGTACCGAATGTTTTTGTGGTAAAGTAAGGGGCGAAAATCCGGTCGCGAATCTCTTCCGGTATCCCGCCGCCCGTGTCCTGTACTTGAATTCTACAATAAAGTGAATTGGTTCTTTTGACAAGGTCGGTCCTGATCGCGACGCTCCCCTTTCCGTTCATCGCGTCGATCGCGTTCTTGAAGAGGTTCGAGAATACCTGTTTCAGGTGGCCCCTGTCCGCCATCAGGTTGACGGCGCCGTCGACTCTGGAACAGTCGAAGGTGACGTCCGGGAAGGAGGACCCGTAGACCTGGGCCGTTTCGAGGACGACGTTTCTGAGGTTGCACCACTCGAACTGGGGACCAGGCAGCTTCGCGAAATCCCTGAATTCCTCGAGCAGGGTGTTCAGGCCGTCGACCTCCCGGACGATCGACTGCATGGCCGGCTCGAGTATGGGGAGGAGTTCCTCGGGATTCGTCTTCATTTTTCTCAGCACCCGTTCAGCGTTAAGCTTGATCGGGGTGAGGGGGTTCCTGATCTCGTGGGCAAGCCGCCTCGCGATATCCTGCCAGACGGTGATCTTCTCGTCCTGCAGGATCTTGGATCGGGAAACCTCGAGTTCCGATATCATGCGGTTGAACGAGACCGAGAGGGCCGAAAGCTCGTCGTCGGACCGAGTGAGGATGCGGAACGAAAAATCCCCCTCGCTCACCCGTCTCGTGGCCTCCTCGAGGTCGACGAGGGGCTGGACGAAGGACTCGCTCAGCATGAAGGCGATGAGGACGGCGAAGAGGGCCATCGGGAGCGAGAAGGCGATGTAGAATCCGAGGATGACGTAGCCGAAGGCCCTGCGGTTCTTGTCGACCTGATTGTACATGGCGAGGGACTGGGTCAGCGCCTCGGCCTTCCGGTCGAATTCGGCCGGTATCTTGATCGCCGTGACGATCGTGCGGGCGCCGTTCGAGTCGGTGGACTTGGCGTAGCGGAGATAGCTGCCGTCCGTCACCGAAAGCTTGGGGAGAAAGCTGTCCCTGATGCCCCTAAGCTCGGATTGGGTCGCCTTGCCTCCCGTCTCTCCCGCGAAGAAGGTTTCGGCGCCTTTCGCGTCGAGGATCTGGAGGCTGACGATCTCCGGATACTGTCGCCTGATCTGCCGCCAGAGCCGATCGGAGGCCCCGTAGGATTTCTGGTAGGAAACGAGCTGGTCTTCAGCGAAGTTCTCGAGCTTGGCGAGCTTTTCCTGGTAGTACTCGAGGGCGATCGAAAGCCCCCCGTCCAGCGCCTCCCCGATCCTGGAGCGATACCAGGATTTCATCATGGTGTCGCTGAAGGTGACGGAGAGCAGGGCCTGGGGAATTCCCGAAAGGATGGAGATGAGCAGGAAGAACGACAGGAGGCGCGTCTTCAGCCGGATGCCGGGGCGGTTTTTCCTTTTGTCCCTGATGACCCCGGCGATGTAGACCGCAAGGATGACGATCATCGAAAGCGGGATGACGATGATGATCATGGCTGCGATGACGCTCGGGGAATTGCCTGGCAGGGATACGGTCTGGAGGACGACGAGGGAGTAGTAGAGCATGAGGACGATCAGCAGGACGTACAGAAAGGCGAGCGAAAGGATGCCCGCGATCGAAGTCCTTCTGCCGCCGATGGTCGAGAGAACGTTCATTCGCGTCTCGCCCCGGCCTCGTCCTCGCGGAAGGCGGGATGTCCCGTATCAGTCCTCCTCGAACTTGTTGTTGAACAGGGTCTCGATCGCCTCGACGGCCGCGGCCTCGTCCTCGCCTTCGGCCGATATCGCGATGACGACGTTGTACCCCGCGCCCAGGGTCAGGACGCCCATGATCGACTTGGCGTTGATCGTGTCCGAATCCTTCCTCAGCAGAATCTTCGACTTGTACTTGCTCGCCGTCTGAACGATGAGGGCCGCGGGGCGGGCATGGATGCCGGCCCGATTCTTGATGGTTACCACGTGTTCTACCATGATGCCTTCCCGCTTTCGAGTTTAGATCGTATCGTCCTGACCGAAGTACAGGGATCGCGCGTTCTCGCTTTCGAGCCACTTGAGTACGTTCTGATTGAATTCGCGGGCCGAATAGTAGCCCATCTTCTTGAGCCTCTCGTTCATCGCCGCCGTCTCGATGATGATGGGGACGTTGCGTCCCGGCTTGACCGGAATCTCGAGCATGGTCACCTGGACCCCGAGGATGTCCATGGTCTTGTCGTCCGTCCCGATGCGGTCGTAGACCTTGTTGGAGTCCCACTCCTCCATCTTGACGACCATCTGGATCTGTTTCTTGTCCCGTATCGCGCCGACGCCGAACAGGTGGGTGATGTTGATGATGCCCAGGCCCCGTATCTCCATGTGGTGGCCGATGATCTTGTTCGAGCCCGCTCCCATGAGGAAGTTGCCGTTCATGCAGCGGATTTCGACGACGTCGTCGGCGATCAGCCGATGTCCCCTCTCGATAAGTTCGAGGGCCGTCTCGCTTTTTCCCACGCCGGAATCCCCGAGCAGAAGGATGCCCATGCCGAAAACCTCGACGAGGACGCCGTGCATGGTAACCATGGGCGCGAAGATGTTGGAAAGGACGCGCATGAGCCTGGCTGAAAACTCTGTCGTCGGGAGGTCGGTCTGAAGGATGGCGCAGCCCGACTTTTCCGCGAGGTCGAAGAAATTCTTGTCCGGCGTCAGGTTATGGGTGAAGATGCAGCACGGAATCTGGTAGGTGAACATCTTGGCGAGGGTGGATGTCTTGTTCTCCTCCCTGAGCTTGCGGAGGTAGGCGTTCTCGCCACGGCCGAAGATCTGGAGGCGCTGATAGGCGAAGGAATCGTAGAATCCTGACAGGGCGAGGCCCGGCCTGTTCAGGTCCTGGCTCTGGATCTCCCTGGTGAGTCCCTTCCTCCCGCCGATGCAGCGGAGGTTCAGGGCGTTGTGCTCCTTGAGGTCGATATCGAGCAGGTCGAGACCGGTGAATTTTTTGTCCGCCATAGGTTAACCGTAGTATAGATCATGAGCGGGGGCGATGCAACCGAGATCTCGCGGTCCGGGGCGGCTTGAAATGCCCCGGAATGAAAACGGCCGCCCGATCGGGCGGCCGTGCCGTTACTGCCTGGTCTGTATCTTTTCCTTTTCCTTGTGGATCTTCGCTTCCAGCTTGTCGATCAGCTTGTCGATACCCTCGTTGATCTCGTAGCTGGTCTCGGTAAGGTGGGTGGATATTCCCCACCTGAAATTCAGGGTGCATTCGAGAGAGAAGCTCTTCTCCTTTGTGAAGACGAAAATGAGGTCGACGATCATATCTTTGGAATGCTCGATCCGTTCGAGTTTCTTGTTTAAATAATCCCGCGTCTCTTCATCCATCTCGAAGTGCAAGGCTTTTACTTCGATGTTCATTGGGAGCCTCCTCGGAGAGTTCGTTACGGCGCCGCGCAGGCGGGCCGTTACCGGTTAAATGAAGACTGAATCAGCAATTCCTTGCGATATTTCGCAACCGTTCTCCTGGCGAGGGCTATCCCCCGTTTTTCCAGAAGGTCGGTAATATCCTGATCCGAAAGCTTCCGCGCTTCCTGTTCGATGATCTCCCTAATAAGCTCTTTCACCCCCGTTTTCGAGTACTGCGAGCCGCCCGAGCCGGGCCCGCTGATCGAATTGGAAAAGAAATACCTGAGCTCGAAGATTCCCCAATCCGTCTGGACGTACTTACTGTGGGCGATACGCGAGACGGTGGTTTCGTGGACGCCGATCTCCTGGGCGATATCCCGCAGGGTGAGGGGCACGAGGGCTTTCGGGCCGCGCATGAAGAACGAACGCTGGAACTCGACGATGGCCCGCATCACCCTGAGCAGGGTCTGATTTCGTTGGCGGATGCTCTGGATGAACTGTTTCGCCCCGTTGATGTTGCTGTGCAGGAATTCTTTCGTTTTCTTGTCGCCCGTCTTGTGGTCCGAAAGCTGCCTGAAAAAGGGATTGATGCCGAGAACCGGGATTTCCTCGTCGTTCAGGATGATGACGAACTCCCCCTCCTTGATCGTGACCATGACGTCCGGGATCACGTAGGTCGGCGCCTCGGTGGAGTACTGCCTGCCGGGGAAGGGATTCAGCGTCTTGATGAAGGCGGTGATCCTCTCCATCCGCTCAGGCGTCAGTTTCATCTTTCGGGCGATCTCGGGGAATTTTCCCTTCTCGAGGGGTTCGAGGTATTTTTCAAGGACCTCGATCGTGCCCTCCGGGGCGTCGGCACAGAGCCTTGTCTGGATGAGGAGGGACTCGTGGTAGTCTGCCGTGCAGGTTCCCGGCGGCTCGAGGGCCTGGATGAGGGCCTTCACCTTGAGGATCGTTTCTGGATCTCGATCCTTGAAGAGGGTTTCCGTCGGCTCCTTGTGGAAGCCGTTCCCGTCCAGGTTCTGGATGAGGAGCTCGCCGATAGAACGCCATTCCTCGGGGATGGGCTGGAGCCTGAGTTGCCAGATCAGGTGTTCCTGCAGGGTCTCGGGGCGGGCGATCGTCCCCTCGATGAAGCGCCGCCTCGAATCCTCGTCCTCGTCGCTCGCCCGCGATGAGGTGAAGCCGGGATCGGATGCATCCTCGAAATATTCCTCGATCTCCGCGTTCTTCCTCGGGGTTTCCTCGACGGGAAGGACGCTTTCGGTCTGTTCCTCGATGATTTCCAGGGCCGGATTTCGCTCAATTTCCAGCTGTATCTCTTCCTTGAGCTCCTGAATGGGAAGCGCCATCAGGCGGATCGATTGAAGGAGTTGGGGGCTGAGACGTAATTCCTGTTTCTGCGCTAATACAGCCTTCTGCTGCACGATTCCTCCGCACTGGTAGGTTCCGAATTAATAATGGGACGGGGATACCTCTTTGTCAAGTTTGAGCCGGCCGCCTACATCTGGAACTCTGAACCGAGGTAGATCCTTCGCGCGAGTTCCGAAGCCAGAATTTCGTCCCGGTTTCCGGCCACGAGGATCTCGCCCAGGTTGATGATGAAGGCCCGGTCGGTGATCTCGAGGGTGTCCCGGACGTTGTGGTCGGTGATGAGGACGCCGATGTTAGCCTCGGCCAGACGCTTCACGATCCGCTTGATCTCGAACACCGCGATGGGATCGATGCCGGCGAAGGGTTCGTCGAGGAGGAGGAACTTCGGCTCGATGGCGAGGGCCCTGGCGATTTCCGTCCTGCGGCGCTCCCCGCCCGAAAGCGAGTAGGCCTTCTGTTTCCGGATATGGGCGATGCCGAATTCCTCGAGGAGGAAGTCGAGCCTCTCGCGCTTCTGGGCGACGGTGAGGTCGGCCCGGGTTTCGAGGATTGCCCAGATGTTCTGCTCGACGGTGAGCTTCCGGAATATCGAGGCCTCCTGGGGCAGGTAGGAGATGCCCTCCCGTGCGCGCTTGTACATCGGCAGCCGGGTTATCTCGTTCCCGTCGAGGAAGATGCTTCCCGTCGAGGGTGGGATGAAGCCGACGATCATGTAGAAGACGGTCGTCTTGCCTGCGCCGTTCGGCCCCAGGAGGCCGCAGACCTCGCCGGCGTGCATGGAAAAATCCACCGACTTGACGGCCTCCTTCTTGCCGAAGACCTTCCTCAGGTTTTTCACGGAAAGTATGCTGCCGCTCACCGCTTTTCCCCGTTCGAAGCCGGCGGCGTTCCCGGTGCGGCGGATCCGTCGGCCGTCGGCTGAGGCGGTCCGGCCGTCGAGGAACCGGCAGAGGCGCCGTCGGCCGCAGCCGTTTCTCCGTCGTTCGGACCGGTTTTTCCAGCCCCGGCGGCCTCGTCCTTGGTTTTCTGCTTGGATTTATCCGTGGTCTGGACGACGGAGCCGGAGACTTCCCCTTCGAGGGTGATTTCGTTCGTGTCGGTATTGATGATGATACGTCGGGCGTTGTACTGGTCGCCGTCCCGGTAGACGACCGGCGTTCCCGAAAGTTCGAGCAGGGTATCCTTGCGGTGGTAGAAGGCGTACTCGGCGCGGGCCGCCATGTTTTCCTTCAGCACCCGGACCCCGACCTGGACGATCGTAGTCTCGTTGTCGTCGTCGTTTTCCAGCACGTTTCCCTTGATGACGACCTTATGTTTCTTGTCTTCCATGGTGGTCGGGCCCTGGGCTCGGGAGATCTTTTTCTTCCGGTCGTAGAAAAGGGTCGTGGTGGTGAGGAAAATGCCTTTTTCCTCGTCCTTGACCGATACGGTGCCGGAGCAGTCGGCGAACTGGAAATCGGTCCCGTACATCTCGATGCGGTCGGCGAGTATGGTCGTGGTATCCGACACGATGGTGGCGTTTCCGGCGAGGGTCGTCCGCTCCCGCCCTTTCGCGCTCGAGCTGCGGACCGAATCGGCCGAGAACCTGAAACTGTCCGCCTCCACGGGGTGGGCGGCGATCATCCCCCCGGCGACAACGAGGGCCGCGAGGAAGACTCGCGAGGTCGCGGGGGAGCCCCGAGGTTTTTCAGTCCTTCTTTTCATCTTTGAACACATAGGTTCCGTCGGCTCCGCTCGTGAAGGATACGCTTCTGGTCCTCGCGTCGGCCACGAACCCGCGGCCGGAGATTTTGGAACCGTCGGTTTTTTCGATGATGACGATATCGTCCGGTTTGGCCGTCAGCTTTTTCAGTTCGTTGTCCCAGGCGATGAAGGCGGCCTTCACGACGGCGTCTTCGCGCTTGTTCTGGAAGAGGAGGGACCCGGAGAGTTCGGCGTTTTCCGTGTCCGTGTGGAAGACGGCCTTCGCCGCGGTTCCCGTCGTGACCGGCGTTCCGTCTTCCCCGTATTCGACGAAGGAGACGCCGGTCAGCATCGTGGTTTTCCTGGAGCTGAATTCCTCGGCCTTCTCTGCGTAGAGCCTGAAGCTCGGTTTCCCGTCGGTGACGACTGTATGGGCGAAATTGTAGATGACGGCCTGGGGGATGTCCTCCGGCATGACCTCGGCCCCCTGCAGGGCCCCGTAATCGAGGCTGCAGGTCGCGAGGATCAGGGAGAAGAGGAGGGCCGCGGCGGCTCTCCCCGCGCGGCGAATCGTGTTACGGAGCGGCATGAGCTGCGCCCGAACCCGGTCTGGAAAGGGCGCGCTGGCGGCAGGCGGCCACGAAGCTCTTGAACAGCGGATGAGGTTCGATCGGTTTCGACCTGAACTCGGGATGGAACTGGACGCCGATTCCCCAGGGGTGATCGGGCCACTCGAGGGATTCGACGAGTTTCCCGTCTGTGGTGAGGCCCCCGACGACCATGCCGGCCTTTTCCATCTCGGCGCGGTAGTCGTTGTTCACCTCGTAGCGATGCCGGTGCCGTTCGAAAATGGCGTCCTGGCCGTAGATCTCCCGAATACGGGTGCCTGACTTCAGTCGTGTTTCGCTTTTGCCCAGCCTCATCGTGCCGCCGTAATCCTTGACGTTGACCTGCTCCTCGAGAAGGTTGATGACTGGGTGCTTGGTTCCCTTCACGAACTCGGTGGAATCGGCGTCGGCGTAGCCCAGGACATCCCGCGAGAACTCTATCGTCATCACCTGGAGCCCGAGGCAGATCCCGAAACAGGGAAGGCCCTTCTCTCTCGCGTACCGGGCCGCCCTGATCATGCCGCCGATGCCGCGTTCCCCGAATCCCCCCGGGATCAGGACGCCGTCGACGCCTTCGAGGAGCTCTCCCGGATCGGGTATCGATTCGAGTTTCGAGGAGTCGATTTTTACCAGCTCGACCTTTGCCTGGTTGGCTATGCCGCCGTGAAAAAGGGCTTCGTAGACCGATTTATAGGAATCGCCCAGGTCCATGTACTTGCCGACGATGGCGATCCTGACCGTGGCCGTCGGGTTGCGGAACTTGTCGACGACCGAAGCCCAGGCCTTGAGGTCCGAATGCCTGCTTTCGACGCCGAGGCGCTCGAGGATGATGGTATCGAGCTTCTGGTCGTGCAGGATGAGCGGGATCTCGTAAATGGTCGTTTTCACGTCATATTCGGAGATGACGGCGTCGAACTCGACGTTGCAGAACAGCCCGATCTTCCTCCGGAGCGACTCGTCCAGGGGGACGACGGACCGGCAGATCAGGACGTCCGGCTGGATGCCGAGCTCCTGGAGCTCCTTGACCGAATGCTGGGTCGGTTTCGTCTTGAGTTCGTTGCCGGCGACCATGGGAACCAGGGTCAGGTGCACGCAGATCGCGTTTTTTCTCCCCTTCTCCAGCATGATCTGCCTCGCCGCCTCGAGGAAGGGCACCGATTCGATGTCCCCGACCGTCCCGCCGATCTCGACGATCGTCACGTCGACGTCATCGGATTCTCCCACCTTGTAGACCCGGGCCTTGATTTCGTCGGTGATGTGCGGGATCACCTGGACCGTCCTGCCGAGGAACTCGCCCGCCCTCTCCTTCCTGATCACTTCCTGGTATATCTGGCCGGTCGTGATCGAGTTCGCGCGGCTCAAGGGTGACCTGGTGTAGCGTGCATAATTGCCCAGGTCGAGGTCCGTTTCCGCCCCGTCGTCGGTAACGTACACCTCTCCATGCTGATAGGGGCTCATCGTTCCCGCGTCGACATTGATGTACGGGTCGATCTTTACCATCCGCACGGAAAGCCCGCGCGCCTCGAGCATGCAACCGAGGGAAGAAGCGGTAACGCCCTTCCCGAGGCTGGAACATACTCCGCCGGTGACGAAAATATACTTATTCATGTAATCGGATTATCAAATATGAGCATGGCATTTGTCAATCAGAGGGGCCTTGAACGGGGATGTTATCGGGCCGCCATTTGGCCCGATTCGAGGTAGAGGTAGCCGTCATCGGCCTCGAAAGCGAACGGTGCCTTCGCCGCACCGATGCGGGCCGGTTCGCGGACGACGATCGCGGCGCCGAAGCGGAGGGCGATGGCTATTCCGTCCGAAGGCCTGACCTCCATCGTGAATTTCCTGAAGCCCTTGCGGTACCTGATGCGGGCGAGGAAGGCGTCGGAACGGTAGTCGTAGAGTTCGAGGAGTTCGAAACGGAAGCGGTGGCGGATGAAAAGCTCGGAAACGATGTCGTAGGTCAGGGGCAAAGCAGGCTTGATATTCTCGAATTCGACGATAATGGCGCTGGCCTCGGACGGTCCGACCCGTACGGGGAAACTGACTTTTCCCGATTCGTTGCCCAGAATCACGATGGGCGATTTGGTTTTCTCGTCGAGGGCGACACCCTTCACGACGACTTCGATGGAACCATCCGTCATATAACTGATTATACCGCAGGTGTTTTATATTGACAGTTAAAATACAAAAACTTATGCTTTTCACGGCAGGTACGACGGCATGGCAGATTTTTTGACAGATGCGGATTTTGAGCTTTTCCGCAATCTGATCTATAACGAAAGCGGTATTCATTTTTCTTCTACGAACCGCTCGATTCTAGAAAGCCGTCTCAAGGAACGCCTGAGGGAGAAGAAACTCGATAACCTGAGGGCCTACCACGAAATAATCGTACGGGACAAGGAAGAGATGAAGCTCCTCCTCGATTCCGTCACGACCAATCTGACGCGGTTTTTTCGGAACACGCCTCATTTCGATACGATGGAACACTACGTGATTCCCGAATTGCTCAAGATCAAGAAGGAAACGGGCAACCATGTCATCAAGATATGGAGCGCCGGCTGTTCCACCGGGGAGGAGCCCTACACCATCGCGATGCAGCTTCGCGACATCCTGCCGCCCGGCTACACCGTCGAGATCACGGCCTCGGACATCAGCCTCAAATCCCTCATGGTCGGCAGGGAAGGCTACTATCCCGATACGAGGATCGTGGGCATTCCCGAGGTTTTCCTCAAGAAATACTTCGACCACAAGGAAAATGGCTACCAGGTTCATGACGATATCAAGAAAATGATAAAATTCGACTACCACAACCTGAAAAACGATTCGGGCCTCCGCAATCTCGATGTGATTTTCTGCCGAAACGTGCTCATCTACTTCGATGAAATCGCTCAGAAGGCCTCGGTGGAACGATTCTGGGACGCCATGGCGCCGCGCTCGTTTCTGTTTATCGGTCACTCGGAATCGCTGTTCGGCATGAATACCAAATTCGAATTCGTGAAAACCGACTGGGCATGCATCTACAGAAAATACGTCAAATGAGAGAGGTTGACCTTGGCTGATCTGGTATCCGTGCTAATCGTCGATGATTCCGCCCTCATGCGAAATCTCATTACCCGCATCGTCGAGGCGACTCCCGGCTTGAAGGTGGCCGACAGGGCCATGAACGGGGTGTTCGCGCTCCAGAAGATCCCCCGGTGCGAGCCGGACATCATCGTGCTCGATCTCGAGATGCCCGAGATGAACGGCATCGAATTCCTGAGGGAGCGCCGGAAGCTCGGCATCGATATCCCCGTCATCATCCTTTCCTCGATCGCTCGAGAGGGCGCCGAGATCACGATGGAGGCCCTTGCCCTGGGCGCCTCCGATTTCATCCAGAAACCGACGGGGCCCGAATCCCCGGATCTCCATACCATCGGTCAGCAACTTTCGGAGCTTCTCATCGTCTACGGCACGAGGTATCGCCGCAAGAAGGGAAAAGCGACGGTTAGGCCGGCGGAAGCCGAGAAGGTTCTTGAGGAGATCGAGAAACGAAAGCCCGAGCCGAGGCCGGTAGCAGCCAAACAGGAAAAAATCGTTCCGCTCCGCGCTCCGGGGCCGATCGAGATCATCGCGATCGGCATCTCGACCGGCGGACCGAACGCCCTTCGCGACGTGTTCGCCGGTCTCGACGCCGACCTTTCCCAGCCCATCGTCGTGGTGCAGCACATGCCCGCGGGCTTTACCGGCGAGTTCGCGAAGAGCCTCGACCGCATCTGCCCCCTCGACGTCAAGGAGGCAGAGGAGGGCGACCTCGTCCGGTCAGGCCGCATCCTCATCGCCCCGGGAGACCGACATCTGTCCATCGAGCGCCGGCCCCTGGGCACGATCGCCCACCTTTCGACGGATCCCCAGGTCAACGGGCACCGGCCATCGGCCGACGTGCTTTTCGCCTCGGTCGCCCGGCAGTACCAGAATCGCGCCATCGCCGTCATCATGACCGGGATGGGACGGGACGGGGCCAAGGAGATCGGCGAGGTCTACCGCGAAGGCGGCATTACGATCGGCCAGGACGAGGCGAGCTGCGTCGTCTACGGCATGCCGAAGGTCGCCTTCGAGCTGGGCAACCTCACGATGCAGGTTTCCCTCTCCAAGATGGCCGAAACCGTCTGCCGGCTCGCCAAGGAACGCCGGCACTGACCGTCCCTCGCGATCAACCCCCGTGCCGGTTTCCGGCGCGCCTATCGATTTGCCTGAGGGGTTTCGGTTTATGCTTGCCTCGCCGGCTTCCCGACAGTAGGTTAAAAGTGAGAAACGATCAAAACCGATGAGGAGGCGAACATGGCAAAACAGGCATATGAGTGTGTCGATTGCGGGAAACAGGTCGTACGCGAGAAGGCCGGTTCCGCGCCCGATTGCTGCGGAAAGCCGATGAAGGAAATACCGCTTGAGTCCTGCACGAAAGCCGGCACGCCCGAACAGGCGAGGAACAACGACGCCGACGAAGCCTGCGACGATTTCGTCAGGTAACATGGAAAAGGATCCCCTCTTTTCGAGCCTGGCCGACGGCCGCATCCTTCCGAAGGACGACCCGCTCTTTGAGGCCCTCGGCGATCTTGATGAGCTTTCCTCCGCGATCGGCATGGCGAGGGCTGGCATCGCGGCAAGCCCGAATCCGGGAAAACTACCCGGCGAGGATCGCGGACGGGAATCAGTCGCGGCGATCCTGGAGGATGCGCAGCGCGTCCTCATCAGGATGGGCGGCGATGTGGCCTCTGCGCCGGGTTCCCCGAGCCGCGAGCGCTTCCAATCCGTTTCCTCCGAGGATGTCGCCGTGATTGGGGCGGCCCTCTCCCGTTTCCCCGCCCTTCGCCTCGGTCGCTTCGTCCCGGCGGGCGGGAATCAGACCTCGGCGGCCGTCGACCTCGCCAGGACGGTCTGCCGGCGGGCCGAACGGCGCCTCGTGTCCCTGATACGGTCCGCGGGACGAAGCGACCTCTCCGACGACCAGGCCTACCTGAACGTCCTGTCTGGTTTCCTCTTTTCCGCCGCCCGCGCTTTCGACGCGCCGGACTGATTCGCAGGGGTCTCTTACCCCGCGGTTTGCTGCGAGGGTGTTGATCCCGGCCGGCCCGGATTGAGCCACGGCGCCGGGTTCCGACTACTCGCCCAGGTTCGCCAGGGCGCCTTCCACTTCCTGGGCCCCGATCCGCTCATCCTCGAGAAGTTCGAGAAGTTCCTCTTTCAGCCAGGTGAGAAAGTCCGCGTACTCGGCGGCGCCGAAGGGCGTGAAATCCTTCGCCATGGCATCGAGCCTCGCCTGGGCGAGACGGTACTCGGCCGTCGCGCCAGCCGGATCCGATGCCGAAGTCCAGAGCTCGCGGCGTTTCGCGACGAGGGCCCGCGTTTCCCGAAAGGGCGGACGATCCGGCATCAGGAGGCCGGCGAAGGTCGTCCATTTCCTGCCGAGGTCCTCGTAGAACTCGGCGGCTCCCGCCAGTTCCTGGGAACCGAAGAGCCTGGCGGCCTGCCAGAGAAAACGGGCATAGAGGGGACGGAGCAATCCGCCGCTGGCGGAGGATCCTTCTATCGACGAGTAGGCGTCCCTGAGGGCGGGGTAGACGGTCTCGGGATTGTAGGCCCGGCGCCAGCCCTTCCGCTTCTTGGGGTTGTCGAGGTTCCTGGCCAGCTCCTCGAGGCCCGTGATCCCGTAGGAACGGTGGGTCGGACTTCGACGTTCCCCGACGGCGTCGTCGAGCCCCTCCCAAACGGCCCGACGGGCGGTTTCCTCGGAAATTCGACCGTCTTTCGGGTCCGTTCCCTCGATGTCGATACGGACGAAGCGGTTCTTGAGGGCGAGCACGGTGGACCGGGAATCGCGGAGTGTTCGAGAGCCCATGACCACCGGGACGGAATAGGGCCCGGCGCAGGTCGCCTCGTCACCTTCCATTCCGGCGACGACGAACCGGTAGTTTCCGAGGGTTTCGGGCCAGTCGAGAAGGGACCAATCAGGCGGTGAGCTCCAGAGAAGGGCCGGATACCCGTTTGAAAGCGTCCAGCGGAGTCTCACCTCGGCCTCCTCGTCGTCGGTCGACTCGAACACGTCGGACTCTATGCCGAGCCTGGAGAAAAAGAGCATCACGAGATCGGGGCCGGTCAGGTAGGACCGGTAGCGGCCGACGATCGCGATGCCGGGTTCGCGGTTGAAGCCAGGAATGGAGGGGCAGATCGCGTAGCCCGAGGTGATGCCGCCCGAGGCCCCGAAACAGAAGGCCTCGTCGATCGGCTCGCCCTCGATGGTCACCGAATGGTAGTCCAGGATGTGGGCGAGGGCGGCCGATTCGTAGTAATCGCCCCCGTATCCCGAAAAACCTTCCAGCGTCATCCGATTGCCGCCTCCGTCTGGCGGCCGGTCATGAGGCCCCCGCGAGGAGGGCGTTAATCGCGTTCGCCGCCCTTCTCCCTTCGCCCATGGCCAGGATCACCGTCGCGCTGCCGAGGACGATGTCCCCGCCCGCGTAGACGGCCGGCATGGAGGTCATGCCGTTCTCGTCGACGATGATGCGTCCCCTCTTGTCGACGGCCAGTTCCGGCGTCGCCTGCTTGAGGAGGGGGTTGGACTCGTTCCCGAGCGCGACGATCACGGTGTCGCAGGGGAGGGGGCGTTCGCTTCCGGGCACGGGAACCGGGCTCCGCCGTCCCGAGCCATCCGGTTCCCCGAGTTCGCAGCGCTGGACCTCGAGGCCGTTCACGGTTCCCGTGCCCAGGACCCGGGTCGGTGCCTGGAGGAAATCGAAGATGATTCCCTCGGCCTTCGCGTGTTCCACCTCTTCCGCCCGGGCCGGCATCTCGGCTCCCGTTCTCCGATAGACGATGTGAACCTCCTGGGCACCGAGCCTCAGGGCCATCCGCGCCGAATCCATCGCGACGTTCCCCCCGCCGATGACCATGACGATCTTCGAGGGATAGATGGGGGTTTCGGCGTGATCGTGGTCCCAGGCCTTCATGAGGTTCGCCCGGGTCAGATACTCGTTTGCGGAAAAGACGCCGACGAGGTTCTCGCCCGGAATCCCGGCGAACTTTGGCAGGCCGGCCCCCGAGCCGATGAAGGCCGCGTTGAAGCCGAGCTCGCCGAAAAGTCCGGCGAGCGTGACCGTCCTTCCGACCAGCACGTTCGTGTCGATCAGGACACCCATCTGGGCGAGGGCGTCAATCTCGCGCTTGACGATCGCCTTCGGGAGGCGGAATTCCGGAATGCCGTAGACCATCACCCCGCCCGGCTTGTGGAAGGCCTCGAACATCGTCACCTCGTGGCCTTCCCGCCTGACGTCGGCGGCGCAGGTGATGCTCGCCGGTCCCGAGCCGATGATCGCGACCTTCTTCCCCGTCTCCGGCTTCACCGTCGGGGTGGTCGAAAGTCCGTTCTCCCGTTCGAAATCGGCGGCGAAGCGCTCGAGCCGGCCGATCGATACGGCCTTGTCGATGGAATGGAGGGACTTGCCCAGGGTGCAGGGGGCCTGGCACTGGGTTTCCTGGGGACAGACCCGGCCGCAGATGGCCGGAAGCATGTTCACCGTCTTGATGCTGCGGGCTGCGGCGGCGTAGTCCCCGTCGACGATCAGCTTGATGAATTCAGGTATCGGCACGCGGACCGGACAGCCGCTCACGCAGGGGGCGGTCTTGCACTGAAGGCACCGGAGCGCCTCGACCCTCGCCTGGGCCTCGCCGTAGCCGAGGGCGACCTCGGAAAAGTTGTGGGCCCGGTCGGCCGGAACCTGCTCTGGCATCTCCTGGCAGGGGAGGCCGAGGCGGTCCCGGGGGGTGAGGGCCTTGCCGTCGAGATTCTTCAGGACTTCGACGGCTTCGCTATTCAGGGATTCTTTTGTTTTCATCGTGCGGCCTCCGATGGCTGATCGTTCAATCCGCGCGCTGGAGGCGCCCGGTATCCTTCGCCTTGTCGATCTCGAGGTCGAGGTGACAGCGATGGTGGGCCTCGTCCTCCTGGTTCTTGTAGGATTTGAGACGGAACATCATGGCGTCGAAGTCGACCAGGTGGCCGTCGAACTCGGGGCCGTCCACGCAGACGAATTTCGTCTCCCCGCCGACCGAAACCCGGCAGCCCCCGCACATGCCCGTTCCGTCGACCATGATCGTATTGAGAGAGACGACGGTATGGACGCCGAAGGGGCGCGTGGCCTCGGCGCAGAACTTCATCATGATCGGCGGGCCGATGGCCACGGCGAGGTCCGGCTTCGGGCTTGCCCCGCAAAGCTCCTTGAGCGGCTCGGTTACCAGGGCCTTGCGGCCGTAGGTGCCGTCGTCGGTGACGACGATGGTTTCGTCGGCGATGGCGCGGATTTCAGCCTCCATCACGATGAGTTCCTTCGTCCTCGCGCCGACGATGGCGATGACCCGGTTCCCCGCCTTTTTCAGGGCCTGGGCTATCGGGTGAAGGGGCGCGACCCCGATACCGCCCCCGACGCAGACGACGGTACCGAAGTTCACGATGTGGGTGGGGTTGCCGAGGGGGCCGAGGATGCCGCCGACCGAATCCCCCGGTTTCCTCGCGGCGAGCCGATGGGTCGACGCCCCCACGGTCTGGAAAATGAGGGTTATCGTGCCGCGGTCCGGATCGGCGTCCGCTATGGTCAACGGGATGCGTTCCGAAAACTCTTCCTCGAGCATGACGATGACGAACTGGCCGGGCTTTCTCGCCTTGGCTATCATCGGGGCCTCGACCTCGATCCGGAAGACCTCATCGGAAAGCTGGTATTTTGAAACGATCCTGTTCACAGACCCCTCCTGTGCTATACGGGATTTCCTCCCGATGAGCCTTTGCTCGAGAGCAGGGAAACGAAACGCTCGACGCCCGAATCTATCGAAACATGAAGTTCCTCGACCGTGGAATCCGGTTTCGTGTACCGAATGACGATGGGCGGCATCTCAGCCCCCATCAATCGGGAGAAAACGCTGCGTTTGGGCGGCGGGGTGAACGAAACGACCGAATCGAGGGGAACGGTGATGATGAACTCTTCCGAGGTTTTGGATGTTCTCCCGGACACCTTGATGATCGATGACAGCCAGTTTTCCTGGGCGAAATGTCTGAAGTAGAACGCGCTTTTCGTGATATAGCACAGTCCCCAGAACGGTCCCTGATTTTTAGCATCCCGCAGAACGCACCGGGAAAGGGAATAGGCTTCGATTTTTTCTCCGAGTTCCTGTTCAAGCTTCTGCCAGAATTCGTCCCTATCGTTATTTACCTTCATTCGGCCTCCATCCATCCATTTTCCATCACATCCGGCCGGCTGTAAAGCCTTGTTTTACCGTGAATCGCCGAGGAACCCGATTTTTTCCGGACCGGCCGACCGCGACAGGGTTCCCGATATGGCTCAGGTGCGACCCGTCATCCTCCGATTGACATCGCGATCATTTCGGTTTTATGCTAAATATTACGTAAGGCAGGAAAACCGTGTCGAATATTCCTTTCAGTTTATCCCTGGGTCGACCGGCGCCGATCCTCGACCGGAAACCCCGTTCCGTGACCAAAACCCCCAGGGGTGTTGGCAGGCGATGACCCATGATCGTTCCTGAACTCGTCGTCCGCTCGCGGAAGATCGCCTGCGCGGCCGTTACCGCCGCCGGGTTGTTCGTGACCTACCTTTCCCCCGCCGAAAAGAAGGCTGCCGCGGCGAAGCGAACCTTGGCCGTCCCGGAGGCCGTCCTGCCCCCGCTCGACCGCCCGGTTTCGCCCTTCGTCGCCGCGAGGCTCCGTCCGAAACGGCGGGTTACCCTCGGCTCCATCCTGAAGCTGCTTTTCGCGGTCATCGTCGCTTCCCATATTGCGCTTGTCCTCGTCATCGCGGAGTTTTCCCTGATTTACTCCCGCGTCGATCCGCCGGTGAACAGCCTCATGGCCTATCGGGCGATCTTTTTCCATTGGACGATACAGCCCCCCCGCCCGATTCCCCTCAAGTCCGTTCCCCGCCAGGTGCGGAACATGCTGGTCTGGATCGAGGACGGCGGGTTCTACGAAAACCGCGGCATCGAATTCGCGGCGATCAAACGGGCCTACGAGATCAACAAGAGGCTCAAGTACCCGCTCTACGGCGGAAGCACCCTGACGATGCAGCTCGCCAGGACCCTCTTCCTGACCCCGGAGAAGAGCTACCTCCGGAAATACGTCGAGATATGGATAGCCGTCGAGATGGATGCCCTGCTTTCGAAAACCAGGATCATCGAGCTCTACTTCAACAACGTCGAGTGGGGCAAGGGTGTCTTCGGGATCCAGGCCGCATCCTACCGGTACTTCAAACGGCCCCTTTCGGAGCTTTCCGTCGATGAGCAGGTCAGGCTCATCACGATCCTCTCGAGCCCGGTGAAATACTCGCCCTACAACTTCGGCAGGAGCAAGATCCTTAACCTGAGGTACGAGGATCTCGCCGACCGCTACGATTGATCGCGAAGCAGAATGCCTCCGGCTCGCTGGAGGGTTGATCTCACCGAGCGGGGTTGCATCAACGCGTACAAACAACGAGGCATTCTGCTGATACCTTTACGCGACGACAACCCCGTCTTGCTACGGGGTTGTTGATTCGCGTGGGTCAATACTTGACAACTCGGTGGGTATAATCGAAACTTACCGGGAATAGACATATTGCATTTATTATTATATTGATGTCTTTTTCATCCATTCCATGTCCAAGGAGTCCGTATGGAAAATCCAACCCGAATAGTGGTTCTCGGCGGCGGGTACGGCGGCGTTCGTGTCGCGAGGAAGCTTGTCAAACGCCTGGGGCACCGTCCCGACGTTAAGATCACGCTGATCGACAAGAATACCTTCCACACGTTGATGACCGAACTTCACGAGGTGGCGGCCCATCGCGCGGAACCGGAATCGGTTCAGGTGAGTTTCCGGAAGATCTTCGGCGGCAGGAATATCGACATCGTCACCGACCGGATCGAGAAGGTGGATTTCCAGGGGCAGAAGCTCGTTTCCATCCGCGGGACCGAGTATCCCTACGATTACCTCGTCCTCGGATCCGGGGCCGAGCCCGATTACTTCGGCATTCCGGGCATCCAGGAAAATTCGATGACCCTCTGGTCCTTCGACGACGCGATGAGGATCAGGCACCACCTCGCCGAGGCCTTCCGCCACGCCGAGAACGAGCTCGATCCGGACAAGCGTCGGAAGCTCCTGACCTTCGTGGTGGCCGGGGCCGGCTTCACCGGCTTCGAGCTCGCCGGGGAGATCCTGCAGTACCGGGACGTGATGTGCGCCAAGTACAGGATCCCGAGGAGCGATTCGCGGGTCGTCGTCGTCGAGGCCCTGCCTGTCATCCTCCAAAACATGGAAGAACCCCTGCGCAAGAAGGCCGAAACCTACTTCAGGAAGCACGGCGGAGAGCTCCTGCTGAACGCCCCCATCGTCGGGGCCGAGCCGGGCGTCGTGAAACTCAAGGACGGCTCGGTCATCGAGACCGAGAGCTTCATGTGGACCTGCGGCGTCAAGGCCTCGTCCTTCGCCGCGGGACTCGGGCTCCAGCTCGGGAAGCGCGGACGCATCGTCGTCACCGACGAGATGCAGGCCGCCGACTACAGGAACGTGTTCGTCGTCGGGGACAACGGCTGGTTCCTCGAGAACGAGAAGCCCCTGCCCCAGATCGTCGAGACAGCCGACCAGACCGCCGACACCGCCGCCCACAACATCGTCGCCGATATCGAGGGCGGGACCAGGGAGCACTTCAAGTCGAACTACCACGGCTTCATGGTCTGCGTCGGTGGGAAGTGGGGAGTCTCGAACGCCGGCGGTATACGGTTGAGCGGCTTTCTCGCCATCGCGATGAAGCACCTGATCAACCTCTGGTACCTCTTCAACGTCGCCGGGGTCAACCCCTGCTGGGAGTACGCCAAGCATGAATTCCTCGACATCAAGGACAACCGCTCCCTCATCGGCGGATTCGCCGCCTACCGGATCCGCGGATACTGGCCCCTTCTCCTCCGCCTCTGGCTCGGCTTCATGTGGGTGACGGAGAGCGTCAACAAGATCACCGAGGGCTGGCTGGACTTTGCGAGCGGAAGCAAGACCTCCTTCATGTTCTCGAAGGGGGTCGTCCAGGCCGGGGTGAAGGCGGGGGCCGATGCGACCGCCGCCGCGACCCAGGCCGCAGCCGCCGCTCCGGCCGCCGCCGATGCCACCGCCGCGGCGACCCAGGCGGCGGGAGCCGCCGTCCAGACCGGCGCCAAGTACGCGGCCGACGCGACCGCGGCTGCGACCCAGGCAGCCGGCGCGGCCGTTCAGGCCGTCACCGCGGCGACGGGACAAGCCGCCGCGGGAGGCGCCGACGCGACGGCCGCCGCCACCGCAGCAGCGGGGCAGGCGGCTGGCCACGCGGCGAAAGCGGCTTACACCTGGTTTGATACGACGAAGTCCATCCTTTCGCCGGACGCCGGCATCGTCGTCTGGTTCCGTCACGTGTTCATGGACGGGCTCTTCGCCCAGATGCCCTATAGCACGCTCCAGGTCTTTATCGTGATAACCGAGGCCATCGTCGGGCTCGGGCTCCTGGGCGGTTTCTTCACCTGGTGGGCCGCCGTGATCTCGATCGGGATGTGCCTGGTCTTCACCCTCTCAGGGCTTTTCGCCTGGAATCAGGCCTGGTTCTTTTTCGCCGGGATACTGATGATGGGAGGGGCGGGACGGGCCTTCGGGCTGGATTGCTGGTCCGTGCCGTTCTTCAAACGGCTGTGGAACGGCACGAAATTCGCCAGGAAGCGGCACCTCTATCTCGACGAGCCGACGAAGTAAAGCCGGCTGATGACCGTTCTTTGGGACGAGATTCCGTCACTGCGCGAGGAATTAAGCGCGGTGAACGGAATCATGCTCGACAGCGTAAAGCATCGGAACGGTACGGTGGCGGAGGGCCTCCATTCCCTGATTTCGGGGGACGGCAAGATGCTCCGCCCCGCCTTTCTCATCCTCTCCGCGAGGTTCGGCAGGTTCAGGCGGGAAAAGATCCTGCCGCTCGCCGCCGCCCTCGAGATGCTCCATGTCTCGACCCTCATCCATGACGACGTGATCGACGACAGTCCGGTCCGCCGGGGAAATCCGACCCTCCACACCAGGTACGGGATGAAGGACTCGGTCCTGATCGGGGATTTCCTCCTTTCCCGCTGCTTCCTTCTCGCGGCCGAATACACCTCGCCGGAAAACGCGAAACGCATCGCCAGGGTCATCGACGTGCTTTGCACGGCCGAGATCGAGCAGGACGAGGAGAGGTTCAGGCCCTCGCCTTCGGTCAGGCGCTATGTCAGGATGATTGCCGGAAAGACGGCGATGCTCTTTTCCCTCGCCTGCCATGTCGGGGCCGTCGAGGCTGATTGCGACAGGAGGACGGCCGAGATCCTGAGGAGGGTCGGCTACGACGTCGGGATAGCCTTCCAGATCATCGACGACATCCTGGACTACGAGGGTTCGGCCGACCTGCTCCGCAAGCCGATCGGCCTCGACGTCCGCGAGGGCCTGTGCACCCTGCCCCTCGTCTATGCCCTCGCGGGCGACGACGGGGACCTCGCCCGCCTCCTTGCCGGCGGCGAGCTTTCCGACGCGGCCATCGCGAAGGTCGTCTCCCTGGTGAGGGAACGGGGCGGAATCGAAGCGGCGAGGGCGGATGCGGGGCGCTACACCTCCCGGGCCCTCCGCGAGATCGGAAGGCTTCCCCCCTCGGCGAACCGCGACGACCTGGAGCTCCTCGTCACCCGTCTCCTCGAGCGGCGGTTCTGAGGGAACGGACGTTCTTGACCCTCTCATCCATAGGGGATACCTTACCCTATGCGACAGCCGAGCAGAATCCGCGCCGAACTCTACCTGATCGGGATCACCGTCCTCTGGGGCTCCTCATTCGTGTTCACCAAGTCCTCGCTCTCGGGCGCGAGCCCCCTCCTCTTCCTCTGCGTCAGGTTCTCGCTCGCGGCCGTGGCCTTCCTTCCCCTCCTCTACCGTTCGAGGGCGAACATCGATCCCGCCGCTCTCGGCCGCGGGGCCCTTCTGGGGATTTTCCTCTTTCTCGGCTACGCCTTCCAGACGGTCGGCATCAAGTACACCTCGGTGTCCCGGGCATCCTTCATCACCTACACCTTCGCCCTTTTCGTTCCCCCGCTCCAGCTTCTGATGACCGGGAAGAGGCTCGGGGCCGCGAACATTGCCGGTCTCGCCGTCGTGTTCGTCGGCATGTACTTCTTCACGAATCCGGAGGGAGGGGGCATGAACGCGGGGGATTGGCTGAACCTCGCCGGGGCCTTTTTCTACGCCTTCAACATCGTGCTGATGGATATCTGCAACCGCAGGAGCGACACGATGGTCCTTACCTTCGTGCAGATCGTCGCCGTCGCCCTGCTGTCGGGAATTTGCTCCCCCCTTCTCGAGAAGCCGTTCATCGTGCTGGACGGGAGGATGTGGTTTTCCCTCCTCTACCTCGCGATCGGCGCGAGCTGCTTCGCGCTGGCCGTCCAGAACCGTTTCCAGCCCTACACGACCCCGACCCGGGCCGTCATCATCTACGCCCTCGAGCCCCTCGTTTCCTGCGCCCTCGCGGTTGCGACGATGGGGGAGAGGCTCACCCCCATCGAGTCGGCCGGCGGCCTCGCCATCCTCGCGGGCATCCTGGTTTCGGAGCTCTGGGACCGCATTCCCGCCTTCCGCCGGCGAACCGATTCCGAGGAAAACCCATGAGCGCCGAGAGGACCGCGTCGGGGACCTGGGGGAGCGGACCCGTCCGTCTGCGGCGTCCCTCCCGTGCCTGGCGGGGCGACTGGTTCCGCCTCGACAACGCGGCCATACTTTTTCCCACCATCGCGTCGGCGAACGTTTCGACCCTGTTCAGGGTCTCGGCCTCGCTCGACGCCCCGATCCACGCCGGCAGGCTCCAGGACGCCCTCACGCGCCTGTGCCCGCGGTTCCCGTACTTCAACGTCGACCTCCACGCCGGGGTGTTCTGGTACTACTTCGAGCTGCTCCGCGATCCTCCCCTCGTGATGGCCGATTCCCGGTATCCGAACACGGGCATCCGAATCCGCTCCCGGGGTAGGCACCTTTTCCGGGTGAGGGCCTACGACAATCGGATCGCCGTCGAGTTCTCCCACATCATCTCGGACGGGACCGGGGCGATGACCTTCCTCAAGAGCCTCATCGCCGAGTACCTCCGCCTCTCGGGCACCGAGGTTCCCGAGACCCCGGGGATTTTCAGGCCGGACGATCCCATCGATCCGGAGGAATTCGAGGACGCCTTCAGGCGATGCGGCGACCGGAGCCTCCCCGGACCTCCCCACGAGTCGCGGGCCTTCCATGTCCCCTGCGTCTTTCTGCCGGTCGGGGAGTACCGGGTCACGACGGGCATCGTCCCGCTTCCCGTCATCCTGGCCAAGGCGCGTTCCTTCGATGCGTCCCTGACGGAATTCCTCACGAGCGTCCACATCGCCGCCCTGCAGGACATCAGGGAAAGCCTCGATCCGATCGATCGGTTCAACCTGGGGCGCTCCATAAAGCTGATGATACCGGTGAACCTGAGAAGGCTCTTTCCCTCGAAGACCCTGAGGAATTTCTCCCTCTACGTGATCCCCGGCATCGACTGCCGCCTGGGCCACTACGAGTTCGCCGAGATCGTCGCCGCCGTCCACGGGGGCATGAGGTTCCAGAACACGGCCAAGCAGCTCTCCCAGCAGATCGCGAGAAACCTGCGCGGCGCCGTCGCCCCGGCGATCAGGCTCATCCCGCTTTTCATGAAGAAGGTCGGCGGAAGGCTCCTCTACCGGAAGCTCGGAGAGGACCTCTACTCGGGCTGCCTCTCGAACCTGGGCCGGGTCGATCTCCCGCCCGAGATGGCCGCCCGGGTGAAACGCTTCGATTTCGTCCCGGCCCCGGCACCGATCACGAGGACGAACTGCACCGTCGTGTCCTATGGGGATTCCCTCCACATCACCTTCGGTTCGATGATACGGGAGCGGGAGGTCGAGCGGCTTTTCTTTGCCCGGCTGGTGAAAATGGGCATACCGGTCAAGATCGAATCGAATGAGTGAGGTGAATCATGCCGTACTGTTCAAAATGCGGGGTTGAGGTCGACGAGGGGGTCGAGTCCTGTCCGCTCTGCGGACTGCCGATCCAGCGCTTCGACGAGGGGGGGAGGCCCGTTTTCAAGCCCTGGCCCGACCAGGTGATCAATCCCGATTCGGCCGTCCTGCCCCTGCGCGAACGGGTCAAGATGGCCCTCGAGGTGGCGACGGTGTTCCTCGGCGTCTCCCTGGCGGTGCTGCTCCTGATCGACCTCCTGCTGGACCGGGGGTTCAGCTGGTCGGTCTATCCCGCGGCCGCCATCGTCTACCTCTGGCTCTGCCTTTCCATGCCGGTTTTCCTCTACGGAAGGCCCTGGCTCGTGTTTTCGGTGCTCGGTCCCGCGACTGTCGTTTTCGTCTTCCTGATGGACGCCTTCGACGGCAGGATCACCTGGTTCCTGCCCTACGGGCTTCCCGTCACCGTTCTCGCGGTGGGGGTGCTGGTCGCCGTCGCCGTCCTCTCCGCGACCGCGAAGCGGAAGGGTCTCAACGTCGCGGCCTTCGTGTTTCTCGGCATCGCCGCGCTCTGCGCCGGCATCGACGCCATCGTGAACCTGAACGAGACGGGGGCATTCAGGCTGAGCTGGAGCGTGATCGTGGCCTTCGTGCTGATACCGGTTTCGCTCCTGCTGCTCTACCTGCACGTCAGGATCACGAAGAGGGTCGACCTGAAAAAGGTATTCCACCTGTAGCGGACGGCTTCACAAGCCCGCCGGAAAGTGACTGGGGCGCGAAGCGGAGGGGTTCCCTCGATTTACTCGGCGTCGCCTTCCATGAAGGTCATCAGTTCGTCCTCCGACTCGGCGATGAGGGAGGCGGCGAGGTAGCGGCTGAACACCGATTCGGTCGTCAGGTTTCCCATCGGCACGGCCCCTTCCTTCCAGATGCGGTGGGCGGTGATGTACTGGGAAAAGTCGACGATGCTCTCCTGCTGGGAGGTGCAGAAGAACCTGACCCCGTGCTTTTTGCCGTACTCGAAGGCGCTCTTGAGCGAGTAGGGGGTATCGCGGAGCGAGGCCGTTCCCGTGTCGTAGAGCTCGAGGATGATGTACTTGACCCCGGCGTTGATGATCGGGACGAGGAAATCTCCCCTCATGCCGGGATAGACCCTACAGAGGTAGATCTGGTTCACCGCGTCCTCGAGGAGCTGGGTGAGGACGTACTTGTCGGCATCGAGGATCCCCGGCACGAGGGAGGTGCCCGAGAACAGGGGCGTCGGCAGGTTCCAGTTGCGGAACCCCTCCGGGGCCGCGCGCTCGAATTTCAGGTTCAGGGGGGAGAGGACGCGGTCGCCCATGACCACGTAGACGCCCGAGGTCTTCTCGATCGCGAGGCGGATCGCCTTCTGCAGATTCTGCTTCGCCTCGGGGGATTCCCCCGGCGCCTTCGAGGAGGCGGTGAGGACGATGGGCGCCGTCGCGTCGGGAAAAAGCCAATACATGAGGGCGGCCGTGTAGCTCAGCGTGTCGGTTCCGTGGGTGATGACGATGCCCGAGGCGTTGCCCGAGGCGAGCTTGGCCGCGATGGCGACGATCAGCGAGGCCCAATCCTCCGGGGCCGTTTCCTCGGAGAAGAGCCGGCCGACCGAGACGTCCTCGTAGCGGACCTTGGAGAGCAGGGCCTCGTCGTCGAGGAGGGCTCGGACCGCGTGCTCGTCGCCGGGTACGATGACCCCGTCGGCGAGCCTGACCCCGGTGATCGCCCCGCCCATGGACAGCACGAACACGAAGGAAAGGTCGAGGGTCTCCTTGAAGATCTCCCGGACGAGGCCCGGCTCGGCGAGCCCCGAGGTCTTGTTCATGATCTGGCCGATCATGAACTGCATCGGGCGGGAATCGCCGGAGCGGATCACCTCCACTTCCTTCGGGTAGGCGGCGAGGACGCCGTCGATCATCTCCTTCAGGACTTCCTTGTCGGTGATCTGCTCCCACTTCCTGTCCTGGATGATCGCGATGGGATCCTTGTCGTCGTAGAAAACCCGCTGGAGGGTCTGCTTCGCGATCTTCGAATGGATGCGCTTCTCCTGGACCAGGGTGATGAGCTGGGCGAGCCTCGTCGGGGTGAGGGGGCAGGAATCGAGGTTCATGTCCTCGCGCTTGAGTATCTTGAGGATGTCGGTGGCTATCCAGTTGGCCGCGATGACCGGATCGGCCCCACAGGCGACCGTGTTCTCGAAGAAATCGGCCCTGAGCCTTTCGTCGCAGATGGTGTTCGCGAGCTTCATCGAGAGCCCGTATTCCTTCATGAACCGCGACCGTCGGTGCTCGGGCAACTCGATCTTCCGCTCGAGGGCCTGGTCGAGGGTTTCGGCTTCGGGGATGAAGGGGGGAACCCCCTGGATGAGGTTGTACTTGTTCTTGTTCTCGTTCTTCCGTTTCTGGAAGCTTTCGGTGATGTTCTTGGTTTCGTTCCAGAGCCGGCTTTCCGAGAGGACGGTTCCGCCGTTTTCCAGGATCTCGTCCTGTCGGGCGATCTCGTAATTGATCGACTTCCGGACGAAATTGAAGGAGTTGAGATTCCTCAGCTTGACGCTCGCCGCGGCGTCCTCGAGGGAGGGGCCTACGGCGACGTGGGCGTTGCAGCGAATGGCGTTTTCCGGGGCGAGGCCGAGATCGATCCCCAGGTATTGGAGGGAGCGGCGAAGGTTTCTCAGGAAGACCTCCGCCTCCTCGCCGATCTCGATGTCGGGTTCGGTGACGATCCGGAGGCTGGGCATGCCGGCGTGGCTGTAGTCCATCCTGGTGGCGCTCCCCGAATGGGTGAGTCGGCCCGCGTCCTCCTCGATCCGTATTTCCTTGATGCTGATCCGACGCGCCTTCTTGTGGAACACGCAGTCGATGTAGCCGCCGACGGCGATCTTGGCCGAAACGTGGGACAAGGCGTAGCCCGGGGGGAGTTCCGGGGTGCCCGAGAAACGCTCGTAGAGCACTTCCTTGATCAGGGTGCAGTCCAGGGCCTGGGCGATCAGATAGCCCATGTAGGCGGCATCGCCGTTCAATGCGGGAATTGCATCTGCTTCCTTCCGGCAAACCGCACAGGTATCCGCCGTTCCGTCGGGGCGGTACTTGCATGAACAGAAGGTCTTCGTGCCCGTCTCGAGCAACACACGCACCTCGAGGCTGATAAAGGACTGGTTCACCGTAGTCTCCCGCTTTTGAAAAAAAAGTCATTTTGATCATTGCATGGTCACTACTCTCTGTCAAGTAAGGAAAAAATCCGAAAAACGCCGGGACTGAATTAGATTTATTTGACATTCTATGTTAGTCTGGTTAGAATATATGCATACCGGTGAAATGCGACGAAAACGGATGAAAACCGTGCCGAACGGTACGCTGTTTATGAGAATTCTATTGCATTTTTTATCAGGCATGGTACAATTTTATTTTACGCGTTGCTTGTTGTTAAGGAGATTTTGTGAATAAGCGCGATTTCCCGAAAGTTCATTTCTACGACCAGGACTTTGTCGACCTGTACGACAAAACCTGGGCATGGATCCAGGATTACTGGACCGTTGGACCGAAGGGAAGCGGGCTTGAAGGCAAGTTCTTCAACCATCCGGGCAGCGCAACGATCGACCAGCTGGACACGATTTTCGCCAGTTTTTTTCTCGTGTACTCGAACCGCATCTATCTGCCGAACCCCGGCCTCGATGCCTTTTACGGCAAGCAGGAAGAGAACGGCGCGATCCGCTGCAGCTACGACATCCAGACCGGCCAGCCGGTCTTCACCCGGGATAACCCCGAGGGCATCGGCATGCCCCTGTTCGCCTGGGCCGAATACAACCTCTACCACAAGACGGCCAACAAGAAGCGCATCAAGGAGGTGATGCCCGTCCTGCTCAAGTACTGGGCCTGGATCGACGCGACCTTCAAGAAACCCAACGGCCTCTACGCGGTTCCGCTGGCCGCGACGGGCATGACCAATTCCCCCCGGGAAGCCGCCTATTACCATATCGACTTCAACACCGGCATGGCGATCAACGCCCTCTACATGTCGGCCCTGGGCGACATCCTGAACGACAAGGAAATCAGCTTCCAGTACAAGCGCAACTACTTCTCGCTCAAGACCCGCATCAACGGGCTGATGTGGAACGCCGACGATGGATTCTACTACGACATCGACAAGAGCGAGAAACAGGTGAAGGTGAAGACGATAGCCGGTTTTTGGCCCCTGCTCGCCGAGATTCCCAACGACGACAAGGCCGAGGCCCTGATCGCCCACCTGACCGATCCCAAGAGCTTCGGAACCAAGCATCCCTTCCCCAGCCTCGCCGCGAACGAGAAGGGCTATTCCCCCGATGGGGAGGGCTATCGCGGCTCGGTGTTTCCCCAGTATTCGTTCATGATCATCAAGGGCCTCGAGCATTACGATCGCCACGAGCTGGCGCGGGACTGCGCGATCAGGCACCTCTACTACATCCTGGACTCCGCGGCCCCCGACGGCGAGAACACGAAGGGTATCAGCCTCTGGGAGGCCTACCTGCCGGAGAAGGACGGCAAGGCGCTCTGGACCGGGAAGGAGGAATTCCCCCGAGCCCAGTACCTGGCCTTCGCCGGGCTCTCGACCGTGGCCCTGATGATCGAGAACGTCGTGGGCCTCGCCATCTCGTTGCCGAGAAAGACCGTCGACTGGATCATCCCGAACCTCGAGATCATGGGGATCGAGAACCTCTCGCTCAAGCGGAACATGATCACGATCCTGTCGAACAAGTCGGGTCGGGGCTGGGAAATCCACATGGAATCCGAAAAACTCTACTATTTTACGATAAACATCCTCGGCAAGAAGAAAAAAACCCTCCCGATCCCCTCCGGCAAATGCTCGATGCTGATCGACAAACTCTAGCGGGCCACCGGTTTCGAGTACTCGCGGTAGAGGAAGCGGCGGATCTTCCGGGATGAGTTCTTCTCGAACTCGGTTTCCCTCATGATCAGGTCGGTGATCTTCTTGTACGGCGGCAGGGTCTTGTTGATCTCCTCAACCTCGGACCGTATCAGCTCTCGGGCGAATTCCATCGATATTGAGGCCTCGGGATAGTCGGCCTTGATGGATTCCCAGTCCGGAACGCAGACCGCGATGACGTCCTCGCCGCCCGAATTCGGACGGATCTTCCTGCCGAGCACCAGCACCTCGAGCACGACCCGGGAGCCGACGAACTTCTGTTCGATCTCCTCGGGATAGATGTTCTTGCCGCCCTCGGTGACGATGATGTTCTTGCTCCGTCCCGTGATATAGATGAATCCTCGCCGGTCGATGTAGCCGAGGTCCCCCGTCCGGAGCCAGCCATCGGCGGTTATCGCCTCGGCAGTCGCCTCGGGGGCGTCGAGGTAGCCCCTCATGACCGAGGGGGAGCGGACCTGGATCTCGCCGACCCCGTCGGCCCCCGCTTCCGCGATGCGGACCTCGGCGTACTTTACCGGCAGGCCGACCGAACGGTTGTCCCGGTGGCGCTCGACGTTGACCGAGATGAGGGGGGAGTTTTCGCTCATCCCATAGCCCTGGACGACGACGAAGCCGAGGGCTTCGAAGAAGTCGGCCGTCTGGGGGGCGAGGGGGCCGCCGCCTGAAACGATCATGCGGACCGTGTCTATCCCCGCCGTCTTCCTCAGGCTCCCGAAAACCCGACGGCCTATCATCCAGTGGGGCTTCGTGCCGAAGAACTGGCACATGGCGAGGAGTATGAAGATGAAGCCCCGCTTCGCGAACGGAAGGTCCCTGAGCTTCGTCTCGATACCCTGTTTCAGCTTGTCGAGGATGATCGGCACGGTGATGAAGAAACTGACGCCGGTTTCGGCGATCCGGCTCATGATCACCTTGGCGATGACCCGCTCCGATATCGTGATCGATCCGCCGACGGTCAGCGGGGCGAGGAGGGAGCAGGTGCAGGCGTAGGTATGGTGGAAGGGCAGGATGCCGATGAAGACGTCCGTCGAATCCACGAGAAGGGCCTGGATTGCGGCGTTGATGTTCGCGATGATGTTCCGATGGGTCAGCTGGATTCCCTTCGCGATGCCGGTGGTGCCCGAGGTGAAGATGATCGCCGCGACGTCGTCGCTTTTGATGTCGCCGTAGCCGGGCAGGTCGGCCGCCGTCTCGGTTCCGATGACGTCAGCGTACCGGGCCGCGTCCGGCGCGAGGGGCTCGTCGAGGCAGAGGAAGGCCGAAAGGGCCGTGTCCTCCCTGACCCTCGCAAGCTTCGCTTCCTGCTTCGACGAGTAGCAGAGCAGCCGGAGTTTCGAATCGACGACGTTGTTCCGCACCGAGTCGGCCTCGAGCATGGCGTCGATGGGAACGACGACGAGGCCAGAGACGACGGCGGCGAAGTAGGCGAAGGCCCATTCGGGCCGGTTCTCGGAGAGGATGCCGACCGCATCGCCCTTGACGAGGCCCCGGGACCGGAACCAGGAGGCGAGCGCGTAGGTTTCCGCCCTCATCCGTCCGTAGGTCCAGACCGAATAGTCGGCGTTGCCCTGGCCCTTCATCCTGAAGGCCGGCGAATCAACATAGAGTCGGGTCACGTCGTCGAAAAGGTACTTGAAGTTCGAATAATTAAAATCGGGTATATTGCTGAAATAGTTCCTGATCATCCGGGAAGGTCTCCCCGCCTTGCGGCTCGAACGATCCTATCAAGTATGGGCTGGTCCGTCAATTTGTCGGACGAGGTTTGAAAGGGGAACGGAAATCGGCTATGATTGATGAAACGGCCGACGGGCCGCATTCGGGGGGGGACATGGACAACGACAAACGATACACGATCGGATTCGACCTCGGCGGGACCAAGATGCTGAGCGTCGTGTTCGACGCCGACTATAAGGTCATCGCCCAGGAAAAGGCGAGGACTCCCCCGGACGGCGATCCGGCGGTCATCCTCGAGGCGATGGACGCGACGGTGAGGAAATCCCTGAAGACGGCCGGCATCGCCTTCGACCGGGTGAATTGCGCCGGGATCGGCGTGCCGAGCCCGGTGGACCGGGCGGCGGGCATCGTCATCAGCACCCCGAACATGGGGCTCTTCCAGTACCCGATGAAGAAGGAATTGGAGGCGAAATGGGGCGTTCCCGTCTTCCTGGAGAACGACACGAACGCGGGAACCTACGGCGAGTTTCGGCGGGGGGCCGGCAAGGGCAAGAAGCACATGGCCGGCATCTTCGTCGGAACCGGGATCGGCGCGGGAATCATCCTGGACGGGAAGCTCTACTGCGGCGCCTCCGGCTACGCCGGCGAGGTCGGCCATCTCATCATCATGGAGGGGGGCCCCCTCTGCGGCTGCGGGCAGTACGGCTGCCTCGAGGCCTTCTCGTCGCGGACGGCCATGGCGAAGGATGCGGTCGCCCTCGCCTCGGCGGGCAACATGCCCTCCGTCTTCAAGCAGGCGGGGAGCGATTTCAAGCTCTACAAGAGCAAGATGTTCGAGCTCGGCCTGAAGGAAAACGATCCGAACGTCCGCAAGATCATCGAGAGGTCCGCCTGGCACATGGGAGTGGGCATGGCGAACCTCGTGAACATCCTCAATCCCGAACTCATCGTCCTCGGCGGCGGCCTCGTCGACCGGATCGGAATGCCCTACCTCGAGACAGCCCGCGCCTCCATGCAGGGCCACCTCATGGCAGGCATCGCGAAATCGGTTACCGTCGTGCTTTCCGAGCTCAAGGAACTCGCCGTACCCCTAGGCGCCGCATGCATCGCGCGAGAGGAGACGAAGTAGGCCCCATGACCAACGGAAAGCATATCATCGCCGCCATCGAGATCGGTTCGACCGGTCTCCGGATGATCGTGGCGGAAACGGCGGAAAACGGGACATGGCGCATCCTGGACCGGGCGGGACGTCCCGTCTCCCTCGGGCGCGACGTGTTCACGACCGGCATCATCTCGCGCGACTCTATGCTCGAGGCGCTGAGGATACTCAACGGCTTCAAGGAGCTCCTGAAGGGCTGGAAGATTCCCGACCACCAGATCAAGGTGATCGCCACGAGCGCCCTTCGCGAGGCGAGAAACCGGGACACCTTCGTCGACCGCGTCGCCCTCCATACCGGTTTCCGCATCAACATCGTCGAAGGCATCGAGGAGAACCATCTCATGTACCTCGCGGTCCAGGACGCGATCCGGGACCTGAAGCCCCAGACCATCAGGACGAACTCGATCATCATCGAGGTCGGCGGCGGCAGCACCGAAATCATGCTCCTCCACCGGGGAAAGATGGTCGCGGCCCACTCGCTCCGGATCGGGACGATCAGGATCTACCAGCAGGTCGCGGCCGCCCTCGGCTCGAGCAAGTACCTCCTCCGCTTCCTGCAGGAGAACGTCAGGACGACGATCGACATGCTGAGCTCGGAGATGCTGCTCCAGAGCGTCAGGTTTTTCATCGCCATCGGTTCGGACGCGAGGCTCGTCGCCCAGCGGGTCGGACGGGAGGAGAGCGAACTCTACTCCGTGATCGACAAGGAGGCCTTCGAGCGCTTCATCGAGGAGCACCGGGGGCTTTCCGTCGACGACCTGGTGAGCCGGCTGCGCATCCCGTACAACGAGGCCGAGACCCTGATGCCGGGACTCCTGGTCTACCGCCTCTTCCTGAACGGGACCTCGGCCGACCAGCTCATCGTCCCGAACGTCTCGATCCGGGAGGGCCTCCTCATCAGCATGGTCGGGGGACCCGACCTCGAGGTCCAGGAGGAGTTCTACAGCCAGGTCATCGCCTCGGCGGTGAGCCTGGGGCGGAAATACCACTTCGACGAGCCCCACGCCCTCCACGTCGCCCACCTCGCCCTCAAGCTCTTCGACGACCTCAAGGTCGAGCACGGTCTGGACCGTCACGCCCGCCTCCTTCTGGAGGTGGCGAGCATCCTGCACGACATCGGGCGTTACGTCCGCACCTCGGGCCACCAGAAGCACAGCCAGTACATCGTGCTCAACTCCGAGATCTTCGGCCTCCACCGCGACGACCTGACGATCGTCGCGAACATCGCCCGGTACCACCGGAAATCCCTTCCTTCCTCGGCCCACATGACCTTCACCTCGCTGCCGAGGGAGGACCGGATCATCGTCCTGAAGCTTTCGGCTCTGCTCCGGGTCGCCGACGCCCTGGACCGCGGACATTCCCAGCGGGTCGCCGATTTTACCATAGAAAAGCGGGAAGACACGGTCATCCTGCACTCGCCCGGATTTCACGACCTCACCCTCGAGAAGATGGGGCTCGCCGACAAGGCGAACCTCTTCGAGGAGGTTTTCGGGTACAAGGTCATCCTCTCATGAAAAGGTTCGTATGATAAGGAAACACGGCAAGTCTAAAAGCGAGGACGAGGCTTCGACGGCGTCCGGGGCATCGCCCTTCTTCAACCGCGATCTCTCGTGGCTCGAGTTCAACGCCCGCGTCCTCGACGAGGGGCTCCAGGCCTCGACCCCGCTGCTCGAGCGGTTCAAATTCCTGTGCATCGTCTCGTCGAACTTCGACGAGTTCTTCATGGTCCGCGTGGCCTCGATCAAGCGCATGCTCAAGGGCGCCGCCTCGGTTCCCGATCCCGCGGGGCTTACCGCCGAGCAGCAGCTCTCGGCGATCGCAAAGCGGTCGAAGGAGATCACCGCCCTTCAGTACTCGGTCCTGCTCGACGATATCTTTCCGGCCCTCGCGGCCGAGGGGCTCTCGCTCGTGAGGCCGGAAAAATACTCGGCCCAGCAGCTCCTTTTCCTCGAGTCGGTTTTCGACCGTGAGGTGTTCCCGACCCTCACCCCGCTCAAGGTCATTGAGGGCGAGGAATTCCCCTCGACCGGCAACCTCAGGCTCCACGCCGCCTTCCTGCTCGAGAAGAATCCGGCCTCGGGGGTGAAGGACGAATGCCTCCCGGCCACCGTGCCGATGGAAAAGGCGGCCGCCGACGGTCGCTACCTCGCCGTGGTGCAGATCCCGCCGAGCCTCGACCGCATCCTGTGGCTTCCCGCCGAAGGGTCGAACCTGTGCTTCGCCCTTCTCGACGACGTGGTGCGATGCTTCGGCCACAAGCTTTTTTCAGGCTACTCGATTTCGGAAAGCTGCATCTTCAAGGTGACCCGGGACGCCGACCTCGGCGTCGACGAGGAGAGGGACGAGGATTTTCTCCAGGCTATGGAGGAGATCGTCACCGACCGGCAGATATCGGGGCCGGTCCGAATCTGCGTGAGCACCGACAGCCCCGCCCTCACGAAGCGCCTCGCCCGGGAGCTGGACCTCGGGAAGGACGACGTGTACGTCGTGCCGAGCCCCGTCGACCTCCGCGGCCTGATGTCCCTCGCCTCGGTGAAGGGCTTCGACCAGCTGAAGGCCCCCGCCTGGAAGAGCCTCTGGCCGAGCGAGATTCCCCAGGACGCCCCGTTCTGGGACGAGATCAAGAAGGGCGACATCCTGATGCACCTGCCCTACGAGTCCTTCGATCCGGTCATCAAGCTCCTGCAGGACGCGGCCGTCGACCCCCAGGTCCTGGCGATCCGCATGACCCTCTACCGCACCTCGGGAAACAGCCCCATCGTCCGGGCCCTGGAGCAGGCGGCCGAGAAGGGGAAACAGGTGACCGCCCTCGTCGAGCTCAAGGCCCGATTCGACGAGGAGCAGAACATCAACTGGGCGAACAAGCTCGAACGCGCGGGCGTCATCGTCGTGTACGGGATAGCCAAGCTCAAGGTTCACGCGAAGGCCCTGCTCATCGTCAGGCGGGAGACGGAGGGGATCAAGCGCTACGTCCACCTCTCGACCGGGAACTACAACGAGAAAACGGCCAGGCTCTATACCGACCTCGCCTTTTTCACGGCGAACGACCAGCTCACCTACGAGACGACCCTGTTCTTCAACGCGATCACCGGCTACTCCGAGATCCAGCACCTGAAGCTCCTGTCGATGTCGCCGATCGAGCTCAAGCACCGCATCATCTCGCTGATCGACCGGGAGGCGAAGCGGAGCACCCAGGAGGCCCCCGGCCTCATCATGGCGAAGATGAACTCCCTCGCCGATCCGGACGTGATCGAGGCCCTTTACCGGGCATCGCGTGCCGGGGTCAGGGTGATGCTCAACGTGAGGGGAATCTGCATGCTCGTGCCCGGAGTCCCGGGGACGAGCGAGAACGTGAGCGTGGTGAGCATCGTCGACCGCTACCTCGAGCACGCGCGCATGTTCTACTTCAACAACGGCGGGGCCGAGGAGGTCTACCTTTCCTCCGCCGACTGGATGCCGCGGAACCTTGAACGCCGGGTCGAGCTGATGTTCCCGATCAAGCAGGACGACCTGAAGCAGCGGACCCTCGAGATCCTCCACGCCTATTTCAGGGACAATACCCATGCCCACGTCCTCGATTCCTCCGGGAGGTACCGCAGGGTTTCGCCCGAACGGGATGATCCGCCGTTCCGCGTCCAGGAATTCTTCTACGACCTGTTCCAGGAACGGTACGAGACCCTCGAGCGCGTGCCGCGGACCCAGTTCATCGTCAGGCGCAAGTCGCCGTTGACGTGAGTCGGCGCTGAAGGTAAGCTGGCGGGCTATGACGAGAATCATTCTGAAACGAAACGAAGACGAACGCATCCTGGCCGGCCATCCCTGGGTCTACGACAACGAGATCGACCGCGTCGAGGGAGAATGCTCCCCCGGCGACGTGGTCGACGTCGAGAGCGCGCGCAAGGAGTACCTGGGCAGGGGCTTCATCAACCCGGCCTCGAAGATACGGGTCCGCATCGTGAGCCGGGGAAAGGACGGCATCGACGCCGGCTTCCTGAAGCGCCGGCTCCGGGAGGCCATCGCCCTCCGCGAGCGGACCTACGACATCTCCCGCGAATCCTTCCGGCTCGCCTTCGCCGAGGCCGATTTCCTTCCCGGACTCGTCGTCGACGTCTACGCGGGAAAGCCCGCCGCCGGCTCGGTCTCCCTGCCGGTTTCGGCTCCCGCCGGCTCCGTCTCCCGGGATCCTGACGCAAGGCCCTCGGGAATTCCCCCCGCCGCCCCCGGCGTCGGACGCTACGTCAGCCTCCAGACCATGTCCCTGGGCATGGATCGGTTCAAGGACGACATCGTCAGGATCCTGGTCGACCTCCTCGATCCCGTCGCGATCGTCGAGCGGAACGACGCCCCCGTCCGCGCCCTCGAGGGCCTTCCCGAGGCGAAGGGCGTCCTTTACGGCACCCTCCCCGGCGAGATCATCATGCAGGAGCACGGCATTTCCGTCCTGGTCGATCTCCTGGGCGGGCAGAAAACCGGCTACTTCCTCGACCAGCGGGACAACCGCGCGGCCCTGGAACCGTACGTCAAGGGCTTGAACGTTCTGGACGCCTTCTGCCACACCGGTTCTTTCGCCCTGCACGCCCTCAAGTACGGCGCCGCCAGCGTCACAGCCGTCGACATCTCCGAGGCGGCCGTCGCGATGACCGAGCGGAACGCCGCCCTGAACGGCGTCGACCCGGCGAAGATCGAGACGATGGCGGCCAACGTTTTCGACCTCCTCCGCACCTACGAGAGGAGAAAACGGAAGTTCGGCCTCGTCGTCCTCGATCCCCCCGCCTTCACCAAGAACCGCGCGATGGTCGAGGCGGCCTACCGCGGCTACAAGGACATCAACCTGAGGGCGATCTCGATCCTGGAGAAGGGCGGCTTCCTCGTCAGCTGCTCCTGCTCCCACTATTTCGGGCCGGACCGGTTCCTCTCGATGCTCAAGGACGCAGCCTGCGACGCCGACCGGCCGCTCCGCATCCTCGAACAGCGCTTCCAGGCGAAGGACCACCCCGTCCTCGCCGGATACGACGAGTCCCTCTATCTCAAGTGCATCATCGCCCAGGCCATGTAAGGAGGAGCCATGCCGCATTCGCCCGATCGCATCGAGGCCTTCGATCTCCTGAAGGAATTCACCAAGTCCGAAAACCTGATCCATCACGCCCTCGCCGTCGAGGGAACGATGAGGCATTTCGCCGCCCTCTACGGCGGCGACGTCGAGAAATGGGGGATCGTCGGCCTCGTCCACGACCTGGACTGGGAGATGTACCCCGATGCCCACTGCGTCAAGGTCCGCGAGATCCTCGAGCCCCGGGACTGGCCGGAGGAGTACATCAGGGCCGTCCAGAGCCACGGATGGGAACTCTGCGTGGACGTGAAACCCGAGAGCGACATGGAGAAGGTCCTCTACACGGTGGACGAGCTCACCGGCCTCGTGACCGCGACCGCGCTGGTAAGGCCCTCGAAGAGCGTACTCGACATGGAGCCGAAATCGGTGAAGAAAAAATGGAAGCTGAACGGCTTCGCCGCCGGGGTCAACCGCGAGGTGATCGAGAAGGGCGCAGGCCTGATGGGCCGCGATCTCGACTGGGTCATCGCCGAGACCATCGGGGGGATGAAGGCTGTCGCGAAGGACATCGGCCTGTGACCGAGACGACTCTCCGCCTCGTCCTCATCAGGCACGCGAAGGCCGAAGCCGCGGGTTCCGGGCTTCGCGATTTCGACCGAATTCTCATCCCCCGGGGGATGGCCGCCGCCCAGGCCCTCGGATCCAAACTGAAAGCGGCGGGAGTCCTTCCCGACCTTTTCCTCACGAGCGCCGCGCCCCGGGCCGTCCTCACCGCCGAACTCGTCGCCGGCGTTCTCGGTTTCGGGGCCGTCCGCCCCGTCGACGGGCTCTACGATGCCGAACCCGAATTCATCCTCGAGACGGCCCGCACGGCCGGCCTCGACCGGGGCACCATCTTCGTCTGCGGCCATAATCCGGGAATATCGGAACTTCTCTTTTTTCTCGCCCCTTCCCTCGCCAGGGAGCTCCCGACGGCGAGTTGCGCCATCGTGGCGTTCAGCGCCTCCGTCTGGGCCCTCGCCGATCAAGGCTGCGTCGGATCCGTCGAGTACTTCGAAACCTGACCTTCAGCCGCCCTATCCCCCAGTCTCCAAGCTCGCCCGGGGCGGCAAAATTCCCACGGGTTCATCCACGACATTTTTTTAACCAAATCTCTTAAGCCTTTTTTCCAGATTCCGATACTTGAACAAGGGAACGGATTGTTCCCCCATCCAGGTATGCGAAGAAAGGAGTGTGGAAGCGCGTTCTGACTTTGCACTTCAATCAGAAATAGGCAGGGATGCCGAGGTCCACCAGAGAAGGCGGATCAAAATCGAACCAAAGGAGTGACATATGATAATCAATCACAACATGAGTGCAATCTATGCGGACCGCCAGGTAAAAAGCACGAACGGTAACGTACAGAAAAACATGGAAAAGCTGTCTTCCGGCATGCGCATCAACCGCGCGAGCGACGATGCCTCCGGACTGGCCGTATCCGAGAAACTGCGGACCCAGGTCCGCGGCCTGCAGCAGGCCTCCAAAAACGCGATGAACGGCATTTCGTTCATCCAGACGGCGGAAGGCTACCTCCAGGAATCCCAGGATATCCTCCAGAGAACCCGTGAGCTTTCGGTTCAGGCGTCGAACGGCATCTATACCCAGGAAGACCGCATGATGATCCAGGTAGAGGTGTCGCAGATGGTCAGCGAGCTCGATCGGATCGCCTCCCATGCGCAGTTCAACGGCATGAACATCCTGACCGGCCGCTTTTCCCGTCCCTCGGGCGAGAATGCGGTCACCGGTTCCATGTGGCTCCATATCGGCGCCAACATGGATCAGCGGACCCGGATCTACATCGGGACGATGACGTCCAAGGGACTCGGGGTCAAGAACGTCGGGGATGACACGATCATCTCCCTGTCCAGCGCCGACAACGCGAACCGCGCGATCGGGAGCCTCGACGAGGCCCTGAAGAAGGTGAGCAAGCAGAGGGCCGACCTCGGTGCGTACCAGAACCGGCTCGAGCACGCGATCAAGGGTCTGGATGTCGGGGCGGAGAACATGCAGGCGTCGGAGTCCAGGATCAGGGACGTCGACATGGCGAACGAGATGGTGGACTACACGAAGAACAACATTCTCGCCCAGGCCGGAAACGCGATGCTCGCGCAG
>DBTK01000038.1:55552-56402 GCA_002307015.1 Spirochaetaceae bacterium UBA1318
CCGGAAACGCGATGCTCGCGCAGGCGAACCAGAAGACTCAGCAGGTCATGCAGCTCTTGCAGTAGAACGCTCTTTTCTTTCGCATTCGGATGCGGGGGCCGTCTTTCGGGACGGTCCCCGTTTTTTTTGTCAGGCTCTCCGCGCCCTGACCGCGCGCAGCGCGAGCTTCGCGATTTCGTTCACGGCGAAGGGAGTCACGACGAAAAGGGTGACGACGAGCCAGTCGGTGAGGGCGAGCGGGCTGACCCTGAATACGGCGGCGAAGGCCGGGACCATGATGATGATGAGCTGGAGGAAGATGCCGACGACCGTCGCACCGATCAGCCATGGATTGCCCAGGAACCCGACCTCGAAAAGGGTCTTGTGCGGGTGGCGCATCGCGAAGGCGTAGATGAGCTCGGAGACGCTGAGCACGGCGAAGGCCATCGTCTGCGCCGGCATGAGTCCGCCCTCGTAGGCCGCAAGCCCTATCCTGAAGGCGGCGAGGGTGATGAAGCCGACGACGATGCCGTTGATGGCGGTGAAGAGTCCCCCGCCGTGGGCGAACAGGCTCTCGTTCCGCGAGCGGGGCCTTTCATTCATGACGCCGGGGTCGCCGGGATCCATGCCGAGGGCCAGGGCCGGGAGGACGTCCGTGATCAGGTTGAGCCAGAGCAGGTGGATGGGCTTGAGCGGCGGGTCCCAGCCGAGCATGATGGCGCCGAAGACGGCGATGATCTCGCCCAGGTTGCACGAGAGCAGGAAGAGGATCGACTTGCGGATGTTCGCGTAGATCGTCCGGCCCTCCCGGATGGCGGCCACGATCGTGGTGAAGTTGTCGTCGGTCAGGATCATGTCGGCGGCGCCCTTG
>DBTK01000038.1:56694-77602 GCA_002307015.1 Spirochaetaceae bacterium UBA1318
CCCATGGCCACGCCGATGTCGGCGGCCTTGAGGGAGGGCGCGTCGTTGACCCCGTCCCCCGTCATCGAGACGACGGCTCCCGAGGCCTTGAAGGCCCTGACGATCCTGACCTTGTGCTCGGGGGATACCCGGGCGAAGACCCTCACGCGCGCGACCCTTTCGACGAGCTCGGCATCCGAGAGCGCGTCGAGGTCGGTGCCGGAGAGCACCTGACCCTCGTCGTGGGCTATCCCGAGCTCCTTGGCGATGGCGAAGGCGGTGTTCCGGTGGTCTCCCGTGATCATCACCGTCTCGATTCCGGACCGGCGGCAGCTCTCGATGGAATCCTTCACCTCGAGCCGCGGCGGGTCGATCATGCCGACGAGGCCGATGAAGCAGAGCTCCCGTTCGAGGGCTTCCGGGTCGACGGGACCCGCCGGCAGCGGCTTGTAGGCGGCGCCGAGGACGCGAAGGGCGTCGCGGGACATGGCGTCGGCCTGGGCGAGGATGGCAGCCGAGCGCTCCGCGGTCAGCGGAACGACCTTTCCGTTCTCGAGGACGCCCGTGCAGATGCCCAGGAGGACGTCGGTCGCACCCTTGGTCAGCACGAGGGATTCATTCCCGAACGAGTTGACCGTGGACATGAGCTTCCGCACCGAATCGAAGGGCTTTTCGGCCACGCGGGGATGGGCCGAGGCGAGGTCGGCGGGCGGAAACCCTGCCGTCTTCGCCAGCTCGAGCAGGGCGACCTCGGTCGGGTCGCCGATTCCCTGGCATTTGCCCGAGGGACAGGAGGCGTCGTTGCAGAGGGCGAGGCACTCGACCAGGAGCCGTCCGTCGGCGTCCTTCGGGTCGAGCGTTCCGGCTGGGGAGGTCATTCCGTCGACCGAGAGGCGCTGGACCGTCATCCGGTTCTGGGTGAGGGTTCCCGTCTTGTCCGAGCAGATGACGTTGACCGATCCGAGGGTTTCGACGGCGGGCAGCTTCCGCACGATCGCGTTCCGCTGGATCATCTTCTGCACGCCGATGGCGAGGACGATGGTGACGATGGCGGGCAGCCCCTCCGGAATGGCGGCGACGGCGAGGCTCACCGCCTCGAGGAAGAACTCCAGGAGGTCGGCCACCTTGGGCACCCCCCCGATCCTGAAGGCTGTTTCTGCCGCCTCGACGGCGAACATGAAGCCGCAGAGCACGAGGATGACCGTGCCGAGCTTCCTGCCGAAATCGGCGAGCTTTTTCTGGAGCGGGGTCTCCTCCCCCTCGTTCGCCCCGATCAGGTCGGCGATCTTGCCGATTTCGGTCTTCATGCCGGTCCCGACCGCGACGCCGACGCCCCGGCCGTAGACGGCGACCGTCGACATGAAGCCCGAGTTCCTGCGGTCGCCGAGGGGAACCTCCTCCCGTTCCTGGATGGCCGAGGCGTCCTTCTCGGCGGGGACCGATTCCCCCGTCAGCGCCGACTCGTCAACCTTCAGGTTCGCCGTTTCTATCCACCTTAAGTCGCAGGGGATGATCCTGCCCGCGTCGATCATGACGATGTCGCCGGGAACCACCAGCTCCGAGGCTATCTCGATGATTGAGCCGTCGCGGCGGACCGCGGCTTTCGGGGAGGACATCTTCTTGAGCGCCTCGAGAGCCTTTTCCGCCTTGGACTCCTGGACCAGGCCGACGAAGGCGTTGATCAGGACGACGGCGAGGATGATGAGGGCGTCCGACACCTCGCCGAGGGCTCCCGAAACCGCGGCGGCGGCGAGCAGGATGTAGATGAGCGGATCGGCCAGCTGCTCGAGAAAGCGAAGGATGAGGGACTTCGCCTTCTTCGCCTCGAGCCGGTTGGGTCCGCAGGTTTTGAGCCTGTCCGCGGCCTCCCTCTCCGAAAGCCCGGATTCCGCCCTCGTTCCGAGCTCGGAAAGGACCTCCCCTGACGTCTGATCGAATTTCATGATGCCTCCTGGCTAAAAAAAAGACCTTCGTCCCCTAGGACGAAGGTCTTGCCGTTTCCGAAATCGGGCGAACGGACCGGAAGCCTTCAGCGGACTCCGTGTTGACGACCCGTTCAAAACGCCTTGCGGCGTCCCAGCTACTCCCCTTACCCCATCACTATACGACGATCATCCCGGAAGGACAATCGTCCGGAAAAAAATCCATCGTTGCGTGCTTTCAGGCTCCGGCGGTTTTCGCCGACATGCGCGAGAGCGAACGCATCTCGTGGACGAGGAAGGCGGCCGTGAGGATCGCGGCGATGACGTCGGCGGTCGGTTGGGCGTTCCATATCCCGTCGAGTCCGAAGGCGAGGGGAAGGAGGTAGAGCAGGGGGATGAAGATCAGTATCTGCCGAGAAAGGCTGAGCAGCACCGACTGCTTCGGTTTCCCGACCGCCTGGAAATAGCCCGATCCGACGATCTGGATGCCGAGAAGGGGCATCACGAGGAAGTAATGCCTCAGGGCATAGACGCCGACCTTCTGGATGTCCTCGGCGCGTCCCGCGAAAAGGGCGACGACGCTGGACGGGAAGATCTGGATGACCGCGTAGCCAATGATGACGAAGACCGTCGCCGCGGCGATGGCCAGGATCTCGGCCTTCCTCACCCGGTCGTAGAGTTTCGCGCCGAGGTTGTAGCCGATGATCGGCTGGACCCCCATGTTGATGCCGAAAAGGGTCAGCACGAAGAGGGTGGACACCGCGAACACGATTCCCATCGCGGTGATCGCGAGATCGCCGCCGTAGCGCTCGAGCTGGCTGTTCATGATCCCGTTCATGACGGAGGTGGCGAGGTCGCCGAGGCAGGTGGCCGAACCGATGGAAATGATGGCGAGGGCGATGCTGGCCTGGGGTTTCATGTTGCGGAGCCTCAGCTTGAGGAGGCTCTTGCCTGAAAGGTAGTAGTACATGACCCAACCCGCGCCGATCGCCTGGGAAATGACGGTGGCGAGGGCCGAGCCGACTATGCCCAGATGGAGCACGAAGATGAACAGCGGGCACAGGAAGATGTTCAGGACGGGACCGATCAGCATCGTCGCCATCGCGATCCTCGGATTTCCCTCTCCCCGGATGAAGTTGTTGACCCCCTGGCTGATGGTCGAGAAAACCGTTCCGAGGAGAATCACGAGGGTGTAGGAATGGGCGTAGGGAAGGATGGACTCGCTCGTCCCGAACATCCGCAGGAGCGGATCGAGAAAGGCGATGCCGATGACGGAAAGGACGATCGAGATCACCATGTTGAGGGCGAAGCCGTTTCCGAGGACCCTCTCGGCTTTTTCCCGGTTTTTCTCCCCGAGGCTGATGGAGATGAGCGAGGTCGCACCGACGCCGACGAGGACTGAGAACGCGATCTGGACGAGCATCAAGGGGAAGGCGACCGTGACTCCCGCGAGGGCGAGGGGTCCGACGCCCCGGCCGATGAAGATGCGGTCGACGATGTTGTAGAGGGAACCGACGAGCATGCCGATGACCGAAGGGATCGAGAATTTGAGGAGCAGGGACGGTATACTGGCCGTCCCAAGTTCTTGAGATTTATCCATGGCTTTCGCTTGTAGCGATATTATCCCCGATGGTCAAGGCGTCTGGCCCTGGTGACCTCCCGCTTGCCCGGCCGCCCGGCTTTACCGTATGATTGAACCATGGAATACGGTTTTACCCGCGTATGCGCCTGCGTCCCCGAACTCCGCGTCGCCGATGTCGGCTTCAATGCCTCAGCCATCGAAGCCGCCTCTCGCGAGGCCGCCCGGAACGGTGCCCAGGTCATCCTTTTCCCCGAGCTTTCCCTGACCGGCTACACCTGCGCCGACCTTTTTCTCCAGGACATCCTGGTCGAACGCGCGGGTGAGGCCCTCGTCCGCCTCGCGGTGGATACCGCCTCGCTGGGGTCGGCCATCGTCGTAGGGCTCCCGGTCAGGAGGTTTGGCCGGCTCTACAACTGCGCCGCCGTGATCCAGGGCGGATCGATCCGGGGCGTCGTGCCGAAGACCTACATTCCGAACTACAAGGAATACTACGAGGCCCGTTGGTTCGCCCCTGGAAACGAGGGACGGCCGGGAACGGTCGAGATCGCCGGTTGGGGCGATATCCCCTTCGGAACCGACCTCCTCTTCCGGGCGAAACCGGGGACGGGCGGAGCCGACGAGAGCCGGGAGTCCGGTCTCCGGTTCCCACGTTCCTTCGTCTTCGGGATCGAGATCTGCGAGGATATCTGGGTTCCCGTTCCCCCCTCGAGCCGCCAGGCCCTGGCCGGGGCCGTCCTTCTCCTGAACCTCTCGGCAAGCGTCGAATTGGTCGGGAAGGCTGGCTACCGCCGGGAACTCGCCGTTCAGCAGTCGGCGCGGTGCGTCGCGGCCTACGTCTACGCATCCTCCGGCGTCCACGAATCGACGACGGACGTGGTTTTTTCCGGCCACGCCCTCGTCGCCGAATACGGCTCGGTGCTCGCCGAATCGAAACGCTTTTCCCGCACGCTGGAACTGACCTACGCCGATGTCGACATCGCCCGTCTCGAGAACGAGAGGCCGAGGCAGGGGAGTTTCGGCCACGGCGAGGCCGCGCTTCCCGAGTCCGCCTGGCGGGAGATCTCGGTGGGCATTCCCGAATGGAGACTTGAGTCCTTTGCCCGCCGTGTCGATCCCCGTCCCTTCGTTCCCGGTTCGTTAGGGGAAAGGAACGATCGCTGCGCCGAGATCTTCGCCATCCAGACGGCCGGCCTGGCGAAACGGATCGAGCACACGGGGGTGAAATCCGTCATCGTCGGCATTTCGGGCGGACTCGATTCGACCCTTGCCCTGCTCGTCGCCGTCCGAACCCTCGACCTGCTGAAGCGTCCCCGTTCGGAGGTCGTCGCGGTCACGATGCCCGGTTTCGGGACGACCGACGGAACCTACGGCAACGCCCTCGAACTGATGAAATCCCTGGGCGCGACGATCCGCGACATAGACATCAAGAAGGCCTGCCTGCTGCATTTCGCCGACATCGGCCACGACCCGGCCGTCCACGACGTCACCTACGAGAACGTCCAGGCACGGGAGCGAACCCAGATCCTGATGGACATCGCGAACGCCTCGGGGGGCCTCGTCATCGGCACGGGCGACCTCTCGGAAATGGCCCTGGGTTGGAGCACCTACAACGGGGATCACATGTCGATGTACGCGGTCAACTGCTCGGTGCCCAAGACCCTCGTCCGCTATCTCGTCGAATGGGTCGCGGACAACGTGGCCGACAGGGCCTCGGGCGACGTCCTTCGCCGCATCGTCGACACTCCGATCAGTCCCGAGCTCCTTCCTCCCGCCGAGAACGGCGAGATCCGGCAGAAGACCGAGGACATTGTGGGCCCCTACGATCTCCACGATTTTTTCCTTTATTACCACATCAGGTTCGGCTCGGGTCCCGAAAAGTTGCTCTTCCTGGCGGAGCGGGCATTCGCCGGGCGTTTCGACCGCGTGACGATCGTGAAGTGGCTCGGGGTGTTCTACCGGCGCTTTTTCGCCCAGCAGTTCAAGCGCTCCTGCACGCCTGACGGCCCCAAGGTCGGAAGCGTCAGCCTCTCCCCGCGGGGCGACTGGAGGATGCCGAGCGACGCGAGCGCGGCAGAGTGGATCGCCAGGCTCGAGGCCTGCTCGTCGGAGCGTTCAAGTCGTCCCTGAAACCGTGTCGGGCTCAAGCCTGCTCGCCAGAGCGGCTTGAGCGGCCTACTCCTGCCTGCCGGGAGCGGCGGGGTAGAGCTTGATGTCGAGGTCCTGCTTCTCGGCGAGGCCCTCGATCTCCCGCCTCAGGGTCGCGATCTTGGTCGACTGGGGAACGACGACCCTCAACCTCATCAGGAACATCGGGGCTCCCGTCCAGGGGGCGGCCGTCGTTTCGGTCTCGAGATCCTCGATGTTGATTTTCTCGCCGCGGAGCAGGGCCGTCACCGAGTGCAGGATGCCGGGGGTGTCGAGCGAGGTCGATTCGATGACGTAGGGGAGGCCGCCCTGCGGGGTCGGCGCGTTGGTGCGCTTGCCCTCGATGTGGAGACCCATGCGCGCCCCGACGCCGGCGAGCTCCGGGATCAGGCCGTCCAGGATCGGTCCTTCGCCCGACACGAGCATGACGATCGCGAATTCCCCGCCGAGGAGGGACATGCGGCTTTCCTCTATATTGCACTTTTTCTCGACGAGGACGGCCGTGATGTCGTCGACGATGCCGACCCTGTCGGTTCCCAATGCAGAAATTACCGCGAATCCCCGTTCCATAGAATCCCCCTTGATCATCGAAAGAGTATACCGGCTTCCGCGATCGGGCAAGGGGTGGCGTAATTTTACCCGTCAGGGCGCGTAGGCGAAGGCCCTTCCCCGTTTTTCCGCGAGGCTGAGGGCTCCCATCTTCCTGAGGCAGTAGACCGCCCGCTGCGCGAGGGCGGGCCTGAGCCCTGCGGCCTTCGCGAGGTCGGCGGCGGTGAAGGGAAGGGCGAGGGTGTCTGGCAGCAGGGCGAGGTAATCGGCGGGAGATTCGAACCGCTTCGTGTCGAGGACCTCGAGCAGGGTCCGGTCGGAGATGCTCACCCCTTTCCGTCTCCAGGACCCCTTTCCGTCGTCCGTCCTGAACTCGGCGACGCTCACGAGGACAACCTCGAGCGAGAAGCCAGGCCTGGCGGCGAGCTCCGGGAACCGGATGAGCTCCGAGAAAACCTCCCAGACCGTACCCCGTTTCGGGCTCGCCCGGCTCGATTCCTCGACCCCGGTGACGGCATCGATCCGGAATATCCGCTTCTCGGCGGCCACCGGGTAGACGACGAGGACGGAGCGGGATTCGAGGAGGACGGCGAGCTTCGACTTGAGCTTGGAAAAGCTTCCCGTCTGTATCTCGATCACGAGGTTTCCCGCCGAGACGTCGGCGACGCAGCCGTCGATCGGGACCTCGGTCGATCCGGAATAGGAAGCCGCGTACCGGAGCTTGAGCGCTTCGTGAAGGGAGCTTTCATTATAGGTGTTTATCATCGTCCGTTCGACTATAGCGCGGCTTGAGGATCTGCGAAAGTCCGCGGGAGGAGGTTTCACCGATAGCCAAATCCCCCCTTCCGTTGTTAAATGGGATGGGGGACGCATGAGAATCGGACTTTTGCTGAGGTACCTGAACGAGCACTACCAGCTCACCCTGTTCAGGGGGGTGATGAAGGAAGCCCGGCGATCCGGAATCGAGCTCGTCTGCATCCAGGGAGGGCTCCTCCCCTCGAAAGCCGACGCGCCAAGGCCCGAGAACATCCTGTTCGACCTGCCGGCCCACGCGGGCCTCGACGGCGTCCTCATCCTCTCCTCGGCCATCGTCCAGCGATCCTCGGCCTCGGCCGTTCTCCCGGTCGTGGCGAACTTCAGGTCGGTTCCCTGCGTTTCCATCGGGCTTCGGGTCGAGGGCCTCACCTCGATCATCGTCAGGAACCGCCGCTCGATGCAGGCCATCATGGACCACCTGATCGCCGAACACGGCTACCGGAGCCTCCTCCTCCTGGCCGGCCCCCATTCCCATCACGACAGCGCGGCGAGGGAAGGGGTGTTCAGGGCCTCCGTCGCCCGATACGCGGTCCTCCATCCCGAGATCCGGTCCTGGGTCGAGTACGGCGAGTTCACGGACGACGTCGCCTGCGCCATCGTCCAGGAATTCATCCGCGCCCATCCCGACGTCCATCCCGACGTGATCGTCGCCGCTAACGACAACATGGCCATCGGGGCCCTGAACGCGCTGAGGCTCCAGGACGATCCGCGCTGGCTCCGCTGCGCGGTGACGGGGTTCGACGACATTCCGGAGGCAGCCGTCGAGGTTCCGGCCCTGACCAGCGTCCGCCAGCCCCTGGAGGAAATGGGGCAGTCGGCGGTCCGGACCTTGGTCTCCATGATCCGGCACGATCCGGTCAGGAAGCTCTACCGCATCGATACCGTTCCGGTCATACGGGAGTCCTGCGGCTGCGCGAGGAAGGTTCCGGTCGGGCCGATCGGCGAGCCGGCCGGGGTCCAGTCTCCGGGCTCGGACCGGGGGACGCGGCAGATCGAGCTCATCCTGCGAAAGAACCTCCAGTCGGAACGCCGGCTCTGGGCGATCAACGACTTCGGCCAGAACCTCATCGGGGAGCTGACCCTGGACGGCATCGTGAACCGGCTGAGAACCTCGCTGAACCGTATGAACGTCTCCGTGTTCTACCTGCTCCTCTTCGAAACCGAATCCCAGCACGCGACCCGCCTTCCCTCGCACTGCCGGCTCGTCTACGGCAGGAAGGAGGGTGAGGAGATCATGCCGGGTCCCGTCGGCGTCCAGATGACCCTCAACGATTTCTTCCGCATCTACCCGGCGATGGGCGAGCCGGCGCCGGCTTTCTGCATCCACGGGCTCCATTCGGGCAACGACCAGATGGGCCTGATCGCCTACGAGGCCGAGGATTGGGCCCACGCCTACATGAGCGCCATCGCCATTCCCCTTTCGGACGCGATCAAGCGGATGAGAATACTGGAGGAGAGGAGCCACCGCGCCGAATCCCTCGAGCGCGAGGTCGAAAAACGCACAGGCGACCTTCAGAAGATCAACCTGATGCTGAGGAAGGAGGTCGACCGGAGAAAGCTCGCCGAGGTCGAGCTTCGCCGGCATCGATCCAACCTCGAGGGGATCCTGGACGCCATGCCCATTCCTGTCGCCGTCTTCCTGCCCGATTCGAGCCTCATCCGGTATTCCAACAAGGCTTTCGCCAACCTCGCCGGCAGGGAGCCGGGGGCGGGCGAGGCCCTGTCGACCTTCATGGTCGTGCCCGAGATCGGCGACGAGATCGAGACGGCCTTCGGCACCTCGGGGGGGACCCTGCGGGTCCTCGTCCATACGGCCCCGATCAGGTTCGAGGGGGCCGACTGCGTCATCGCCGGCCTTCTCGACCTTTCACGGCAGAAGGATCTCGAGCGCGACGTCCTCAAGATCAGCGAATTCGAGCGCCGCCGGTTCGGCCTCGACCTTCACGACGATATCTGCCAGAGGCTCGCCGGCATCTCGATCTTCGGAAAGACGATATCCTCGAGGCTCGCGGCCCCCGCCGAGGCGGCCCTGGTCGAGGAACTCTCGGCCATGATCGGGGAAACCCTGAAGCTGACCAGGGGCTACGCCCACGGACTCTTTCCCGTCGAGCTCCAGGACCTCGGCCTCGCCACGGTCCTGCGGGAGCTCTGCGAGCAGACGGGAAAGCAGACCGGGCTTTCCTGCCACTTCGAGTGCGGAATTCAGACCGAGGAAATTTCTTTCACGGCCGACCAGGAGATCCATCTCTACCGGATCGCCCAGGAGGCCGTGCAGAACGCGGTCAGGCATGCCCGGCCCCGGTCCATCATCGTCAGGCTCGCCAGGGCCGAGGGCTTCGACGAGCTCGAGATCGTCGACGACGGGATCGGCATCGCGGGGAAGCGATCCGATCCGATGGACGAGGGCTCTCTCGAGGGCATCGGGATGAGGACGATGAGGTACCGGGCCTCCCAGCTCGGTTCATCCCTCTTCGTGACCGAGACGCCCCGGGGCGGGACGACCCTCCGGGTGACGGTGCCGTGGACGAAATGAATGCCATTCGGCCGTTCCGTCGGACGGAACGATGGAAAAATCCACTTGCATTTGGGCCGACGAACTCCTAGGATGCCTGCATGATACGACCGGTCAGGTTTCTCGTCGTCGACGATCATCCCGTTTTCAGGCGCGGGCTGATCGAGCTCCTGAGGCAGCAGCCCTTCTGCCTCGACGTCACCGAGGCGGGCGACTTCGAGGAGACCCTCGCGCGATGCGCGGAGGGGCGCTTCGGCCTCGTTTCGATGGACCTCACCCTGGGCGACCGCAACTCGCTCCAGCTCATCACGGACCTGAGGTCCCTCTATCCCGACCAGCGGATACTCGTCCTTTCCATGCACGACGAGGCCCTGTTCGCCGAGCGTTCGCTCAAGGCGGGGGCCCACGGCTTCATCATGAAGCAGGAAGCCCCCGAAACCATCCTCGAGGCCATCCAGACCGTCCTCAACGGGAAGGTTTTCCTGAGCTCTGCCATGAGGGACAAGCTGGTCGAGCGGATGTTCTCCGACCGCGGCGAGGGCCACTCCTCGGGCATCGAGCTGCTCACCAACCGCGAGCTCGAGGTGGTCCGGCTCATCGGGACCGGCCACGGGGTCAGCGAGATCGCGGCGATGCTGAACCTGAGCGTGAAGACCATCGACACCTACCGAGAGCACATCAAGACGAAGCTGAGGATGGAGTCGGCCCAGGCGCTGAGGAAATTCGCCGTGGCCTGGGTCCAGAAGTCCGAGGACGCGTAGTCCGCCCGGTCTTCAGGTTCCCTTGTTCGCGTAGCGGAGCCAGAGGATCGAGGTCACCAGGCGCGGGTAGAGCCTCGAGCCGAGGTCCTTTCCCGTCGCGGAATCCACCTGGTCGGTCGCCGCGAAATCGGCGCTTCCTCCCCGCATCCACGAGGCGTGGACGGCGTCCCAGGCTTCCCATTCCCCCGTTTCGAATCCGAGGATGGTTTCCGCGACGTACTCGTTGAGCATGATCTTGCTCAGCCAGGTGTTGTTCGAGGTCGAGGAGAGCTTCCACCCGCCCGATTTCGGATCCAGACAGACGCCGCGTTTCATCACGGTCCCGAGGTGGATCCCGAGGACTTCCCCGAGCTTCGCGTAGGTTCCGCCTAGGGCGAAGCTTTTCCCGTCTCCCCAGAACCAGGGATAGACGAGGGCCTCGATCGCCGGGATGATCCGGGATTCGTTGCCGTTCTCGAAGACCGCCGGTACGTAGCCCTTCGCGCGGTCGAAGTGGGAGAGGATGGCGGCCGCGCATCGCTCCGCCGCCTTCTCGGCCGAACGGGCCTTTTCGGGATCCTTCAGCTTTTTCATGAGGCAGGCGAGGCCGAGGCAGGCGGCCCAGGTCTTCATGCCGATGTAGAGGTTACCGCGGGCCTGGCCCAGGCTCACGTCGAGGCTGTCGTAGGTCGTGATCTCCGCTCCCGAGCCGCACCGGTCCGAGTCGAGGTCCATCAGTCCGTCGCCGTTCGAGTCCCTGGCGAGGATGGATGAGAGGAGGTCCTCGATCACCGGCGCCTTTTCCTTAAGCCAATCGCCGTCGCCCGAGAGTTCGACGTAGAGTGCCGCCGTCAGGGTCCAGTTGAGTATCTCCTCGAAGGTCATGTAGCTGAAGCAATCCGAGATCTCGGAGATTTCGTAGGCCGAGGTATGGGCCGGTGCGAAGGCGTTTCCCGCCCCCTGGTCGTGGGAAAAGCAGAGGCCGTAGCGGTCCCGGTAGCTCGAGTACCGGAGATGGAAATCCAGCTCGTTCCTGACCGTCCAGGGGCTGAACTGCATCTCCCAGAAGGCCTGGTCGACCGTCAGATCGAGGGTATTCATCATGCGGTACTCTCCCTCGTTGACGACGAAGAGGGGCTCGCCCTTCCTGGTCAGGAGGAGTTCCGTGCTCGCCAGGTAGCTCCTCGTCGCATGGGCGAGGAGGAATTTCCGTTCGGGGTTGAGATCGGAGGAGTCGAGTTCCTTGTCTCGTTCGAGGGCCTTCTCGAGGTAGGTTTCCGCCCTGTCCAGGGCGAAATCGAGGACGTCCTCGAGGTTTCTGAAGCAGGTCGTGTAGTAGAGCCGGGATTCGATCCCCGTGGTGACGATGCCGTCCTGGTAGGTTCCGAGCGCGAGGCGGATCGTCCTTCTCTCGCCGGGAGCGAGATCGACGACGAGGCCGCCCTCGTTCCCGAGCCGGTGGAAGCCGTCCCTGCCCGAAATTCCCGAGTAGACGCCCTTGAGGAAGTCCCAGCCGATATGTTCCCTCATTCCCGCCGAGGGTCGCGCCGCGAAACCCCAGCGTCCGTTCTGTCCCGATCCGCAGAGCTTCCCGGCGAATTCCTCGCCTTCCCCGGGTCCCGAGCGGCTTCCCTCCGAAAAGGTCCTGTTGACGCCGCTCATGGCGAAAAATCCGTGCATGGGCAGGCTGCTACCCGAGTTGTCCAGTTCCAGTTCGGCGATGACGACCGGGCACAGGTAGAGCCTCTTGTCCTCGTAGCCCATCTCGTCGAGGTGGGGAACGTTCATGAACGGGGTGTGGATCCTGAGCACCAGGTTTTCGGCCGCGAAACGGTCGGTCGCCCAGGAGATTTTCCGGTCGATGGACGACGCGGCGAACGAGGCGATCGGGACGCCGTTCTTTCCCGTCGCGACGAACTCGGTGCTGTAACGCTCCCGTCCCGAGTCCACCCGTTCGGGGATGAAGAACGGAAGGATCCGGACGGGGCTTCCGTCGTTCCAGTACCCGATATGGATGTTCTGGGACGGTGAATGGACATCGGAGAGGGCGAATCCCCCTCCGCCTCCGAACCGGCCGAGGATGAAGGAGGCGTAGCTGCCCCAGGACGCGTACTGTACGTTGAAATCGACCACCGGATTACCCTCATCGATGAGCCGTCATTAGGCAAAACCAGTGCGGCAGACGGGCTCGGATCATCATACAGGAGGTATCGAGGGGCAAGAATCGGATCATTCCTCTTTATTGTTATCGGTAATTACACCGATGGCTTCCCGTCGTCGGTGGCATGAAGCCCAGGTATGGGGAAAGACCGCGGGTCCAACGGTTTTTCGACCCTGGGGAGTTGCCGCAGGACGCGGTCTCGCAGTATTTTCTATCCAGATCGAAAAACCTTTGCGATCCCGTACGAATCCAAGGAGATGCCGTCATGTCCCAATACCAGTTCCAGACCGAGGTCAATCAGCTCCTCCACCTCATCATCCATTCGCTCTATTCCAACAAGGAGATTTTTCTTCGCGAAATCATCTCCAACTCTTCCGACGCTTTGGACAAGCTCAAATACCTGACCGTGGCCGACGAAGCCTACAAGGGCATCGCCTTCGATCCGCGCATAGACGTTTCGTTCGATTCGGAGAAGAAAACCCTCACGATCGCGGATACCGGCATCGGGATGAACGAGCAGGAGCTGAAGGACAACCTCGGAACCATCGCCCGTTCCGGTACGAGCAACTTCCTTTCGGCCCTCGCCGACGACAAGCGCCGGGACTCGAACCTCATCGGGCAGTTCGGCGTCGGCTTCTACTCGGGCTTCATGGTCGCCGACCGGATCGAGGTCGTCAGCCGCAAGGCCGGCGAGGAAAACGCCTGGAAATGGACGAGCGACGGGAAGGGATCCTACGAGATAGAGCCCGCCACCCGCGACACGAACGGAACGACGGTCACCCTCTTCCTGAACGGCGAGGGCGCCGAGTACGCCAACCGCTGGAGCATCCAGGACATCATCAAGCGCTACTCCGACCACATCGCCTTCCCCATCTGGCTGCGCTACGACGAGGAGGAATGGGACGAGACGGAAAAGAAGTCCAAGAAGAAGGGCGAAAAGACCGAGCAGGTCAACGCGGCGAGCGCCCTCTGGAAGCGGCCCAAGACGGAGCTGACCGAGAAGGACTACGCCGAGTTCTACAAGACGATAGCCCACGATTCCGAAGACCCGCTGCTCTACCTCCACACCAGGGCCGAGGGAACCCTCGAGTACACGACCCTCTTCTACATCCCCAAGAAGGCCCCCTTCGACCTTTACCAGGTCGACTACCGCCCCGGCGTCAAGCTCTACGTGAAGCGCGTTTTCATCACCGACGACGACAAGGAGCTCATGCCGAGCTACCTCCGCTTCCTCCGCGGCGTGATCGACTCGGAGGACCTGCCGCTCAACGTGAGCCGGGAGATCCTGCAACAGAACAAGATCCTGACCAACATCCGGAGCGCCTCGGTCAAGAAGGTGCTCTCCGAGCTCGAGTCGATCGCCAAGGGCAACGCCGAGAAGTACGCGGCATTCATCGGCGAGTACAACCGGCCGCTCAAGGAAGGGCTCTATTCGGATTTTTCGAACAAGGAGACTTTGGTCGAGCTGGTGCGGTTCAAGAGCACGGGCGTCGAGAGCTGGACTTCCCTGGCCGAGTACTCGGGCCGCATGAAGGAGGACCAGAAGGCGGTCTACTACATCACCGGCGGTGACGAGAAGAACCTGCGCGCCTCCCCCCTGCTCGAGGCCTACAAGAAGAACGGGATCGAGGTGCTCATCGCCGACGACGAGATCGACGAGATCGTCATTCCGACGATCGGCAAGTACAAGGACAAGGAGATCAAGTCGATCAACCGGTCCGGGGCCGAGAAGGATTTCGGGGGTGCGAAGGACGAGGCGGCCGCGAAGGACATGGCACCCGCCGCGGAGAAGCTCAAGAAGGCCCTGGGCGACCGGGTCAAGGACGTGAGGATCTCCTCCCGCCTGACCGACAGCCCCTGCTGCCTGGTGATGGACGAGGACGACCCGAGCCTGCAGATGCAGCAGATGCTCAAGGCCATGGGACAGAAGGACATGCCCGAGGTGAAGCCCATCCTCGAGATCAATCCCGACCACGACCTGGTGCGCCGCGTACGGGAAACCGAGGACGAGGGAACCATCGCCGACATCGGCGAGGTCCTTCTGGGGCAGGGACTTCTCGTCGAGGGGATGCAGCTCAGGAATCCCGCCGACTTCGTTCAGCGCCTGAACCGCCTTCTGGGCAAGTAGGCAGGGCCAAGGCCGCCCAGGGCGCGCCGCTTGTTCTATTGCGAAGCGGAAGTACTTCTGCTTTTACCTTTGCGGGACAACAACCCCGTTGCTTGCTACGGGGTTGTTGATTCCAGGAACGTGACCGAATAGTCGAGGGGTTTTTCGAGGACGAGGATCTTCAGGATCGGTATGGTGAAGGTGACCGTGTTGCCCTGTACCGATCCGCCCTTCTGCTCGATGATCTTGCCGGCCGGCGTGAATGCCAGCTCGAGCGAGGATTTCCTGGCCTCGGGAACGACGGAATCCCCGAACAGGCTTTTCAGCATGTCGAGGTAGTCGGCTTCGTTCATCTCGGTTCCCTCGACGGCCGGCGGGGCGAAGATGTCGACGTAGGCCCTCTGATCCTGGGGGAAAATGGAAGCGATCTGTGAGATCGTGTCCTTGGCGAAATGGAGGGAAATCGTCGTTTTGCCGTTTCCCTTCAGAAACCTCACGAGACCGGTCTTCTGCGCGTCTCCGGTGCCGAACGCCTGTTCGAAATTGTCGTAGACGAGTTCGCCCTTGATCGAGGTGTTCGTCGGGGCCGAGAGGGATTTCACGGTGACCTGCTTATTTTTCTCGAAGCCCTTCCTGATGCCTTCGACGTCGAAGAGGCCTTTGGGCGCCGGGGCGGCTGCGTTGCCGTTCAGGTTCATCAGCCCGATCATGGTCTCGGCGACCTGCTGGGAAACGAGGTAGTTGAACCGGACCGTCGCGCTTCCGCTTTTGTCCAGGGTGACGGACTGCTTCATCGAGCAGGAGGCGAGAAGGGCTGCGCCCAAACAGCATGCGGCGATCGTACGAAATTTCATGGAATCCTCCGGGAAAAGCCATCGTACTTCCCGACAAATATTTTTGCAAGGTGTGTGAAAAACCTTGCATTCGATGTACACTTCAGTAGCTGTTTCCCCATCGTTCGGCACGGTCCGGACGGAACTCTTGAACAGAAGGATCGATCGATGAATACGCCATGGGATTTTCTGGATGAATACCGCGGAACCATGTTTTCAGGCGAGTGGCCCACCCTGCCCGAACTTTTCCGGATTACCGCGAAACGCTTCCCCGATCGGGCCTGCCTCACCGTCTACGAGCCTGACCGCGTCTCCCTGACCTACGCTGAAACCCTCGCCGTCGTCGAGAAGGTTTCGGGCTACCTCGCCTCGATCGGGGTTGGCCGGGGCGACAAGGTCGCCGTGACCGGCAAGAACTCGCCCGAATGGGCCGTCGCCTATCTCGGCGTCCTCTTCTCGGGCGCCACCGTTTCCCCCATCGACTACCAGCTCCACGCCGACGAGACGGACAACCTGCTCCGCGCCTCAGACAGCAAGGCCATCTTCGTGGACGAGGAGAAGTTCGACCAGATCGACGAGAAGAGCTACGGCATGAAGGCCAAGATCTCGCTGAGCAGGAACCGCTCTCCCTTCATCTACTCCCTGCCCGCCGTCCCGTCCCGGCCGGTCGAAGCCTCGACCATGGACGACCTCGCCGCGATCCTGTTCACCTCGGGAACGACGGGCACCCCGAAGGGCGTCATGCTGACCCACAAGAACCTCGTGGCCGACTGCTTCCTCGCGCAGTACAACCTGAACATCCACGAGACCGACGTCTTCTACGCCCTCCTTCCCATCCACCACTCCTATACGATGCTCGCCGTCTTCATAGAGACGCTTTCGGTCGGGGCCGAGGTCGTATTCGGCAAGCGGATGGTCACCAAGCAGATCCTGAAGGACCTGAAGGAGGCCAGGATCACGATGTTCCTCGGGGTGCCCCTTCTTTTCAACAAGGTGCTCAACGGCATCCTCAAGGGCATCAGGGAAAAGGGCATCCTCGTATACGGCCTGATCCGCTTCATGATGTCGGTGTCCGGTTTCATCAAGAAGGTTTTCCGGGTGAACCCGGGCAAGAGGATGTTCGGCTCCATCCTCGACAAGGCCTCCCTCGGCACGATCCGCATCTGCATCTCGGGCGGCGGCCCCCTCGCGCCGAGCATCTTCAGGCAGTACAACGAGCTCGGCATCGATTTCGTCCAGGGTTACGGTCTCACCGAGACCTCCCCGATCATCGCGCTCAACCCGACCGAGCACTACAAGGAAACGAGCGTCGGCCGCGTCCTCCCGGACATGGAGATGAAGATCCTCGACCCGGACGAGCGCGGCGTGGGCGAGGTCATCGTCAAGGGTCCGATGGTCATGAAGGGTTACTACAGGATGGAGGAGGAGACTCGGAAGGTCTTCACCGACGACGGATTCTTCCGCACGGGGGACGTGGGCTACCTCGATGCCGAGAACTACCTCTACCTGACGGGACGCGCCAAGAACCTCATCGTCACCGAGGGCGGCAAGAACGTCTATCCCGAGGAGATCGAGGACAGCTTCCAGCTCTACCCCGAGATCGAGCAGGTTCTCGTCCGCGGCTTCATCCTTGAGAAGAAGACCAGGAGCGAGGGCATCGAGGCCCTGGTCTACCCCAGCGCCGATTTCTTCAAGGATTTCGAGAAGAAGTCGGGAAAGCCGTCGGACGCCCTCGTCGTCGAGGAAAGGATCGACGAGATCGTCGACGAGGTGAACACCGGACTTCTTCCCTACCAGAAGATCGCGCGGTTCAAGATCCTGAGCGAGCCGCTCGAGGAGACGACGACGAAAAAGATCAAGCGGTTTACGGTGAAAGAGTAGGTTCGGAGAGGTTTACGTACGGCGGCCCGGTGCATCGCACTGGGCCGCTTTTTTTAAACCTCGAGCAGGACGTCCCCCGAGGCGAGCGCGTCCCTGATCGCCCGGTAGCTTTCCTCGGTCAGGTTCCCGTTCTCGAGGGACTCGAGGCTCCTGCAGTCGGCGTTGATCTGGAAGGTGCGGCGTCCGATATCCTCGAGATAGTGGGCGTCCGAATCGGTGAGGACGGTAAATTTCTGGGATTCGATCTCCGGCGGGTAGTGCAGGACCTCGACGGCCGTATACCTGCCTTCGGGGAGGAAGCCGAGCTGGCTTGATACGGAAAAGGCCGGTCGGTCGATGTGGGCCGGTATGTAGAGCCCGTCCATGGAAAGCACGACCTCCTCGAGTTCGCTCATGGAGATATCCGCGGCGTTTCCGAGGTATTTGGTCACCTCTCCGAGGATGGCGTCGTCCACGTCGACGTAGACCTGGTCTCCCAGCTTGAGCGGGTCGTTCACGAAATCCGGCAGAAGTGCGTAGATGCGTTCACCCAGGGCGAGGGCCTTTTCGACGGTGTCGAAGAGGCAGAGGACGTGTACCTCCTCCCTCGTGGTCGCTTCCATGCCGAACAGTGCCGCCCTCCCGAAGTCTCGGCAGGCCATGGCGAAGGCGGGGCAATTCAGGGCCGAGTTGTGGTCGGTCAGGGCGATGAGGTCGATCCCGAGTTCTTCGGCCCTGCCGGCGATGGCCCTCGGGGACATTTCCAAACTCCCGCACGGTGAAAGGCAGGAATGGATGTGAAGGTCAGCCTTGAACATCATCGTGCGTGGTTGTTTCCCGTATCCACATTGGAACCAGGCGCCTGCAGGGATCCGTAGATGAGCCCTGAAACCTCGAACTGATTTTTCGTGGTGACGAAAACGGCGATTCCCTCGTCCTTGGCGGATTCGAGCATGTCCTCCGGGGCGTTTCGACCGTTGCAGATCACGATGGCCGCGATACCGGCCAGCGAACAGACGGCGACGGTATTCTTGTGCGCCTGTATGGTTATCAGGACCGTCGACCCATGGGCGTTGCCCATTACGTCACTTAAAAGGTCTGAGGTGTACCCGCCGGTGATCGCGAGGTCGGAATAGACCGCCTGCTTCGTTTCGGCGTTCAGCACGCTTTCGATATCGCTCAGGTTCATCGGTTCATCCTTTCCTCAATTCTTGCATGGCTTTCCCGATTTTACAAGTGCGGCGAACTCCCGGAAATTCAAAACCTCTAATAGAGTGATTCATATAGATATGAAAAGTAATTTTTAGGTTGCGTTTTTGGCCGACCGGACGTAAAATACCTCATCAGTATCAATAAAATTTTATCTCTTCACGGGGGTTTTCATGTCTGCAGTAAATGAAGCAACTTTTTCGAGGGAGCTCACCGACTTCATCGAGGAATGGAAGGAAAAACCGGGAAACCTGATCATGGTCCTGCATCGAGTCCAGGAGGAATACGGGTTCATCCCTCGGGACGTCGCCGAAAAGCTTTCCATTGCCCTGCGCGTTCCTCTCGCCAAGATCTACGGGGTCATAACCTTCTACCATTTTTTCAAGACGACCATGCCGGGCAAGCACAAGGTGGCCATCTGCATGGGAACCGCCTGCTACCTGAAGGGCGGCGAGGACATCCTGAACGAGGCGAGGACCATCCTGGGCATCGGGGAGGACGAAGTGACGGCCGACGGCCAGTTTTCGATCGACCCCGTGCGCTGTCTGGGCTGCTGCGGACTTGCGCCCTGCATCATGATCGGCGAAGAGGTCTACGGCAAGGTCGTCAAGGAACAGCTTCCGGAGATCATCGCGAAATACCAGAACGCCTGACATGCACTACGCCCTCTCGGACTTCGTGCTGGACATCGCCCAGAACTCGATCGAAGCGGGTTCCGCGTCGGTGACGGTACGGATCGAGGAGGACGAGGCGTCCTTTGCGGTGACGGTCAGCGACGACGGACGGGGAATGGATCAGGCCCAGCTGAAACGGGCCCTCGACCCGTTCTACAGCGACGGCAGGAAGCACGCGGGTCGCAGGGTCGGCCTCGGCCTTCCCTTCCTGAGGCAGGCCGTCTCGATGACGGGCGGCGGCTTCGCGATCACCTCCGAGCGGGGGATCGGAACGACGGTATCGTTCAGCTTTCCGCTCGCGAACGTCGACACTCCCCCCGTCGGGGACCTCGAGGGACTGTTCGTGCAGCTTCTGGCCTTCGACGGCGACTACGAGTTCGTCGTCGAGCGTTCGAAGGTAGAAGGGGAGAAGTCGGGTTCCTACCGGCTGGTCCGGTCTGAGTTGATCGACGCCCTGGGGGATTTGGGCGATTCGGGGTCGCTGGTGCTTTTAAGGGAGTTTATCGGGTCGCAGGAGCGGTCCATATTCGTGCCGTGAATCATATGATAAGGAGATGTGGCTATGGCGAAGATGACGCTCGAAGAGCTGCGGAAACTCCGCGGCGAAAAGCGTGAAGAACTCAGAAAACGCGATGTCGAAGGGAAAACCATACAGGTGATCGTCGGCATGGGGACCTGCGGAATCGCCGCAGGGGCGAAGGACACCTACGAGGCCCTGCTCAAGGTTGTCGACGAGAAGAAGCTCTCGGACCAGGTCGTGCTCAGGCAGACGGGCTGCATGGGGCTCTGCTACGTTGAGCCGACGGTCGAGATTGCGATGCAAGGCATGCCGACGGTCATCTACGGAAAGGTGAACGCCGCCGTCGCGCGGGAGATCGTGGAGAAGCACCTGATCGGCAAGACCCTTCTGGACGATCACATCTACGACAAGCCTGCCGCTGATATCATAAAGAAATAAGGAGACGAAGCGATGGCATACAGTCACTTCATACTGGTCTGCGGCGGTACCGGCTGCGAATCGAACAAGGGTGTCGAGATTTTCGACGCCCTGCACCGCGAGGCCGAGGCCCAGGGCGTCAAGGACAGCGTCCAGATCGTCAAGACGGGCTGTTTCGGTTTCTGCGAGAAGGGCCCGATCGTCAAGGTCCTGCCCGAGGAATCCTTCTACGTCGAGGTCAAACCCGAGGACGCCAAGGAGATCATCGCCGAACAGATCATCAAGGGGCGCGAGGTCAAGCGTCTCCTCTACCAGAAGGACGAGGCGACCAAGGCGAAGGTCAAGGTCGAGGATATCGAGTTCTACCAGAAGCAGGTCCGCATCGTCCTGAGGAACTGCGGGGTCATCAATCCCGAGGACATCAACGAGTACATCGCCCGCGACGGCTACCTGGCCCTGGAGAAGGCGCTCTTCGAGCTGACCCCCGAGGGCGTCATCGACGAGCTGAAAAAGGCGGGACTCCGGGGCCGAGGCGGCGCCGGCTTCCCGACCTGGAGAAAGTGGGACCTCACGAGGGCCGCCAAGTCCGAGCAGAAATTCGTCGTCTGCAACGCCGACGAGGGCGATCCGGGCGCGTACATGAACCGGTCCACCATCGAGGGCGATCCCCATTCGGTCATCGAGGGCATGACGATCTGCGGTCACACGATCGGGGCCAGCAAGGGCTTCATCTACATCCGGGCCGAGTATCCCCTGGCCATCACGAGGCTCAAGATAGCGATCGGCCAGGCCCAGGAACGGGGGCTTCTCGGCAAGGACATCCTGGGTTCGGGCTTCGACTTCGACATCGAGCTCAGGCTCGGCGCCGGCGCCTTCGTCTGC
>DBTK01000038.1:77886-78191 GCA_002307015.1 Spirochaetaceae bacterium UBA1318
CTGCGGCGAGGAAACGGCCCTGCTCGCGTCCATCGAGGGACGCCGCGGCATGCCAAGCCCCCGGCCGCCCTTCCCCGCGATCAAGGGACTCTGGGGCAAGCCTACCGTCATCAACAACGTCGAGACCTGGACGAACGTCTCGGTCATCCTGACGAAAGGCAGCGCCTGGTACTCCTCGATCGGCACCGAGACCTCCAAGGGAACCAAGGTTTTCGCCCTCACCGGCCGGATCAACAACTCCGGGCTCGTCGAGGTACCGATGGGAACGACCCTCCGCGAGATCATTTTCGACATCGGCGGCGGCA
>DBTK01000079.1:0-25166 GCA_002307015.1 Spirochaetaceae bacterium UBA1318
GCACGCGTATGAGGAATTCGGCCCGGCTTGCCTCGACCGGTTCCGGGGGATGTTCGCGTTTGCGATTTGGGACCGCGAGGCGCGTCGCCTGTTTTGCGCGCGCGACCGCCTGGGGAAGAAACCCTTCTACTACTATTGGGACGGCCGGCTCTTCGCCTTTGCTTCCGAGATCAAGGCGCTGCTTGAGCATCCCGCGATCCGCCCCGAATTCCGCGAGGAAGCTCTGGGCGAGTATCTGGCCTTCGGCTATCTGAGTGGCGCGACGACGATGTTCCGCGGCATCCGCAAACTGATGCCGGGTCACCACCTCACGCTGGAATTGGGTGGCGAGCCCCGCGTTGAGCGGTACTGGGAACTCCCTGAGGCCGCACCCGAAGCGGGCCGCGACGACGAATCCTGGATTCGCGAGTGCCGCCAGCGGCTCGAAGAGGCGGTCCACCTGCGCCTGATGAGCGATGTGCCGCTGGGCGTCTTCCTCAGCGGCGGCCTTGATTCGAGCGCCATTGCCGCGATCATGCAGCGCCAGACGCGAGGCACAGTGAAGACGTTCTCTGTGGGCTACCGCGAGGCGCCCTACAGCGAACTCAGCCAGGCTCGCCGGGTAGCGGACAGCCTCGGTACAGAGCATTACGAAGTAGTGATCGGCATGGAGGAGTTCTTCAATGCCCTGCCCCATCTTGTGTGGCATGAGGACGAACCGATCGCCTGGCCCTCAAGCGTATCGCTCTACTTCGTCTCGATGCTGGCAGCACAGCAGGTCAAGGTGGTTCTGACCGGCGAGGGTAGCGACGAGATGTTCGCCGGCTACGGCCGCTACCGGCACTATCTGTGGAACCTGCACTGGCTCGACCGCTGCCGTCTCGTGCCACAAGCCGTGCGCGGCGCCGTTCGCAGTATGGTAGCCAGTTCCAACCTGCTTTCGGCGAGCACGCGGCGCAAACTGCAGCACACCTTCCTGGGCCTCGAAGACACAATCGAGTCGCTCTACCTCGACAACTTCTACAGCGCATTTTCTCCCAAAGAACGCGCGGCACTGGCACCGGGCGCGGCACAGGGCGATGCCTACGCGGCATTTCTCCATTACTGGAACGAACGCCCGGGCGCGCCGCTGCTCTCGCGAATGCTCTTTGCCGATCAGAAGACCTACCTCGTCGAACTCCTCATGAAGCAGGACCAGATGAGCATGGCAGCGTCGATCGAGAGCCGCGTGCCGTTTCTCGATCACGAGTTCGTCGAGTTCTCCGCGCGTGTGCCCGATCGTCTCAAGCTGCGCGGCGGCGAAGGCAAGTACATCGTCAAGAAGGCCGTGGAGGACCTGCTGCCGCGCGAAGTCATCTATCGCACGAAGCTGGGATTTCCCACGCCCTTACGCCAGTGGCTGCGCGAGCCGCGCGCGGAGGCGATCTTCGACCTGCTCACAGATCCGGAATCGCTGCTTGCCGCCTACACCGACCGCGACGCCATCCGGCAGCTTGTCGAGCGCCAGCGCTCGGGCCGCTACGACGCTACCGACCGCATCTGGCGCCTGCTCAACCTGCAACTCTGGGGCGATGTCTTCCTCACCGGCAAACGCGCACAACGATGGGAGGGGCTGCTCGCTCCGGCCACCACCACCGCATGAAGATCCTCTGGGTCACCACCAGTTTTCTGCATCCGACCAACAAGGGCGGGCAGATTCGCACGCTTGAGATGCTGCGCCGCCTGCACACGCGCCACGAGATTCACTACGCGGCGATTGAGAATCCGGCCGAGCCCGAAGGACTGGCCCGCGCGCCTGAGTATTGCACTCGTGCCTATCCGTTTCGCTGCCGCGTGGCCGACAAGCGGTCGCCCGCCTTTGCCCTGGAACTGGCACGCGGGCTCTTCGACCCTCTGCCGGTGAGCGTTCGCCGCTTCGTCCCTCCTGGAATGGGCCCGGCGCTTTCGAGCCTGATGGAGCGCGAGCGCTTCGACTGCGGAGTCTGCGACTTCCTCACGCCGGCTGCCTACTTCCCGGGCATTGAGCGCGCCGTGCTCTTCCAGCACAACGTTGAGACCATGATCTGGCGCCGCCACGCCGAGCACGCGGGCAGTCCGGCCACCGCCTGGTACATGCGCCGGCAGGCCTGGGTGCAGGCTCCCCGGTTCGCGCTTTTCCCTCCCAGGTAGGAGGAGAAGAGGCAGAGGCCCGATATGGAGACGCAGAGGGCGCCGTGCACGAAGAACTCGAGCTCGAGGCCCGTGTTCTGCTTGATCGCGGCAAGCTCGTCCAGGGTCAGTTCCCGGGCGAGGACGGCTCGGTTGAATCCGAGCTTCGAGAGGTAGTTGACGCCCCTGGCCGACGAGACGTTCATCTGGGTCGAGGCGTGGAGGCGCAGCTTGGGGAAGTTCTCGGCGGCGAGCTTGGCGACGCCGAAATCCTGGACGATGATCCCGTCCGGTCCGATGCTGTTCAGGTATTTCAGGAACTGGAACATCCGGTCGGATTCGCGCTGCTCGAACACGGTGTTCACGGTGACGTAGACCTTGCGGGCGCTGCGGTGCAGGGAATAGACCGCGGCCTCGAACTGGGAGTAGGCGAAGTTGCTCGAGCGCGCGCGGGCATTGAAGGACTTGAGCCCGAGGTATACCGCGTCTGCGCCTTCGCCGATGGCGGCGTCGAGGGCTTCCGGGTTTCCGGCGGGGGCTAAAAGTTCCGGTTTGTTCAAAAAAATCTCCTTGGGCCGCACGGATCTTTCGCCGGCCAGGCGTGGACGGTTTCACGCGTCGCTCTGTGGGACTGCGTCAACCGTTCAAAAACATGCGGAAAACACTATATAATAGCATAAAAGCGGGGGGGAACGCTAGCAGGCTGTTGAAGTACTTGAGGCATTTCAACACCCTACGAGCCGTTGTCGGCCGGGTCCTCAGGCTGGGACGATGCCCAGTTTGACGAGGCCGTCGTAGACGAACTGCACCGACATGCCGGCGAGCAGGATCCCCATGATCCTTTCGATGACCGAGACGCCGGTCCGGCCGAGGATGCGCAGGAGGAAGCCGCTCGCCTTCATGAAGGCGGCCGCCACCGCCAGGGTCGCGGTGACCGCGGCGAGAAGCATGGCGGAGACGGTGAACCAATCCGTGGCGCCCGAGGAGAAGAGCATGATCGAGGTGATCGCCCCCGGTCCCGAGAGCATCGGTATGGCGAGGGGGAAAACGGCGACGGCCGAATAGTCCTCGGCCTCGTCCGTGGAGGTCCGGGTCTTCCGCGCCGCGCCGAAGAGCATGTCGAGGGCGGTCAGGAAGAGCATGACCCCGCCGGCGATGAAAAAGGCGCCGGGTTTCACCCCGAGGAAGGTGAGGACCACCCGTCCGATCAGGATGAAGACGAGGCAGACGGCGAAGGCGATGAAAAGGGCCTTTTTCGAAACCCGCCGCCGTTCGGCCGGTTCCATGCCCCCGGTGATCGAGATGTAGAGGGGCACGAAGCCGAGCGGGTCGATGACGAGGAAGACGGTGGTGAAGATCTGCCAGAAGGTCGAAATCACCGATCAGGCCCGTTTCGGCGGCTTGAAGAAGCCGAAGAGGCTTCCGCAGGCGCCGCCGACGATGTGGGCGAAGTGGGAGATGTTGTCGGGCTTGAAGCTCGCCAGCACCTCGTTGCCCAGGTAGAGGGCGACGATCAGGATGAAGGTGATCGGCACCTCGCCCCGCTCCGAGTTCGCGAACGAAACCAGGAGGATCATCATGAAGGCGACGCCGCTCGCCCCCATCAGGTAGCCGGGAAAGAGCAGGGCGTTGAACACCCCGGTCGCGAGGGCGGTGATGATCATCATCAGCAGGATCGAGAGCGAGCCGTAGCTCTGCTCCAGGATCGGCCCGATCAGGAGGATGATCATGAAGTTCGAGATCAGGTGGTCCCATCCCGCGTGGCCGATGATGTGGGTGAACAGCCTCATGTAGTCGAGGCCGTCCTTCGTGTTGAAGCCCCTGACCTGGTTTCCGCCGATCGAGCCCCCGTGGCCGGGAACAGCGAAGAAGGTCTGGGTGAGGCCTGGAAGCAGGTAGAGGTTCAGGATCAGGACGATCGTGCACAGCAGGGTGAAGGTGAGGGTCGTCGGTGCGTTGTATCGGAGTTTCATGGTTCTCGGGGCCTTTTCAGTTCAGCGTGATCTTGACGGGGCAGTGGTCCGACCCCGTGACATCCTTCAGAATCGTGGACGACGCGACATGGTTCATGAAGCCCTCGTCGGTGCAGTGGTAGTCGAGTCTCCATCCGACGTTCTTCTCGCGGGCGTGGAAGCGGTAGGTCCACCAGGTGTACTGATTGGGTTCGGCGCAGAAGCGGCGGAAGGTATCGACGTAGCCCGAACCGGTGAAGACGTCCATCCAGGCCCTCTCCTCGGGAAGGTAGCCGGGATTCCCCTCGTTCGATTTCGGGTTGGCGAGGTCGATGGGCTTGTGGGCGATGTTGTAGTCGCCGCAGACGACGACGTGGCGTCCCTCCTTCACGAGGCGGTCGCAGGCGCCCTTGATCGCGGCGCAGAACCCGAGCTTGTAGTCGAGGCGGGCGCCCGCCTCCTGGGAGTTCGGAAAGTAGGCGCCGATGAGGACGAAGTCGCCGTAGTCGGCGACGAGAGCCCTTCCCTCGTCGTCGTATTCGGCGATCCCGATCCCGGCGACCGATTTCGGCTCCTCCCGGGTGTAGAGCGCCACGCCCGAATATCCCCGGCGTTTCGCGCTCGCCCAGTAGGCCCGGTAGGTTCTCCCCGAGCCGTCGGTCGGCGCGTGGAAATTGGCGGTGAGCTGTTCGGGGCTCGCCTTGGTTTCCTGCAGGCAGAGGATGTCGGGGGATTCTGCGGCGAGCCAGCCGAACAGCCCCTTCGTTTCCGCCGAGCGGACACCGTTCACGTTCCAGGATACGATCGATATCATGGTCCGAGCATAGGCCTAAAGGGCGAGGCGATGCAAGAGGAAGAGGTGAACGGTGAACGGAAAGAAGGAGCAAGAAGAGGTGAGCGGTGAGGAGTGAGGGGTGAACGGGAAGATCAAGAAAGTGAGCGGTGAGAAGTAAGCGAAATTTAGCGATTTCTCGGGGAAATTCCTTGACCTCGAAATTCTACGTTCTATCTTTTCCCCTCACCCCTCACCCCTCACCCCTCACCCCTCACCCCTCACCCCTCACCCCTCATCGCTCACTTATCTTTTCCCCAGATGCTCCCTTATCGCGGCGACGACCATCGCGTGGTCGTCCTCCTGGGGCAGGCCGGAGACGGTGATCGAGCCGACGATGCCCGAGCCCCTGAGGGTGATCGGGAAGGATCCGCCGTGGGCCGAGAACTCGAACGAGCTTACGCAGTGCTTTTCCTCGATCGTCTTTCCGTCGAGGGCGAGGGCGACCCCGATGCCGAAACTCGAGTGGTGGAAGCGGGCGACGACCGCGGACTTCCTCCTGATCCACTCGTCGTTGTCCGGGGATGAGCCCTTGAGGGAGCTGTGGAAGAGGATCTGTCCCGACATCCTGATGTCGATCGCGATCGGCTTTTCCTCCCTCACCGCCCTGTCATGGAGCAGGGAGCCGATATGCCAGGCGTCCTCGTGGCTGAAATTCTCGAATGCCAGGTCCCGTTCCTGGGCGTTGATTTCGTCGAGCAGTTCCTTCGTGGCCTTCATCGTTCCTCCTTCGATCGATCCATCGTAGCACGAAAACTCGTCGTCCGCACGAACCCTATCGTGCGTCGAGCGCGTCCGCCTTTCTTTCCAGGTCGTCGGCCTCGGCATTCCGGCCCCGCTTCCTCGCTCCCGCCGCGAAGACCCGGTATTTTCGCGACAGTTCAGCCCTCGCCGCTTCCATCCTCGATGGCGGCAGGGCGCTTGAGGCGACGATGGCCTCGAGGGCCGCGATGCGGAATCCCTCGATCATGCCGTATTTCTCGGAGAGCTGGTCCCAACCGCCCGCCCGTTTCACGACGAGCTTTTCGTCCACGTAGCCGACCATTTCGCGGGCGGCGAGCCGTATCCAGAGCTCGTAGTCCTCGGCCACCTCGATGTCCTCCCGGAATCCGCCCAATTCGGCGAGCAGGGATTTCTCGATGAGAACGGTGGAGGGACCGATGACGCATTTCCTGAGTGAATCGGCGAAGACGTCGCCCAAGCGTGCATGGACCTGCCCCGATTGGGAAACCTCCCGGCCCTCCCTCAGCCAGAGCTCGCGGGTGTGGACGAGTCTCGTGCCGGCTTTCGCCTTGAGGCAGGCGAGCTGCCTTTCGAGCCTCGCGGGCATCCAGAGGTCGTCCGAGTCGAGGAAGGCGATGAGGCCGCCCCGGGCGGCTTCCACCCCGGCGTTCCTCGCCTTCCCGGGGAAACCGGAATGGGGGAGGCGGACCACGATCAGTTCGGGTTGCGGTTCGTCGGCTGAAGCCCTGCCGGCCGCGGCGAACCCGTCGGCGTGAGGGGCAGCCGAGGAGCGCCCGATGAGGCCCTGGACCGTCCATCCGCGTTCCATGAGGTCGCGGGCCGCCTCGGCCAGGGTCGTCGCGTCGACCGGCACGCTCGAGCCGTCGTCCACGACGACGATCTCGAGCGGGACTATGGTCTGGGCGAGGACAGAGGCGACGGCCTCGGCGAGAAGCTCGGGCCGGTCGTAGACCGGAATGACGACGGAAACGGCTGAGCCGTTTCTGATTGGCGGGGCCACCCCGGTGCCAGGGGCGGCTTCGCTGTGTCCATTGCCGCGGGTTCCGTACGGAATCACGGGATTTCGGGGCCGTTCGCGAGGGCCGCCGTGAGGCGTTCGGTCGCGGCCCTGTCGGGCACCTCGTCGTAGCGGCCGACGGCGTTCCAGAAGGTGTAGCCCGAATCGACCGCGTCCCCGATGCCGGCGATCTCGCTGGCCACGTAGGAAGCGTCGTAGTATTTCCGGTCGTAGGAAACGTTCATCCAGAACGCCTGGACGTAGGGCCTGACGACGACCCGTTTCCTCGAGATCCAGTAATTTCTCAGGGCCCCGTAGTAGTAGATGCGGTAGGGCCTCTTTTCGGCCGGATCGTAGTTCTGGAAGCTCTGCTCGAAATGGGAGGGGTAGAACATCGGGCAGACGGCGTCGACATATTTTTGCAGGAGCTCGACGTCCTGTCCCGTCCTGACCCCGGTCCGGTACCAGCCGTTCGCCCCGTAGATGTCGATCGATATAGGCGCGGCGATGTTCTCCCTGGCGTAGGTGAGGAAGGACATGAGGGCGCTTTCCTTGTCCATGCCCGGATCCTTGAAGCGGAAGCCCGCATCGGCGAGGTTGTCCCCGTCGGTGGGGAAGCGGATATAGTCGAACTGGATCTCGTCGAATCCCCGGGCGATGAGTTCCTTCGCGATGCCGACGTTGTATTCCCAGACGTTCTCGCAGTAGGGATCCACCCAGAACTCGCCGGCGAGACCCTTCCAGGGCTGCTTGAGCCTGGTGTCCCACGCGGCGTATTTTCCGCCCTCGTATTCGTAGAGGTTCTGGTCCTTGAAGACCACGATGCGCGCGATGAGGTAGACGCCGCTCGCCTTCAAATCCTTGACGGTTCCCTCGACGTCTATTGGGTCGCGGACCTTGCCGATTTTCTTGAGGAGGGGAGAGGTCGGCCTGAACCTGAGGAAGCCGAAATCGTCCTTCATGTCGATGACGGCCGAATCGAGGTTCTTCCTCGCGATGAGGCTCTTGAGCTGGGCGTATTTTTCGGGCCGGTTGATCTGGTAGGTGGGAAGGTAGATGCCCCGGCGGTTTTTCGCCGCCGCGAGGTAGCGCTTGCTTTCGTGGACGCCCAAGAGCCAGAGCTCGGAGAGGGAGACCGGCGTTCCGTCGGCCGACGAATACCAGAGGGAGTCGAGCTGGGCGTCGACCCGTCCGGAGAAGATGCTCGCGAGCCGGGCCGCCCGGCTTTCGGTGGAGGGCTTTCCGTCCTCCGCCATCTGGAGGGCGTCGGTGTCGGACACGAAGGTGACCTTCGAGCCGTTCTGGGCTATCGACTCGACCGTCCCGAAGTCGGAGGGCGACCGCCAGAGTTCCCGGGCCTTTTTCGTGCTCCAGTCGAGTTCGTGCAGGGCCGGAATGAAGGAATTCCCGAAGAGTATCCGCGGGCCGCCGCTTCCCGGGGCGATCGAGATGTCCGAGACCTCCTCGGTCACCTCGGTCGTCCTGATCGTCGGGATGCCGAGCTTCAGCTGGGTCCACACGGGGCGCTTCCCGTCCAGGGTCGTGTAGAAAAGCCCCTTGAACGGGTGGGAGGCGAGGACCGTGATCTCGGCCGGCCTGTCCGAACGGGAAGGGGCCGACATGATCGCGACGCACTTGAGTCCCGTGATCGGACTCGGGGACGGAAGCGCCGTCCAGTCGAGCCCCGAATCGGTCGAATAGAAAATCGTATCCTTCGTGCAGGTGACGAGGTTGTCCTTGTCGTAGGGGTCGACCTCCAGGTCCTTGAGGTCCTGGATCTCCTCGGTGAAGCTCTTCGCTCCGTCGGTGTAATGCTTGATGACCTTGACGGGAAGCTTCGCGTTCCGTTCATCGAAGTTCACGAGGTCCCGGCTGAAGACGATGCCCTCGGAGGAGAGGAGATACCAGCCCGATTCCGTCTTCAGGATCTTCTTGACCTCTCCGCCCTTCCAGACCGGTTCGACGCCGTCGTTCCCCGAAAGGCGATAGAGCCCGTCCGAGAATCCGGCGAGGACGGGTAGGCGGCCGGCATCGGAGCCCAGGGGCGATGAGGTTGAATCGGAAGCCGCCTGGGCCGTGGCGGCCGTCAGGAAAAGGGCGATGAAAAGGAAACCGAAGGCATGCAATTTCATGGATTGAACTCCGACAAATGGTAGGAAGAGAGTAGCAAAAAAAAGGCGGACTGGACAGTCCGCGCCGTCACAACGACCGGCCCTGAATCCCGTCGGCCCTCTGGCTCCTTCCGGGCGTGGTCCGCCCGATCTTTACGACGCCCGGGATTACGGGTATAGTTGGTTCTCGGCGAGGGGGTTCCATGAAATCGGCAACGAAGACCTTCGGTATCCTGACCTCGGGTGGCGATTGCCCCGGCCTGAACGCCGCCATCCGCGGGGTGGCCAGGGCCGCCTACGGCATGTACGACATGAACATCATCGGCATTTCGAACGGCTACCGGGGCCTCATCGAGGGAACGGCCCAGCCCCTCAAGCCCATCGATTTTTCCGGCATCCTGACCCGCGGCGGCACCATCCTGGGCGCATCCCGCGAGAAGCCCTTCGAATACGACGAAACCCTGGCCGATTCCGAGGTCGGCATGGACAAACCCGAACTCATCAAGGAAAACTACCGAAAGCTCAAGCTCGACGCCCTCGTCGTCCTTGGCGGCAACGGCACGAACACCACCGGCTACCTCCTCAGCCAGGAGGGGCTCAACGTCGTCGGCCTCCCAAAGACCATCGACAACGATATCTGGGGAACCGACATCACCTTCGGCTTCCATACCGCCGTCGACATAGCGACCGAGGCGATCGACCGCCTCCATTCCACCGCGACCAGCCACAACCGGGTCATGGTCGTCGAGCTGATGGGCCATAAGGCCGGGTGGCTCGCCCTCTACGCGGGGATCGCCGGAGGAGGGGACGTGATCCTCCTTCCCGAGATCCCGTACGACGTTTCGAGCATCGCGGCCCATCTGAAAAACAGGGCGGCCGAGGGAAAGAGCTTTTCCATCGTCGTCGTCGCCGAGGGATCGCTTTCGGTCGAGGAATCGAGAATGGGCAAGAAGGAGAGGCGGAAATTCCGGGACGGCCAGCCTTTCCAGTCCATCGGCTATCGCATCGCCCAGGAGATATCGGCCGCCGCCGGCATGGAATCCCGGGTCACCGTCCTCGGCTACCTCCAGCGGGGAGGAATCCCCTCGTCCTACGACCGGGTCCTCGCGACCACGTTCGGAACCGAGGCGGCCAAACTCCTCTATTCGGGTGATTACGGCAAGATGGTCGCGATGGTCGGCAACTCGATCATGCCCGTCGATCTCGCCGAGGTGGCGGGCAAGATCAAGCAGGTTCCGCCGAACCATCACCTGATTGAAACAGCCCGGCTTGTCGGTACCTGTTTCGGCGACTGAACCTTCCCTCGATCGATTCATGCGGTATCCTGATCGAATACCCGACTCCGCCGTTGACCGAAGATCGTTCTATCGACGCCGCGAGTTTTCTGCCGATGAAGTCGATCAGCGTGCCGCCGAAGGACGTTCCCTGTTCGGCGACCTCCCAGCCCTTGTCCTTTCCCGAATCCCGATACCGGAGAAGCATCGATGCCTCGTCCTGGGAGAGGCTTAACGCGATTCTTCCCTTTTCAGCGGGACTCACGGCGTGCTTCAGGGTGTTCGTGATGAGCTCGTTCACGAGGAGCCCGAGGGGAATGGCCGTCTCCGCGACGAGCTGGATGCCCGGATCGATGAGGATTTCCATCTCGGGGGAGCCGTGTTCGCGTTCGAGCGAATCCATGGTCGCGGCGGCGAGGGCGCGCAGATAATCGGCCGCTGAGATGCGACCCCGGGGTGCCTCGTTCGCCACGAGGTCGTAGGCCAAGCCGACCGAGGCTATCCTCCGCTCCGTCTGGATGATGAGGTTCGCCGTCTCGGCGTCCCCGGCGTTTCCCGCTTCCATGAGAAGCAGGTTGCACAGGAGCTGGAGTCCGTTCTTGATCCGGTGGTAGGATTCCCTGAGGAAGATGTTCTTCTCCTCGAGCTCAGCGTCGACCCGGGCGCGGTCGGCCGCCATCCGTATCCCCGTGCCGCCGATCCGGCTGATCGCTTCGAGTGACCTTCGGGTGCCCTGGGGAAGCCCCGTCCTGGTTCTGGATAGAAGCCCGAGCATCCCGGCGTTCATTCCCGCCCTGACGAAGGGAAAGGCGAATACCGCCCTGAATCCCTCCGCCTCGGCAACCTTGTCGATCGGCTTCGATTTCCCGAATCGACGCCTCGTCGGTTCGCAGCCGAACGCGGCGCGCGCCGAGGTGATATCGTTCGGAAGGGCCGACAGCGTCGTTTCGAGCCTGTTCGAAAGCCCTTCCGATGCGACGAGCCCGAAGGGCTGGCCCATTCCGTGGAGGAATACGAAGCCTCCGTCCACGCCCTCGATGGCCGATGCCGTCCTCAGGACCAGACGGGCCGCCCGGATCGGATCCGTCTCGGCGCCGAGCGCAATCGCGAGATCCCGTTCGACGATCACTCGGGATAGGGCTGTCATGCACTAATTCTCGGGTCGATCCGTGTTTTTTGTCAAATCAACTCGATATTTCGGCATTGACTAAAAAGTAAACAATGTGTACTTTGTAGCCAACAAGGAAATTGTATGGGAATCAGTGAACGGAAGGAGCGCGACCGGACCGCCATGAGGACGGCCATTCTCGCCGCCGCGCGCGACATGCTGGAACGGGGAGGGTACGAAGCGGTGACCATCCGCTCCATAGCCGACCGCATCGAGTACAGTCCCCGGTCGATCTACCTCTACTTCTCCGACAAGGGCGCGGTGCTCAACGAGCTCCGCGCGGCCGGTTTCGCGGAGTTGACCGAGGCCATGGGCCGGGTGAGTGCCGTCGATGCCCTCGGAAGGCTCAAATCCTATGCGACGACCTACCTCGCCTTCGCTTCCGCGCACGGGTCCCTCTACCGGCTGATGTTCGAGAAGCCGCTCGATATTCCAGTCGACGAAGCCCGGGCGGACTGGCCCTCCTTTTCCCTCCTCGTCGATTGCCTCGACGCCTGCCTGCGCGAGGCGGGGCTCGCCTCGGACGATGGGGCAGCTCGCGGCCCGGGAGGTTCGGAACATCCAGCCTCGGGCGGTACCGCCCTTATCGCCGCCGGGTTCTGGAGCCTCGTCCATGGCGTCGCGAGCCTTTCTGAGACGCGAATCCTGGCCGAGGTCGGAGAATTCGGCGCCGAGGCCATAGTCCTCGGGTTCCTTGAGAGGTTCCTGAAACGGAATTCAAGTTCAAAGGAGAACATATGAAGATACGATCGATGCTTCTGGTCGCGGCTTTATCGATGATCGCCGCGGTCGTTCAGGCCGAGCCGAGGCTGGACATCAAGCTGGAGCCGGGGAAATCCTACGCGCACACGAAATGGTTCGGTCCCGTCCCCGTCTCTCTCAGGCCCCAGGTCGCCGTGTGGCTCGAGGATGAAAACGGCAGGTACGTGACTGAGCTTTACGTCACCAGGAACAGCGCGAAATCCGTGTGGTCCGGCGGGAAGGGGATCAGGCGACCGGAGGCCCTGCCTGTCTGGTCCCACTCGCGCGGCATAGCCGCCTCCGACGGGATCTTCATGCCATCGAAGGAGAATCCCCTCCCCGACGCGGTGACCGGGGCGACCCCGAAGGCGAGCCTTTCCCGAAGCCTCTCCCTGCCGAAAGACCTCGAGCCGGGGCGCTACCGCGTGATGGTGGAAGCCAACGAATCCTTCGACTACAACGCCGACTGGGCCGAAAACCTCCCCGCCTCGGATCCGCGGTACAACGGCCTGAACGGCCAGCCCTCTGCCGTCTGGTCGGGGACGATCGACATCGGCGGGGATCGGGCATTGGCCGTTCTTTCCTACGTCGGCCACGGAGACCCGACCGGCAAGACCGGCACCCTCACGGAGGGTACCGACGGCCTCACCACCGCCCTCGCCATCCTTTCGAGGATCGAGGCGACCTACCGGCCGTGATCGGGTCCCGGTTTTGCCGGGGGGCCGCGATCCGGTCCGCCGCCGTGTTGCCGGACTGACGCGAATTCTGCTAGAATCGAAACGGGGGAACAATCATGAACGTCGGTTCCATTTCGACCTCGGCCCCTGCGCCGAGTTCTCCACCGGTTTCGGGCCCGGATTCGCAGAACCTCGCCCTCGATCTGGTCCGCCTCTCGGTGCAGGAAAAGGTGGATGTGCAGAAGGCCGACTATATCGGCACCCTCCTCGACACCTACGCCTGATCCCGTGGCCGGCCGAACCGTTTCCTCCGAAGCCCTGTACCGCGCCCTCAAGGAGGCGGTGCTGCGCATGAACGTCGAGCTTCCCGCCGACGTAACCTCAGCCATCCGCTCGGCCTTCGAGCGGGAAACGGGAAGGGGCCGAACCGCCCTCAAGTACATCCTGGAGAATATCGATATCGCCTCCCGATCGAGGCTTCCCCTCTGCCAGGATACCGGCATGATCGTCGCCTTCGTCGAGGTCGGCCGCGGCGTCAGCTTCGAAGGCGAGGGGCTTTCTTCGACGATAGACCGGGCGATCGCCGACGCCTACCGGGAGGGGAATTTCCGGAAGTCGGTGGTCGCCGATCCCCTGAACGGCCGAGCCAACACGGGCATGAACCTTCCCGCCGTTGTCTACTGGGACTTCACGGAATCGGACACGCTCCGGGTTTCCTGCATGGCCAAAGGCTTCGGAAGCGAGAACTGCGGGAAGGTGTTCATGCTGAACCCGACGGCGGGAAGGGAGGCGGTGATCGCCTCCATCGTCGAGGCGGCGAGGGCCGCCGGCGGCAATCCCTGTCCGCCCATCGTCGTCGGTGTCGGCATCGGCGGAACGATGGATCGGGCCGCGGTGCTTTCCAAGAGGGCCCTCCTCCGCGACCTCGACGACGTCAACCCCGATCCCTACTACGCGGCCCTCGAGGCCGACGCCCTTTCGGCCCTGAATGCCCTCGGCATCGGCGCAGGCGGGCTCGGCGGGGAGGTGACCTGCCTCGCCGTGAAGACGGCGGTCGCCGGGACCCATCTCGCAGGGCTTCCCGTCGCGGTGACCATCAACTGCTGGGCGGACCGGAAATGCCGGGTCGAGCTCTAGAAAACCGGGGCGACCGGCCGTCTGGACGGGTGGCGGTTCACGGTGAACCCGGTCGGAAATCGCGCGGGGAAGGCGATGCGATGGGCGAACCGGCCCTCGACCGGGAGATCGCCGGACTGATTCGGCTCGAGTCGGCCTTCATCGACGCCTCGAGCATGATCGTGATGAACAAGTCGGGATTCCTCGCCCCCGTTCGGGACGAATTGACCCTGGTCACGACACCGCCCGTCGCCGAGGAGGCGGGGGCCGACGCCGCCGGGATCGAGACGGTCGCGGGCATCGCGGGGTCGGGCTCCAACGACTCGGCCCTCGTCGCCTCGGCCGCCGCGGCGGGACTGCCCGTGATCTCGGAAGACAAGAAAATTCTGCTCGCGGCGGACAGGGCGGGACTGGCCTACTACGACGCGCTGATGATGCTCTGCCTGCTCTTCGCCCGGGGCCGCATCGACCGGGAAGGCTACGACGGCTTCCTCGAAGCCCTCTTGGCCTCGAGCCGCTACGCCGCGAGGGTCGTCGCCTACGGCGAGGCGATCGCCCTGCGCATCATGAAAAACGGCTAGCGGCGCTTTCCGGAGCCTCAGCCCGCGACGGCGGTCGCGAGGGCGGCCTCGATCATGGCGAGGAAGGCGGTCTGGCGCTCCTCGGCCGAGGTTTCCACGCCGCTCACGAGGCTGTCGCTGACGGTGAGGATGGCGACGGCCCGCTTCCCGTACTTCGCGGCGAGGGTGAACAGCTCGGCGCTCTCCATCTCCACGGCGAGGGTGCCGTATCTCGCCCACATCTTCCACTGGTCGGGATCCTCGGTGTAGAACGCGTCGCTCGAGACGACGGGCCCGACGTGGGGCTCGATCGAGGCGGCCTTGCAGGCGGCGTAGGCCTTCATGATGAGGCCGAAGTCGGCGGTCGGCGCGTAGTCCATCCCCCTGAAGCGGATGCGGTTCGCGGCCGAATCGGTGGAGGCGCTCATCGCGATCACGATGTCCCGCACCTTCACGCTCGCCTGGAGTCCCCCGCAGGTTCCGACCCGGATGAGGGTCGAGACGCCGTAGTCCCTGATCAGCTCGTTCGCGTAGATGGCGAGGGAGGGCTGGCCCATTCCCGTGCCCTGGACCGAAAGCCGCTTGCCCTTGTAGGTGCCGGTGAAGCCCAGCATCCCCCGAACCTTGTTGTAGCAGACGGGGTTTTCCAGGTAGGTCTCCGCGACGAATTGCGCCCTGAGCGGATCGCCCGGCAGAAGAATGGTCTCGGCGATATCGCCGGTTTTCGCTCCGATATGGGTACTCATGGTCAACCTCCTCGAAATCATCGAATCCTCGAACGGGGAATTATATCCCCTCAGGGCGCTTTTGTGCTATGCTCGTTGATCATGAGAGCCATCAGGTTGCCGGAGGACTCCGGCCTCTTTTCGACCCTGAGGGCGGGGGACGAGGTCCTGCTGAGCGGCGTCCTTTTCGGAGCCCGCGACCAGGCGCATTCGAGGCTCGCCGATCTCGTCGCCGGCGGGAAGCCGCTTCCCGTCCAGCTCCGGGGCCAGACCGTGTACTACGTGGGCCCGACCCCGGCGCCTCCGGGGCGGCCGATCGGTTCCTGCGGTCCGACGACGGCGACGAGGATGGACCCCTTCACTCCGGCCCTGCTGAAGGCCGGTCTCGTCGGCATGGTGGGGAAGGGGAAGCGGTCGAAGGCCGTCGTCGCCGCGATGAGGGAGGCCGGGGCCGTGTACTTCTACGCCTTCGGCGGCTGCGGGGCCCTCTATGCCGAGCGCGTCCGTTCATCCGCGATCGTCGCCTTCGAGGACCTCGGTCCCGAGGCGATCTACCGCCTTGAGGTGGAGGATTTTCCCGTCGTCGTCGCGATCGATTCGACCGGCGAGGGACTCCCCGCCTTTCTCGCCTCGACCTGAATTTTCTGCACCGGAGGTAAACCATGAATGTGCTTGTCCTGAACGGAAGCCCGCGGAAAAACGGGAATACCGAACGGCTTCTTTCCCACGTGATCGCCGGCATCGAGGAAGGATCGAAGGCCGAAGGCCTTTCGGCCCCCGTCGTGGTCCGGGAGCAGATCGGCGGCCGCCTCATCCACGGCTGCACCGCCTGCTTCGCCTGCTCCCGGAACTCGAACATGCGCTGCATCCAGGAGGACGACTGCGTGAACGACATCGTCGCCAAGATGGCCGTCGCCGACGCCATCCTGATCGGGAGTCCGACCTACTTCGCCGACCTGACCCCGGAGACCAAGGCGATCATCGATCGCTGCGGCTTCGTCGTCGGGGGAAACGGGGATTTCCTGCGCAGGAAGATCGGGGCCGCCGTGGTCGCCGTCAGGCGCGCGGGCGGCATCCACGCCTTCGACTCGATCAACCATTTCTTCCTCATCAAGGGGATGATCGTTCCCGGCTCGACCTACTGGAACATCGGCGTCGCCCGCGATATCGGCGACGCGGATCGGGACGAGGAGGGCGTGAGGACGATGAAAAACCTCGGGCTCCAGATCGCCTGGCTCCACGCGAAGCTGGCGGGAAAATGACCCGCCGGTGGCGTACCTAATCTTCGATACACCGCTCAGGCGTCGTCCCGCGGTTTTTCATCCCGCTTCGTCAGGTGCTCGGCGAGCTTCCTGATCCTTTCCTGGAAGATGGAACCGAGGGCGAAAAGGGCGATGGCCGCGACGGCGATGACGATCGTGACCGTCCAGTTCCCCTTTTCCGCCGAGCTCCCGATCCAGGAGCTGCCGACGATGCCGGGAAGCCTGCCGACCATCGAGACGGCGAGGAAGGCGGGAAGCCTCATGCGGGATATCCCCGCGACGTAGCAGAGAATGTCCTTCGGGATGCCGGGCACGACGAAGAGCAGGAAAAACCCTGCCTGAGCCTTGGGCGAGGAGGTGAGGGTTTCGAATTTCTCCGTCTTCTCCGCGCCGAAGAGTCCCGTCACGAAGGGGACTCCGAGCTTCCTTCCGAGGACGAAGTTGACGACGCTGCCGACGGTGATGCCGACGATCGAATAGACGGTCCCGAGCAGGGGCCCGAAGAGGTAGCCGCCCGCGATCTGGGCGACCTCGCCCGGGATGACGAAGACGATCACCTGGATGACCTGGATCAGCATGAAGGCGAGCGGGGCGACGATACCTGCGCCCTTCACCCAGGAGCCGATCCTCTCGGGGGAGCCGAAGAAGGCGACAAGGGGTTTCCAGAAAACCACGGCGACGGCGACGAGGGCCGCGATCAGGAGGGGAAAGGCGACGATCTTCACGATCGGGACGGGCTTTTCGGTCATGGAGACTTATACATCTTCTCCGCCATCGAGACAACCGTCCCGCGTATTTGACTCGTGCCCTTTTTTCTGATACAATACCCCCATGGATATTAGCCCCTCGCAGACCACGTTCCGTGTCGATCAGGAGATCGTCTATCCCTCCCAGGGTGTAGGCAAGATCCTCCGGATCGAAGAAAAGAGGTTTCGAGACGCCGCGCTGCTCTACTACGTGATCTACCTCGAGGTGTCCGACATGACGGTCATGGTTCCCGTCGACAAGGCGGAGGAGTTGGGGCTGAGGGCCATCGTTCCCAAGGATGAGGCCAACCGGGCCCTTTCCCTTATCGCCGAGGCCTACGAACCCATCCCCTCGGACTGGAAAATCAGGTACCAGATGAACCTCGACCTGCTCAAGAAGGGCAGCGTCATCGACATCGCCACGATCGTGCGTTCCCTCTACCACCGCAGCAAGATCAAGGAGCTTCCCATCCTCGAGAGGAAGCTCTACGATTCCGCGCTCAAGCTCCTGGAGGACGAAGTTTCGTTTTCGTTGGGGAAAAGCAAGGAAGAGGTCGAGCAGCTCATCTTCGCCCGGCTCGAGGATACCTGATCCCATGCGAGTAGCCGCGCTCCTCGCCGCGGCGGGCTCGAGCGCCCGTATGGGCGCGGGACCCAAAAAAGAATACAGGCTTCTGCCCGACGGCCTCACCGTTCTCGAGCATTCGGTCTCGGTTTTTGCCGACGCCTTCCCCGGCGCCGACCTTGTCGTCGTCGTCCCCCCGGACGGAAGCGGCGAGGCTCGTGCCGCCCTCACCCCCGCATCGCAAGGTCGGGTCAGGTTCGTCGACGGCGGCTCCACGAGGCAGGGCTCGGTCATGCGGGGGCTCGAGGCCTTGGCCCGAACCGAGACCCCTCCCGATATCGTGCTGGTCCACGACGCCGCACGGCCCTGGATCACCCGCGAGCTCGCGAAAGCGGTCGCCGAAAAGGCTGCCGAGTCCGGCGCCTGCGTTCCCGTCGTTCCGACGGTCGACACGATGAAGCGCCTCGACGCCGACGGAACGATAGTCGAACACCTCGCCCGCGACGGGGTTTTCGCCGTCCAGACCCCTCAGGGCTTCTCCTTCGCTCCCTTGCTCGCCGCCCATAAAAAGGCGGCCCTCGACGGCACCGCCTACACCGACGACGCCGAGATCTGGGCCCGGTACGTGGGACCGGTCTCGACGGTTCCCGGCGATCGCGGGAACCTGAAGGTGACCTTTCCCGGTGACCTTGGCCTCGCGGCTCCCCCCGTTTCCGTGAATGCCGGTTCGGCCGCCTTCCGCGTCGGCTCGGGCTGGGATATCCACCGTCTCGTGGAGGGGCGCCGCCTCCTCGTCGGCGGGGTCGAGATCCCGTTCGAGAAAGGCGAGGACGGCCATTCCGATGGGGACGTCCTGATCCACGCGGTCATCGACGCCCTGCTCGGCGCTTCGGCCCTGGGCGACATCGGCGCCTTCTATCCCCCGGGCGACGAGAGGTACCGCAACATCTCCTCGCGGGTTCTGCTCCGGGACGCCGTCTCGCGCGTCTCCGCGGCGGGGTGGCGAATCGAGAACCTCGACTGCACCGTCGTTCTCGAAAGGCCGAAGATCAGGCCCCGGGTCGACGAGATCCGCGAAACCCTCGCGGCCGATCTCGGCATTCCGGTCGATGCGGTTTCGGTGAAGGGCAAGACGAACGAGGGCGTCGACGCCGTCGGCGAGGGCCGGGCCGTCGAGGCCTATGCGGTCTGCCTCGCCGTGAGGCTGCCATGAGCTCGATTCCCTGGGAAAGCATCCTCGCGGTCCTTCGGGAAACGGCGGGAAGCGACGCCCCTTCCGTGTCCCAGGTGATGAGGGAAAGGCCCGACCCCTTTTCCGTCCTCGTCTCGACGATCATCTCGCTCAGGACGAAGGACGCGGTGACGGTGACGAGTTCGAGGCGTCTCCTTTCCAGGGCGGCCGATCCCGCGGCCATTCTCGCCCTTGCGGAAGACGAGATCGGCCGCCTCATCTATCCGGCGGGCTTCTACAAGACCAAGGCCAGGACACTGAGGACGATCGCGTCGATCCTCATCGAGCGGTACGGCGGAAAGGTGCCTGGGACGAGCGAGGAGCTGCTCTCTCTTCCCGGCGTCGGGAGGAAAACGACGAACCTCGTGCTTTCCGAGGCCTTCGGCGTCGACGCGATCTGCGTCGATACCCATGTCCACCGCATCTCGAACCGCAACGGCTGGGTGAAATCCCGCGATCCCGAGGGCACGGAATACGGCCTCATGGAGGTTCTTCCGGTCCGCTACTGGAGGGAGATCAACCCCCTCCTCGTCCTCTACGGCCAGAGGGTCTGCACCCCGCAGTCCCCCCACTGCTCGTCCTGCGCCCTCTCTCCCTGGTGCGCCCGGATCGGCGTGGAAAAAAGCCGGTAGGGCGATGACCCCTGAAAGCCGCCAGCGGCTTTCCCCTATCCGGCGGCTCTATCGAGCCAGCCCGCGATATCCTTCCTCGGATCCGGGGCGAGGCCAGCGGCTTCGAGCCTTCCCGCCACCTCTTCGGCCATCGACTTGCCGTACGCGAGCCCCTCGAGGGCCTTTCCCAGTATCTCCGGGACTGAGGTATCGAGGCAATCGCTGAATACCGTCGCCTTTACGATGATGCCCTCTTTGACCTCGAGGAAGACATCCATGCCTCCCCAGGGAAAGCGCTCGGAGAGCTCGTGGGTGAAGTCCGGGGTCTTCCCGAATCGCCAGTTGTCGTCAGAGAGCCGGGCATAGGCCTCGGCGAGGGCCGGTTCCCGCTCGAGGAAGCCCTCGTCCAGGGCCTCGATCGGGCATCGCTCGCCATGGAGGGCGAAGAATTCCTCGATGACGGCGTCGCGGAGGGATTCGTAGCCGATCGCGGGCGATAGGTCGCCCAGGTTTCCCACCCGGGACCTGACGGACTCGACCCCCTTCGCGGCGAGCTTCCGCTGATCCGGGGTCAGGTAGCGGGCGAGCCTCGCGAGATCGGCGCTTATGAGCAGGGTGCCGTGGTGGAAGCACCGGTCCTTCGTTTCGCGGTAGGCGCTTCCCGAAACCTTGAGTCCCCCCGCGAGAATGTCGTTGCGTCCCGAAGCCTCGGCTCCGATGCCGAACCTTCCGAGCGCCGCGATGATGACGGCGTTGTCGCTCTCCTTCGAGTACTCGGCGGCCGGGGAGAGGAAGGTGAAGTTGAGGTTGCCCGAGTCGTGGAAGACGGCCCCTCCCCCCGTCGTGCGGCGCATGAGGACGATTCCGTCGCGGTCCATGGCGCGGAGGTCGCATTCCTTCCAGGGGTTCTGGTAGCGGCCGATGACGACGACATCCTTGTTCCTCCAGAGGTAGAGGGCGCTGACGCCCTTTTCGAGGGAGCCGAAAAGCCAGTCCTCCATCGCGAGGTTGAGGACCGGGTTGAATCCCGAGGAAACGAAAACCCTGATTCCGCTCATGAAACCCTCCAGTAGACCTGGATCGAGGCGTTGCCGTCCTCCTCTATCGAGCGGAGAAAGATGTCCCGCGGCGGATGATCCTCCCCCGAGCCGAAACGGGCAAGGGTCTCGAGAACCCGTTCGTCGTCGAGGGAGCTCCCGTCGCGGGGGAGCTGGGCGAAAAGGTAGTTTCCCGCGGGGATTTCGAGCGACGGACCGGAAACCGGTTCCTGGCCTTTTCCGACTTCACGGCCGGTTTCGAGGACAATCCAGTCACCTTGCGTGAGTTCCAGGCGCTGGGCGAGGCCCGTTCCGTCCCCGGCGTCGCGAGGCAGGGAGAGCCTCGGGGGCTTCGTGCCCGTCATGTCCAGGGTATATCGAATCGGGCTCATCAGGTGAAGGGTCATCGGCATCATGATCCCTTGTACCCCGGCTCGGCGTCCGATATCAAGCCGCCATGTCCCGACGCCCCGGTGGGGGATGCCGGTCACTACGACAAAAAAACATTTTATCTTGAGAAATAAGGGAAAAGCGGCTACTATACGGACTATGCCCGTCACTCACGACGTATTTTCCTTGCTGCGCATCTTCGCGCGTAACAACAAGTCGCCCCATATCGGGTATGACGCCTTCCGTTCCTTCGTCGAGCGCTATGCGAAAAAATATGGGACGGAACATCCCGAGCTTGCCAAATTCCTGAACAATCCCGAACTCGAGGTCGATGCCCGCGTTCGTGAGCTTTCCGTCGGCGGGAAGCTTTCCATCGCATGCGACCGGAACGACCGGATCACCTCGATCGATTTTCCCTACTTCTACGTGGATATCGTCGCCGTCGAGTACATCAAGATCGAATCGGCACCCGAAATTCCCTTTCCGGACGAGGCCAGCCTCAACCTGAGGGATACGATACCGTCCGAGCTGATCCGATCCCTGTCGATCGAAACCGATATCAATTCGATGATCGACGAAGTGGCCGCGATCCATGAACCGATAGTCCGCCTCGCGATGCCGGCCGACGGCGGCTCCTTTCTGATCCTTCCCCGTCTCCTCCCCGGGAAACTTTTCGAGTACTCCCTGCAGAAGATCAGGACCTACATACGCGATCACAACAACAAGGAGTACATCCAGAGCAAGCTCCTTCCCGCCTTTCCCGGCAAGGAAATGATGCTGAAAAGCGCGGTGAACCTGATCCTGACCCAGCCGACGAACTCAGGAGCCGAGCTGAAGAAATCCGACGATTTCTACTTTCCGTTCTTCGCCCACCTCACGGGCCTCATCAAGTCGGACATCCAGAAGAAGAACGACCGCCTCGAAGAGGACACCGGCATCTACCGCGCCGCCTTCATCGTCGAGGCTTTCAACAATTTCTACAAGAGCAGGACCCAACGTGAACAGCGGGTGGAGTCAGCCCTCCGGAACCTCGACCAGCTCCTCAAGAAGCAGCCGTTCTTCTTTTCGATGGACGACATCCTCGGGTTCAAGGATTCGGGCGGGGTTCTCCTCCTCGGCCAGTACAGCAAGGAGGCCCTGGAGGCGAGGCTCAAGGAGTTGATGGATTCCTCCGAAAGGACGAAGCTTCCGGCCCTTCTCGCGTTCCATCTCTCCAACGGCTCGCGGTACTATGTCCTGAAGGAGAACATCTTCCCCCTGTTCCTGCGATTGTGCGGCGAGGCGAGGGAGGCCGTGAGACGGCGGATATCGGCCGAGTGGTTCAAGCTGAGGTCGGAATACCGTACCGTGGACGCGATGGAAAACGACGAGGCCTTCGCCGTCGACCTCGGCAAGCGGGTCGACGAGCTCTTTCCAGTCCTCGGGGCCCTCCTCGACTACCGTATCCTCGCCCTGGTCTACGACGAACTCGCCCGCGACAACAAGAATCTCCAGAGCTTCGAGAGGATCTTCTACAAGGGAAACCTCGCCCCCCTGCCCGATATCCTTTCCCTCAACCGGAAGAATCTGCTGATCGACGTGAAGGTCATGCTCCCCTTCTGGCACTCGATCCCGATCCTGAACAGCATCATGGCCTTTTTCGGCCGGCGCAGGGGCAAGGCCGAGACGAAGGCCGCCCAGAAGCGGCCCACGACGATCGAGGTCCCGACCGAGGGCGAGCCCGACGATGCCGTATACCGGAAGAACGCGGATGAGCGCAAGCGGTACATCGAGGCCATGGAAAACCTGGAAAAGAACCTTATCCCCGATGGGTACGACATAGACGGCTACCTTGAGGAACTCAACGACCGCTGGAATACCCTGATCAACCCCGACGCGAAAAAGAACCTCAAGGACGACGTCGATTCGATGATCCGCGACTACCTGAGGAAGTACATACGAACCCTCAAGGTCCGTGCCCCGAACGAGGAGCGCCTGGACGAGATGGCCGATACCTTGGTCCAGAGCACCTCGTTCACGAAGATCCGGAACAAGGAATACCTGAGGGAGTACGTCAAGCTCTATCTCTACCGGCTGATCGTCAAATCGGCTTCCTTCGGAACCGGATCCTCCGGTTCCTGACCTGCCGGTTTTCCGAACCCCTGACGGGCGTCCAGTGTTCCGCATTTCAACACCCCGCTGAAGCGACAATAATCACTTCCCGTTGAAGCGCCGGGTTCTTGTTCCCCGTCTTCCGTATGAACCGCCGAAGCGCGGTCCCGGCCGATTGCCGGGAAGCAACCACAAACGGAGGAGGGTAGCATGAACAGCCTCAATTCCATCCTGCTCGAGGGGAACCTGACCCGGGATCCCCAGACGAGGGAAACCACCAAGGGAAGCAAGGTCTGCAACTTCAGCGTCGCTTCCAACCGCTATACGAAGGGCGACGACGGATACGACAAGGAAACCTCGTATTTCGATGTCGAGGCCTGGGCGAAACTGGCCGAGTCCTGCGAAAGCGCGCTCAAGAAGGGACGGGGGGTTCGCGTCGTGGGGCGACTCAAACAGGACCGCTGGGTCGACACCGACGGGAAGACGAAGTCGAAGGTGAAGATCGTGGCCGAGCACGTCGAGTTCAGGCCCGACTACAAGGGCGACCAGAAGGAAGCGGGCGCCGAAACCGCGGAGCCCGCCGAGGTAAGCTTCTGAGGAAAAAAAACAGCCGTCCCCGGTGGGACGGCTGTCGGTGGCGATCGGAATTCGCAGGGAGCCAGCCCCTCGGGCTGCAGCGAAGCCGATCGGCGAATCAGTTCTCGGCGATCAGCAGGGTCTTCGCGTCGAGCTTGAGGTGAAGGTCGCTCGGGTTGAAAAGGTCGTGATCCTTGATCACCGTAAGCTGCACGAAATCGCTGCGCGGCTCGAGGGTGATGAGGACTGCGATGGAGTCGATGAAACCTTTAAGAATATTCGGAACGCCGCGCTTATCGGTGAGCGGTTCCTCCCCGACCAAGGTGCAGCTGTACCAGACCTCGATGCCGAGTTCCTCCGCGAAACGCTTGACGCTCATGATTCGTTCGGGGCTGGCCTTGGCGAAATCGAAACCGTCGATGATGAGGGCGTCGGCCTTGAAGCCTCCGTCCACGATCATGGCGCGAAGCGAACGGAGAATCTGCTCGGAGGTCACGCCGTCCTGGTTGAAATTCATGAGGACGCGGTTTTTGACGAACTCCTCGTGGGTTTCCGCCACGTTCTCGAGTTTCTTCTTCTTCGCGATCTCGTTGAAAATATTCTCATACCAGGAAATGATATAGTCCGTGTGAGCAGTGAAGGAAACATGGATGACATGCTTGCCCTGGAGCAGCTTGTCCATCGCGATCTGGACCAGAACGGCCGTTTTGCCGATACCCTTGCGGGAAGCGATGACGCCGATGTTACCCTGACCGACGCCGCCCTTTGTCGACTTTTCGAGGATACGCACGGGACTCCTCTCGACGAGCTCTTTCTTGATCATGGCTACTCCTTACTTCTGATCCTTTCTGCGTTTCTCTTCATAATCCTTTCTCAGCGCTTCGGCGACGCTGGTCGGAACCTTGCCGTATTTCTGGAACTCCATGCTGAATTCGGCTTTGCCCTGGGTGAGGGAACGAAGAATCGTGGAATATCCGAACATTTCGCTCAAGGGAACCTCGGCCTCGACGCGGGAGAAGTTGTCGTCTTCCGTGGATGCCGTGATGATGCCCCGTCGCTGGTTGATGGAAGCGAAGATATTTCCCTGGAACTCCGTCGGTCCCTCGACGGCGACCTTCATGATCGGCTCGAGGATGACGGGTTTCGCCCTGTCGTAGGCCTGGCGGAAGGCGCCGAGTGCGGCCTGCTGGAAGGCGATATCCGATGAATCGACCGGGTGGCTCTGTCCGTCGTTGATGACGCAGCGGATGCCGACGACCGGGAATCCGATCAGCGAGCCCTTTTCGGAGGCGAGCTTGAAACCCTTGTCGCAGCTCGGAATGAACTCGTTCGGGATGGAACCGCCCTTGATGGAGTTGACGAACTCGTACTCGCCTTCGAAGGGCTCCATGTATCCGACGACCTTTCCGTACTGGCCCGAACCGCCGGTCTGTTTCTTATGGACGTAATCGAATTCCGCCCGCTGGGTAATGGTTTCGCGATAAGCAACCTGCGGAGCGCCGACCTCGACCTCTGCCTTGTATTCGCGCTTCATTCGCTCGATATACACCTCGAGATGCAGTGCTCCCATACCGGAGATGATGGTCTCGTTGGTCTCGTGATCGACAAAGGTTTTAAAGGTGGGGTCTTCCTT
>DBTK01000079.1:25236-44753 GCA_002307015.1 Spirochaetaceae bacterium UBA1318
CCGCCGGTCTGCTTCTTGTGGGTGTAGGAGAACTCGGCCTTCTGGGTGATGGCTTCGCGGTAGGCGACCTGGGGCATGCCCGTCTCGACCTCGACCTTGTACTCCCGCTTCATGCGCTCGATGTAGATCGCGAGATGGAGTTCGCCCATTCCCTGGATGATCGTCTGGTTCGATTCGGGATCCACGTGGGTCCTGAAGGTCGGATCCTCTTTCGTGAAGCGGTTGAGTGCCTTGCCCATTCCGTCGGACGATTTCGTGTCCTTCGGCATGATGGCGAGCTCGATGACCGGCTTCGGGACGTACATGGATGACATCGCGTAGTTGAGGTCGGGATCGCAGAAGGTGTCGCCCGAGGCGCATTCGATGCCGAAGAGGCAGACGATGTCGCCGCAGTAGCCTTCGGCGATATCTTCCATATTATTCGAGTGCATGCGGACGAGCCGTCCGACCTTGAATTTCTTGCGGGATCGGGTGTTGTAGAGTTCGTCGCCCTTCTTGATCTGGCCCTGGTAGATGCGAACGTAGGTGAGCTGTCCGTACTGGCCGTCCTCGAGCTTGAACCCGAGGGCTACGGTTTTTTCCTTCTCGCTCATCTTGAGCTCCACCGGCTCCTCTTTCTTGTCGAGGTCGAGGGCGATGTTCTTCTTCTCGCTGGGATCCGGCAGGAACTTGAGTACGGCGTCGAGCAGGGTCTGGATGCCCTTGTTCTTGTACGCGGAACCGACCATGACCGGAACGAGCTTCTCGGCGATGACGCCCTTGCGGATCGCATCGTAGATCAGTTCTTCGGTCGCGTTGCCTTCGAGGAAGGCCTCGGCAAGTTCGTCCGAGAACATGCTGGCGGCATCGAGCATCGTTTCGCGGTACTTGGTCGCATCGGCTTTCAGGTGTTCCGGGATCTCGGCTTCGCGGATATCCTCTCCGGCGGGACCGTCGAAGTAGTAGGCCTTCATCCGGATGAGGTCGACGCAGCCCTCGAACTTGTCCTCGAGCCCGATCGGGAGCTGGATGAGGACGGCGTTCAGCCCGAGCTTTTCGATAAGCTGGGCCTTGACCTTGATCGGGTTTGCGCCGACGCGGTCGCACTTGTTGATGAAGGCGATTCGCGGGACATGGTAGCGCTTGAGCTGCCGGTCGACGGTGATCGACTGGGACTGAACGCCGGCGACGGCGCACAGGACGAGAACGGCGCCGTCCAGAACACGGAGGGCGCGTTCGACCTCGATCGTGAAGTCCACGTGGCCGGGGGTATCGATCAGGTTGATCGAATAATCCTTCCAGGTGACGTTCGTGGAGGCGGACTGTATCGTTATACCGCGCTCCCGCTCAAGATCCATGGAATCCATCGTCGCACCGACGCCATCTTTGCCGTGAACTTCATGAATAGCATGTATTTTGTTGCTGTAAAACAAAATACGTTCAGACAAGGTGGTCTTGCCGGAGTCGATGTGGGCGCTGATTCCAATATTGCGCATTTTGGAGATTTCTACGCTCATTTCTTACCGAACCTCTCATTAGGAATGAATGACTGGATCTATGATTCGAATGGGACGCTCTTGAAAGCGTAACCATACAATGCTAAATATAGGCTGAAGACTTCCAGTTATTACAGTGTAGTGATAATCTCTGCGAGTTTCAAGTACTCGGGCGCTACGCACACCTTCGTCGGTGGCTGTGGGCGGGGTGGATTGGACGAGGCGGGACCGAGACGATCCCGCCGTTGAAGAGTTCCTTTATTTTCCGAAATCGTTGAAATAAACCATGAAAACGATATCGACCGCCTTGGCATCCTGGGGCAGACCCTGGGCCTTGAGCGCGTCGAGGGCATCCTTTCTCGTCAGTTCGGGCTTCGCGGTTTTCTGCGCAACGAGGGCCTTGATGACCTCGGGCGGAATCTGCTTCGCGCTTCCGAAAAAGGGCTTGTTCAGGTATGCGGCAAGCGCCGACTGGAGGCGCTCGAGCTTCGTCTCGTCGGCCGTCATCCGGTCGCCGTCAGCCGACAGGCTCGAATCCTGGTTCGTGTCCTTCGCGTCGATGGCCGCGAGGCGGGTCTCCTGATCGCCGTCCCGGGCGTCGATCGCCGCGAGCTTGGCATCGGTATCCTTCTGCTTGACGAGGCTCAGCTGTTGGGCCATGTCGAGCTCGTTCAGCTTGCGGATGATGTAGCCGGGATCGTTCGTCTGGATGAAGGCGACCGGGTCGTGGACCGCGCTTGCTATCCTCTTGTCGAACTCGCCCTCGTCGAAGAAATTCCCCTGCATCCGGATGAAGTAGTTGTCGACCTTCAGCCTGAAATCGTATTCGAGGAAGGTCGAGAAATAGAACTGGAGACCGGCCGGAACGTAGGAAAGGTAGTCCACGCCGTCGATCTCGAAACGGCTGGGCATGAGGACGATCTCGATCCGGTTCGGGGAAAGGCGGAACCTGAGGGTTTCGGGCTTGAGGCTGTCGAGCCCGTTCAGCTGTTTGACGAGGGTCGTAATCCGTTCCACCTGGGCGGCCTGCGGTTCCGTCCCCGCGGTCACGCTGAAGGCGTTTCCGTCGGTGTCGGTCAGATTGGTGGTGACGGATCCGTCGTCGCCCTTCTTTTCCGATACGACGGTGAAACCGCTCGATGCATAATCGAAAGCGCCGACGGATGCCGCGACGAAAACGAGAGCGGCCGCAAGCGGTAGAATCCTTTTCGCGAAGCGTTTCATGGTTGCCCTCCCTGGGCGTCCTGGGACTGAAGTTTGAAGAGTATCATGTCGAACGGGGCGATCGATTTTCCGTTCTCGATATCCTTGGAAACGGCAATGATCGAATTGCCGACCTGCTTGAACTGGACCGAGCCGATGAACTCGTCGTCGTGCCTAAATACCCATCCGGTCATTCCGTTGGTCACGGAGTAGAGGGGATTGATGTAGACCAGGATATCGGCGGAATCGCGAGGATCGAGGATGAAGCCCGCTTCGCGAAGGTCCGAGGTGTACATGTTGAAGGAATAGTTGTATCGGTCGACGGTCGTCCTCGCCGCGGCGAGCTGGGCCGTCAGGTCCTGGATCGTCGCGTTCTTCTGGAGGACGAGCCGGGAGAGGGCCTCGAGGGTGCGCTGATAGTTCGTCGCCGCGGTGACCGCCTTCGTCTCCACCTGGGAGAGCGTCCCGGGAACGGAATTGATGTAGGGAACGGCGCGGAGCTTGCCGGAGAGGTAGAGCATGTCGTTCACGTTCTGGGCGAGGGCGTCGTAGTCGTCCTTCGAGATCACGTTCTCCTGGGCCAATATCGGCGGGAAGGGGCTCTGCGCGAACGGGGCGACGGCGGTTCCCGCGAGGAGGCCTTGAGTCCGCGAATCGGTCCAGGTCGGGTTGTACTTGGCGATCAGGTCGGCGACCTCGGCCGCGTGGTTTTTCTTCAGGGTGTTGACCAGTTCGTTCTTCTTCGCCTCGGCGTCGGCGACCTGCTGCTTTCGGGTTGCTTCGGCGTCCGCGAGCCTGCCCTCGTAGTAGGATTTCGTGGTGGCCATGTTCATGTCGGCGAGGCGCTGCTGGTTGTCCAGGATTTCCTGCTGTTTTTTCGCCTGATCCATGGCGCGGGTATCGTAGGCGTCTATCTTTTTCTGGATCGCGTCACGTTCCTTGCGCTTCTGGGCGATCATGGGCTCGTACTTGTTCTTGACCGCCCTCACCTTGGCGTCCGACGCCGCGTTTACCTGGGCGTTTTTCGCGACGAGGTCGGCGGAGGCGAGCTTGAGGTTGGCGTTCATCTCGAGGCCGGCCTTGCGCTCGGACTCGAGCCTATCGAGGTTGCCTTTGTACTCGGCGTTGATGGCGTCGGTTTCCTGCTGGACCCTCACGAGGTCCTGCTGGTTCTTCTTGGCCGTGTCGAGCAGGTCCTTGAGGTTGACATCCTCGAAGGCCTGGATGTCGACCGGGGTCGACCGGATGCCCCGATCGATTGATTGGGTGACGATGACCGCGGCTGCGGCGAGCACCACGACCATGATCGCGATCACGAGGGGAACGATCGGCGAACGGTTTTTTTTCGTCTTCGCGAATTCTTCGTCGAGGTTGTAGACCTTCCGCTCCGTCGAGAGCTCGTTCAGGCGCTTCTCGAAGAACAGGCTCGTACCCTGTTTGACGAGTTCCGTGATTTTCGGGTTGTTTACTTTGTCGTCATTGTCCATATGCCGTTCCATTCCTTGGGGCTTTCGAGGGATTTTGTTCTCTCGCGGAAAATTTCGGCTACCGCGAGCCGGCATTCCGTAAAAGCGCCGTTCGCGACCCTCCAGTCGCCTTCGTAGTAGGCCGCGAGTCCCGCGGCGTACCGGTCGATGTCCTGACGGAATTCGGCATCGACGCGACCTTTCTCGATGGGCCAGAATATCCGTTTGCCCTCGGTCTTGCCCTTTACCTGGACAAGGTCGATTTCGAGGAATTCGTACTCATCGGTCTGTGCGACGCTCTCTTCCCTGACGAAATCCGATACGATGACCGGAAGCTTGTAGATCCTGGTGAGGCCTTCCAGTCGCGAGGCGGAGTTGACGTTGTCTCCGATGACGGTATTGGTCATGCGCTCGTAGGAGCCGATGTTGCCGTAGAAAACCTGGCCGCCGTCGATGCCGACGCCGACCTCGAGGAGGCAGGCGCGATAGACGCGATCCTCGGCCTCGGTAAGGCTTCCCCTGGTCCTGACGATCTCTTCCTTTCTCGCCGTCATCTCCGTCCTGAGCGAGGCTGCGACGTCCTGGATCTCGTATGCCGATTTGATGGCGGCGAGCGACTTGTTCGACTGCTCCTCCGGAAGGGTGCCGTAGACCGCGAGGAGGGCGTCGCCGATGATCGATCCGACGATGCCGTCGTGATGATGGATGTGCTTGATCGCGCGGTCATAGTGGAGGTTGAGCAGGTTGATGATGTCGTTGCCGAGGGTTTCGGTCATGTAGGTGAAGCTCTTGATATCCGTGAAAAGGATCGTGAGCTCCTTCTGGGTGCCCTCGAGCCTGATCTCGTGCTCGCGGTAGGCCCGTTGCGCGACGTCCTGGGTGACGAACTTGCGGAAGATCGTCATCAGGTTGTCTATCGTCGATGACAGGGCGTTGAAGGATGCCCCAAGGTAGGAAACCTCGTCGTTCGGTGCTCCGCCGATGTCGATCAGCTCCATCTTCTGGCTCGTCTGCATCTTCATCAGGGCTTCGCTGATGCGGTTGACGTACCTCAGGATGAACCTGATGAGGAAGGTTCCGATTATGGCCGAAAGCAGGGTGATGATGATGATGATCATCGAAACCTGGAGGAAGATGAGCTGCGAATCGCTGTAGAACTCGTTGAGCTCTTCCGCCCTGAGCAGGACGACGTTCCACTTGTCGATGTACTTATACACCCCGAAGTAGGCGGCGCCGTCGAACCTGAAGTACAGAATCCCTTCCTTCGAATCGGAGTTCGCCTCGGAGGTAAAGGCCTTGCCCATTTTGGCGAACGCGGTCGCATCGGTGAAGTTCTTGAGTTTGGGCAGGTTCGATGCCTGGAACATGAGGCTTCCATCCTGCTTGATACCGATGGCGATGGACTTTTTCTCTTTCAGGTCCTTCGCCGCGCTCTTTTCGATCGCGGAGACCGCGTCGTCGTAGTTCTGGCTGAATTGATAGATGTCGTACTGGTTGGAGCTGAAGTTGTAGAGACTCTTCAGATCCTTGATCAGGAGCTGGTTCATCAATTTGACAAGCTCGCCGCGGTTCATCATCAGGTTGATGTAGTTGGATGCGAAATTGGAAACCAGCATCATGATGGTGAAAACGGCGACGATCTTGATCGCGAGAGAAACGACTCGGGTCCCGCTCAACTTTTTCCCAAGAAGGCTATCGAGAATTTTACCCATGCCTCCATTTTAGCGCCAATTCCGAAAGGAAAACAAGCGATAAATTAATGGTTTTATTCGCGCGGGGATACAATTCCATTTTATTGTATGGCAAAACTTTCCCTGGGGGTTTTTCAAGGCGATTCCGGGCTCAGGAAGGCACCTCGATGATGGCGGGGAATGAGATTTCGGCGTCGGATTTCGCCGATTGCAGGAAGAAATCGAAGCGGGCGCGAAAAACCGTGATGAAAGAAGAAATCCAGGCGGCGTTTTCGGGGAAGTCGATGATGAGGTAGTAGCCGCCAGCCTCCCTGAAAGCGAAAATCCGCCGGGAGCCCGAGGTGCTTTCGAAACCGGGAAGCTCGCCGTAGCGCCTCGGCGCCCATTCGGAGGAGAAGAAGAGAACCTCGCGGGTGAACCAGATCCGAATCGAATCATTCCTGAATCGGTACTCGCCTTCGTAGGCGGGGAGGGCGTTGGTCGGGAAGAAGTCGAGGCCCGAGACCGGGATCGTTCCCCGTACCAGCACGGCCCGGGAGGTGGCTGCCGGGGGCTGAACGGCCCCTGACCGTCCCCCGCCCCGTGCGCTCTGGGCAGAAAGCGGGATCAGCGAAGCGACGGCGAAGAGGAGCGAGAGAAAAAGGAGCTTTCTCCTTCGTTCTCGATACCGCCTTGTTCCCGTATGGGGAGGAGGCGAATTTCCGTGATTGCAGGCCGATTCGCATGTTTTCACTTTTTTTCCGTCCATCGGGGTTTATTTACCTCATTCTACACTTATTGCTCCCCGTGGGCAATTCTCGCGAGCTTGACCGGTCGTGCGTTTGCGATATACTGGAATAGGGTATGAACAACGAGAAAATTCTGATTGTCGAAGATGAGAAAATCATTGCCCTCGATCTTCAGCGTCGGCTGGAACGTTCCGGTTACCGGGTCTGCGACCTCGTCGCGGACGGCGCCGAGGCGGTGGAGAAGGCCAGGTTCCACCTCCCCGACATCATTCTCATGGATATCATGCTCGCTGGCGAAATGGACGGCATCGAAGCCGCCAAGATCATCAAGGATGATCTTAAGATTCCGGTGATTTTCCTCACGGCCTACGCGGACGAAAAAACCCTCAACCGGGCAAAGGAAGCGGAACCGGCCGGTTACATCCTCAAGCCCTTCAAGGAACGCGACCTGTGTACGACGATCGATATCGCGATCTACAAGGGTGAGATCGACAAGAAGCTGAAAAAGCAGGAGAGGCTGTTTTCAGCCATCCTCCACAGCGCGAACGACGGCATCATCGCGACGGACGTGAACCTGAATATCCAGTTCATGAATCCGGTCGCCGTCGACATCACCGGATGGCCGGAAGAGGAAGCCTATAGCCGCCCTGTTTCGAGCGTCCTGCCCCTGGTCGACGCGAGAACGAACGAGGACGTGCTTCCCACGAACCTTCCGGCCCAGTCCAAGCCGCTTTTTTTCAGCGAGTCCCTCATCAAGAACCGCCTGAACGAGCTCATCTACGTTGACGGTAGCATCACCAAGATCAACGAGAGGGAGAATGAGACTGAAGGCTACGTCATCGCGCTTCGGGATATCACCGAATTCAAGCGAATGTCGGCGACTATCGATTACCAGGCGAGCCACGACAGCCTGACCGGGCTCTCGAACCGGGAGGAGTTCTCCTACAAGCTTCAGGAGCTCATCAGGACCATCCGCGACGACGTTTCCCACGGGATGCTTTCCCTCGACGTGGACCGCTTCAAGGTGATCAACGAGACCTGCGGTTCGATGGCGGGGGACGAGCTCCTGAGGCAGGTCGCGACGATGATCCAGGGCCTCATCCAGAAAACCGACGTATCGGCCCGGGTCGGCGGGGACGAGTTCGCCGTCATCCTGAGGGACTGCGACATCGAGGACAGCCTCGTCGTCGCGAAACGGCTCCAGGAAGCGGTCCGGGCGCACAAATTCATCTGGCAGAGCAGCTTCTTTCCGATAACCCTCAGCATCGGCGTCGTCCCGATCGATTCGCGCTCGGGGGACATCAGGGAGGTTCTCGCCGCCGCGGACGACGCCTGCTACCTCTCCAAGGAGGAGGGCGGCGACCGCATCAATATTTTCGAGTCGAGCGAGAACAAGTACCAGAAGCGCCGCGGGGAGATGGAGTGGATCAGCAAGATCAACAGCGCCCTCCAGCAGAACCGGCTCAAGCTCTATTTCCAGCCCATCCTGCCGATTTCGGCCCTGGCCGGCACGGGCGAGAAGCTCGAGATCCTCATCAGGCTCCTCGCCGAGGACGGAACCATCGTCAAGCCGATGGACTTCATTCCCGCCGCCGAACGCTACAACCTGATGCCCGCGATCGACCGCTGGGTGGTCGAGAATACCTTCAGGGAGTATCGGGCCCTTCTGGAGGAGCATTCCCCCCTCGCGAACATGGCCTTTTCCCTCAACCTCTCCGGGCCCTCCCTGCTCGACGAATCTCTCGCCACCTTCATCATCATGACGATAGACAATTTCCAGCTCTCGCCCGAGCATTTCTGTCTCGAGGTGACCGAGACCGCGGCGATCCAGAATTTGTCCTACGCCTCCCGCTTCATGAAGCGGCTCAAGGATCGGGGCTTCACCTTCGCCCTGGACGATTTCGGATCGGGCTTTTCCTCGTTCAACTACCTGCGCAACCTTCCCGTCGATTTTCTCAAGATAGACGGGGCCTTCGTCCAGAACATCGACGAATCGATCGTTTCCTACACGATGGTGGAGTCGATCAATTCGATGGGCCATGTGCTCGGCCTGAAGACGATCGGCGAATACGTCAAGAACAAGTCCATCCTCGAGAAACTCAAGGTAATCGGTGTCGACTATGCCCAGGGTTACGAAATCGCCGAGCCTCGCCCGCTGAGACCCTAACAGGCTTTCGCGATGCCTCGACATTCAACCGCCTGCTGTCGTATCGCTCGGATATTTTCCATCGAACATCCGGGGGAATAATGACGGTCAGCAAGAAGATCCCCCCCTGAAAGACGGAACGCCCCTCCTTCGAGATTTTTCCGCCGAAACCCTCCGATGACGCCGACCTCTCGACGATTTTTTCTTCCATTGATGCCCTCGCATCGGCGAGGCCCGACTCCCGTTCCCTCCTCGAACGGTACGTCGGAGATCCGGAGGGAAGGGAAAGGCCGGGGAGCGATTTCGCCGTCGCGAAGATTCGGAGCCTTGTCGAGAACGGAGTCGACGGCGTCCATCTCTACGCGAAGAATAAGTCCCGCCAGGCCCTCGCCGTGGCCGCCGGATCGGGGCTGAGGGCCTGGCGGGGGCGTTCGGATCGCCGGCGAAACGTCGCGCGGGCATGGCCGCGCACCAAGGTTCGCGAACGCTTTTTTGATTTCCCCCGATAATGGTCGTATACTGAAGGTAGGTCACTCTTTCCGTACGGAGGCGACATATGGCGATCATTACGATGTCCCGCGAAATTGCGGCGCTCGGAGACGAGACTGCCCAGGTACTCGAAGGCTTGATTGGCTACCGATTCATCAACAAAACGATGATCGAAGGAAAGCTCGAGGAATTCGGCATAGGCCCGGTGAAACGCGAAAAGTACGACGAGAAGAAACCCTCCTTCTGGGCCTCCCTGTCCCAGGAAAAGGATGATTACCTTCATTTTCTGAAGACCGTTCTCTATGAATACGCGCTCGAGGGAAACTGCGTCATCGTCGGCCGGGGAAGTACGGCCCTGTTCGACAACCTTCCCGGAACCATCAAGGTCAGGGTCGTTTCACCCTACGACGTGCGCGTCAAGCGGATCTGCCTCTACTATCACTGCGACGAGAAGCGCGCCACCCAGATCATCGAGCAGAGCGATCACGACCGCATCGGATTCCATCGCTACTTCTTCAACAGCGACTGCAAGGATCCGACCAATTACGAGCTCGTCCTCAATACCGGCTCGATGACCCCCGAAACGGCGGCGGCCATCATCGTCCTCCTGAAGGACAAGCTGATCAACAAGGACATGGAGGAGGACGGGAGGCGGCGCATGGCCGACCGGGTCCTCGGCCAGAAGGTCGTCACGACGATCGTGTACGAGAAGAAGATCGCGGTGCATTTCCTCGAGGCGATCTGCAGCGACGGGGCGGTGACCCTGCACGGCGTCACGAACTACCAGCCCGCCATCGAGGCCTCGATCGCGGCGGCCCAGACGGTTCCGGGCGTGAAGAGCGTCCGCAGCGACATCCAGGTCGTCCAGGAATACAGCGTGCTTCCCTGATTCGAACGAGGTCCCCGCGCCCAGTCGCGGGGGCTTTCTTTTTCGTTGCGCTTTTTCCCGTGAACCGGTAGTATCGAGGGAAAGGGGAAGCGCATGAACCAACATCTGAAACGGCTCCACGATCTCGACGGCGAGTGCAGGCTGCTCGCCCATACCGCAGACATCCTGAACTGGGACCAGGAAACCTATATGCCCGAAAAGGCGGTGGAGGAGAGGTCCGAACAGCTCGCCCTGCTCCAGGGCCTTCTTCATGACAGGCAGACCTCGGCCGAGATCGGCGACCTTCTCTCCGCCCTCGGTTCGACTCAAGGCACGCCGGCCGGAGACCCCGGGCTTCCTCCGGTCGAGCGGGATTTCCTCCGGGCCCTCTGGCGGGACTATTCGAAGAACACGAAGCTTCCCCGAGACCTCGTGACCGAGTTTGCCCGCGAAACGGTCGTTTCTCAATCCGTCTGGCAGGAGGCGAGGAAGCGGTCCGATTTCGCCCTGTTCAAACCCCACCTGGCTCGCATCGTCGAGCTCTCGCGCCAGGTCGGGGCGGCCTACGGTTTCGCGGACAGGCCCTACGACGGCCTCCTCGACGACTACGAACCGGGAAACGGCCAGGAGAAGCTCGACGCCGTCTTCGGCGCCCTGAGGACGGACCTCGTCGTCCTGCTCGGGAAGATCTCCTCCCGGCCCCGGGTCCGTGACGACTTCCTTTCCCGTCCCTTCCCGATCGCGGGCCAGGATGCCTTCGCCCGCCGTGTCGCCGCCGACATCGGCTACGACTTCGGTAGAGGCAGGCTCGACCTGACCGCACATCCCTTCACGACGACCCTCGGGTCGGACGACGTGAGGATAACGACGCGCTACGACGAGAGGGCGATGGCGGGGGGGCTTTTCAGCGTCATCCACGAGGCCGGGCACGGACTCTACGAACAGGGCTTCGACCCCGAAATCCGGGGCAGCCTTCTCGCCGACGGGACCTCGATGGGCATCCACGAGAGCCAGTCGCGGTTCTGGGAAAACGTGATAGGCCGGTCCCTGCCGTTCTGGAGCCATTACTTCCCCATCCTGAAGGATGCCTTTCCCTCCCAGCTCGCCGACGTCGGGCTCGAGGAGTTCTACCGGGCGATCAACGCCGTGACCCCCTCCCTGATCCGGACTGAATCGGACGAGGTGACCTACGGCCTCCACATCATCCTCCGCTACCGCCTGGAAAAGGAACTGATCGGCGGCACCCTTTCGGTCGAGGACGCACCAGCCGCCTGGAACGCCGCCATGCGCGAACTCCTCGGCGTCGAGGTTCCCGACGACGCCTCGGGCATCCTCCAGGACGTGCATTGGGCAGGCGGGCTTTTCGGCTACTTCCCGAGCTACGCCCTGGGGAACCTCTACGGAGCCCAGTTCTACGCGACGATGAGGCGGGACCTTCCCGCCCTGGACTCTGACGTCGCCTCCGGCAGGTTTTCCCCCTCCCTCGGATGGCTTCGCGACCGGATCCACCGGTTCGGCCGCCGGTGCGAGCCGGGCGAGATCTGCGAACGGGTGACCGGCGGCCCGCTCGAGGCGAGGTTTTTCGTCGACTACCTGAACGCGAAGTACCGGGATATCTATGGATTCTAGCCTCGCCGGGAACCCCTTCCTCTGGGCCTTCCTCGCGGGGGCGTCGTTCGGCCTCGCGCTGTTTTCGCTGCTTCGCGAATGTCGGAGGGGATCCCGCATCGTTCCCTTCATGGTCCTTCTCTCGCTCACGGTCGCCTTCGCCGCCTGCGGCGCCGTGTTCGCCGGGAAACGGATCCTCGACGTCACTCTCGCCTGGTTCTCGGGAATTTCCGCCATCCTCGTGCTGGCGGCGTTCCGATTTCCCCGGGCGGCCGGCATTCCCCTCGCCGCCATCGCCCTGGCCGCCGCGGGAATCATCGCGGTTTTCGCTGCCGATTTTTCCCCGATTCCGGCCGACGGCTTTGTCGCCCGGATGGAGGCCGCCCCGTCGGCCGCCGCCCAGGGGGCTGCTAAGGCTGCCGCCGGGAATCCCCCTTCTCCCGTCCTCGTCGAGATCTCGAGACCCGGGATTCCCGCCTTTTCCGTCACCCTTCCTGACGGGACGATAGAACCCGTCGCCCAGGTCGTCGAGTTCTCGGATGCGTATTTTTTCATGAGGGCCCACGGCCTCTACCGCTGGACGGGATACCGGACCGGGGGGATGTTCGTGAAGCTGAAGGTTCAGTCTTTTGTTTCAGGGCTTTTCTGGGGCTACGAGGCTGCCGATCCCCATGTTCTGCCGGGGATCGCCTTCAGGACCGTTTCGGTCCGCGGCGCCGGATTCCAGTTCCTTCGCTCCTACGAGCTGACGATGGGGGCCGACGGGGCACTCTCGCTTACGGAACGAAGGTGAGCGGGGCGAGAACGGCGTCCACGGCGGCGATGAGGTCGTCCGGGGCGAGAAGGACCTGAAGCCCCCGCTCACCGGCGCTGATCGAGACGCTCTCGAAAAGGACGATCGACTCGTCGATGTAGACGGGGTAGGCTTTCTTGACCCCGATCGGGGAGCATCCCCCGCGGATGTATCCGGTGAGGGGTTGGATGTCCTTCATCGGAACCAGGTCGCAGGACTTGTTGCCCGTAGCCTTGGCCGTCGCCTTCAGGTCGAGCTCCTCGGCCCCCGGAATGCAGCACATGAAGATCCCGGTCTTGTCGCCGCGGAGCACGAGGGTTTTGAATACCCGTTCGACCGGGATGCCGACGGCCTTCGCGGCGTGGGCCGCCCCGAGGTCCGATTCGTCGACCTCGTATTCCCTCGTCTCGAACGAAACGCCCCTCGTCTCGAGAATCCTCAGGACGTTGGTTTTGGGCCTGGGCCTGTCTTTCATTCCGCTTTCGGCCGCCCGGTCTCCTTGACCCTGCGCGCCAGTTCGGCGCCGCGCTCGCGCATCAGGGAGAGGGTGTCGGCATTCGGGAGTCCTGGCCATTCGACGGCCTCGAGGAGTTCCCAGTGGAGCTTCTCGACCGTCGCGTCGAATTCCTTCTTCGCCCCGCCGACCCAGCCGAACGAGCCGAAGCGGAAGGCGAGCCTGTTGTTGACGTGCTTCCGCTCGAAGATGTCGAGCACGTAGGCCATGGGCGGGAACATCTTGTATTCGTAGGTGGGCATGCCGATGACGATGCCCCTGCTTTTCCACGCGTCGGCGAGCACCCAGGAGACGTCCTCGTTCGGGATGCGGTGGAGGCTGTAAGGAACCCCCTCGCTTTCGATCCCCTCGATCACGGCCTCGAGGCCCTTCGCCGTGTTGCCGTACATGGTTCCGTAGATGACGCATATTTCCTGCTCGGCGGGGCCGTTCAGGTAGCCCGCGTAGGTGAGGTAGCGGTTCACGATCGTCGCCGGATTCGTCCGCCAGATGATGCCGTGGGAGGGCGCGACGACCTTGATCGAAAGGGGCTTCACCTTCTCGACGGCTCGCTGAACGAAGGTCGAAAAGGAGGAGACGATGTTCGCATAGTAGCGGAGCCCCTCCTTCTCGAAGAAGCCATGTTCCTCGGCCGAAAATTCGTCGTCGAAAACCCGGGCGCCCAATTTCCCGAAGGAGCCGAAGGCGTCGCAGGAAAAGAGGACGCCGCTCTTCCTCTCGAAGCTGACCATGGTTTCCGGCCAGTGGACATTCGGGGCTTCCTCGAAAAGGAGCTCGAGGCCGTTGCCGAGGGGGAGACTGTCGCCGGATTTTACCGCCCTCAGGTTGTCGGTTATTTTATAGAAGGATTTTACGAGTTCGATGCCCTTCGCGGTGGCGATGATCTCGAGCTTGGGGTTCCGCTTCTTGAGCTCCGCGAGGAAGCCGGTATGGTCGGGCTCGAGGTGGTTCAGGACCACGATGTCGATCGACGAGAGGGAAACGCCCGCTTCCCGAAGCTGGCCCTCGATCTGGGATTCCGCGTCTTCCCAGTCCCTGAACAGGTCGATCATGACCGTGCGGTCACCCTTGATCAGGTAGGAATTGAGGGATACCCCGTTCGGTATGGGCCAGATCCCCTCGAACAGATCGTCGGTATCGATATCTGCGTGGAGGGCGTAGACGGAATCCGCTAAGGTAACGAGTTTCATGGACGTTTCCTTTTTCATCAGGGTGGGTCTTCGGCCTTCTGCCGGTCGGCCTGAAAACACTATAGAATTTTACGTTGAAAATGTGAACAGCGTTTTTTCCCGGAAATCGGATTCTGCCATCCATACGCAATCTTCATAACACCGGTGGACTTGCCATTTCGGGACGATTCGGATATGCCGGATCGAAAGGGGATTAGCCGATGAATCAAACCGAGTCGAACGACCGAAAACCGACGGAGAAGGCATTCCGAGAGCGCTCCTCCGCCCTTCTCGATTTCATCAACGCCTCCCCCACCGCCTTCCATGCCGCTTCCGTCCTCGCCGGCAGGCTCGAGGCGGCGGGTTTTTCCAAACTGGCCGAAACCGAGCCATGGAGGCTCGAGCCGGGCAGGGGATATTTCGTGATCAGGGACGACGGCGCCCTTTTCGCCGTCAGGGTCGGCCTCGAGCCGCCCGAGACGGCCGGTTTCGCTCTTGTCGGCGCCCACTCCGACAGCCCCGCCCTGAAGCTGAAGCCCGCTTCTGAATCGACGAAGGGCAACTTGGTCCGCGTTGCCGTCGAGGTCTACGGCGGTCCCGTGCTTTCGACCTGGCTCGACCGCGAGCTTTCCATCGCCGGACGCGTGTCCTTCAGGCGGAACGGCGGGCTCGCCTCGACCCTGGTCGACCTCAAGTCTCCCGTCGCCGTCATCCCTTCCCTCGCCATCCATCTGAACCGGGACGTCAACAAGGGCGTCGAACTCAACCCCCAGACCATGCTCCAGGCCCTGATCGCGGCCCGCGTCCCTTCCGGTTCGAAGGACGAAATCGGTGTTCGGGGAAGGGATCGGGAAGAAGCCGGCCCCGGCGGCCGAGATGCGGTTTCCTCCGGTGCCTTGGCTGGTTCGTCCGTCCTTTCGGCTCTCGTCGCCGAAGCCTGCGGGGCGGATCCCGCCGACCTGCTCGACGCCGATCTTTTCCTCTACGATCCCCGTCCCGGGGCCTTCGTCGGGGCGGATGGCGAGCTCCTCGTTTCGGGCCGCATCGACAACCTCGCCGGGTGCGACGCGGCTCTGGCCGCCCTGATCGATTCTCCGGCCGTCGGCGCGACCCAGGTCGCCGTATTCTTCGACGCGGAGGAGATCGGATCGAGAACACCCCAGGGCGCCGACGGATTCTTTCTTCGCGGCCTCCTGGACAGGGTCGTTTCTTCCTACCGTCGTGCCGGAAATTCCCTTTGCCCTTCCGACGCGATTCACCGGGCTTTCGCCGCGAGCGTCTGCGTTTCCGTCGATGGCGCCCACGCCTTCAATCCTTCCTACGCCGACCGATACGACGAGAGTTCGTCGCCCGTTCTCAACGGCGGTCCGGTCGTCAAGCGGAACGCGAGCTTCCGCTACGCCTCGACGGCACGGACCTCAGCGGCGTTCCGCTTGATTTGCGAGCGTTCGAACGTACCCTGCCAAACCCTGCAGTTCAGGTCCGACATGGTTTCCGGTACGACGATCGGCCCCATCAGCTCGGCGTTTACCGGAATCGAGACGGTCGATGTCGGCAATCCGATGCTTGCCATGCACTCGATACGGGAGACGGCTGGCATGTTCGACCAGTTCTGGATGGTGGAAGCCCTGAGGGAGTTTTTCTCACATAGTTGTAATAAAGATATAACATTTTAGATCTACCCTTTATTAGAGTAATGTTATATAATAGAGATATGGCCCAATTCACCTCGTCGCCATCGGACAATTCCGGAAATCATGGCGACAGCGATACCGACCGCCACCGTGAGAGCCCCGTCCCGGCGAGCGATCGCGATTTCCTGGTTGTCGTGTCCGACGGCTTCATTTCCATTGTCTCGGACGACGAAGCCTACCGTTTCGCCCGTGATTGCCTTGTCCGGTTTTTTCCCGGAACGACCATCGTCGTCTCGAGGACGCCGCCTTCCGGCGGTTCCTTTACGGTCGCCGCGGTGGAGATACCCGACCACATCAGGAAAGCCTTTCACCACATCCACGGCTCGAATCCGAAGGGACTGAGACTGGCCCTTTCGACCGATACGAGGCAACGTCTGCTCGCAGGAAGGGCCTTCTTTATCCCGCTCGAAAGCATCCACGACGCTTTTTTCAGCATGGTTCCCGAACGGATTCCCGCCGACATGGGAATGCCTGGAAAGGATATCGTCCTCGCGACCGTCGGCATCGTTGCCGGCGAGGAGCTCGCCGGTTTCATCGCGGTCTCGGCCAGCCAGGCCGATTCGGGCTTCGATGCTTCGAGGCTCGAGTACGTCGCCCATGCCTGCGCCCTCGCCGTCGCCCGCTGCCGGTCCTCGGCCGGGAGCTTTCCCGTCGGTTCGGCCTCGATAGCCGATATCCGCATCAGGGAGATGCATCATCGCGTCAAGAACGACCTCCAGATCGTTTCGAGCCTGCTCGGTACGCCTTCCCCCCTCCGGCAGGATCCGAAGGTCGCGGCCGTTTTCGACGATGTGGGGGCCCGAATCAGGGCCGTCGCCCTCGTTCACGATATGCTCTACGCCGTCGAGAACTCCGGCGACGTGGACATGGCCGTTTATCTTCGGAACATCGCCGAACAGATCGAGCGGGCCTTCCGGCCGAAGGAGGGCGTTTCGTTTCTCGAGCTCGCCCTGGATTCCTGCCGCATCGATCCGGATCAGGCCATTCTGGTCGGCATCATCGTCAACGAGCTTGTCACGAATTCCTTCCGGCACGGATTATCCTTTGGGGAAACCGACCATATCCGAATCGCCTTCGGCCTCGACGACGGCTCCTTCCGCCTCGAAGTGGGGGATTCCGGGAAGGGCCTTCCGGCCGGTTTCGATCCGAAAATCCAGACCTCGTTCGGCTTCAGGTTGGTCGCCGCCCTTGCCCTGCAGCTCGGCGGTTCGCTTGACATGATTGCTGGAAATGGCGCGGCATTTGTGATACGCTTCCCGGTGAAGGAAGGTTGATCATGAAGGAATGGACGAAAACGACGTTGGCGAAAACGGTCGATCATACCCTGCTCAAGGCGATCGCCACGCCGGAACAGGTCAAGGAACTTTGCGCGGAAGCCCGGAAATGCGGTTTCGCGAGCGTGTGCGTCAACCCCGTGTACGTTCCCCTCGCGGCTCGCGAGCTCGCCGGCTGCGATGTCAGGGTTTGCACGGTCATCGGCTTTCCGCTCGGGGCGAATTCCCCCGAGATAAAGGCCGAGGAGGCGAAACTGGCGATCAAGCAGGGCGCCTCCGAGGTGGACATGGTCATCAACGTCGGCGCGATGAAGGCCGGCGACCACCGGGCGGTCGAGGACGATATCCGGGGCGTGGTCAAGGCGGCGGGGGGCACGACGGTCAAGGTGATCATCGAGACCTGCTACCTGAGCGACGACGAGAAAACCGCGGTGTGCCTCCTCGCGAAAAAGGCGGGCGCCGATTTCGTGAAAACCTCGACCGGATTCGGGACCGGCGGAGCCACCCCCGAGGACGTGAAGCTGATGCGAAAGGCCGTCGGATCCGACATGAAGATCAAGGCGGCGGGCGGCATCCGATCCTACCACGACGCGATCACGATGCTCGAGGCGGGGGCCGACCGGATCGGTACCAGCTCCGGCGTCTCGATCGTGGCCGAACTCCCCGAGTAATCGTTTTCACCACCCGTTCCGGGGCTGGAACGGGCATGACCGATATTGCGTCGGTTCATGGTTTTGATTATGATGAAAACAAGTTTTAACAAAGGAGAACGATATGAAACGGAAAAGCTTTATCGCGATCGCAGCCATCCTGGCTCTCGCCCTCGTATTCGTCGGCTGTCAGAAAAAGGCTGCTCCCGCTGCGGCCGCCGCAGCCCCGTCGCTTGCCGTCGCCATGGTTACCGATGTCGGTGGCATCAACGACCAGTCCTTCAACCAGTCCGCATGGGAAGGCCTCCAGAAGGCCGGAACCGACCTGACGATCAAGGTTTCCTACAAGGAATCCAAGCAGAACGCCGACTACGCGCCGAACCTCGAGACCCTTCTCGACGCGAAGAATGACCTCATCTGGGGTATCGGCTATATGATGGCCGATGCGATCAAGGATGCGGCGACCAAGAACCCGAAGCAGACCTACGCCATCATCGACCAGGACTACGGCAAAGATACCCCGGCGAACGTCGTCGGCGTTACCTTCAAGGCCGAGCAGAGCTCCTTCCTCGTCGGTTACATCGCCGGAAAGACGACCAAGACCGGAAAGGTCGGATTCGTCGGCGGCATGACCGGTCCCCTCATCGCGGCCTTCCAGTTCGGCTACGAAGCCGGCGTCAAGCAGGCCAACCCGAAGGTCAAGATCCTTTCCCAGTACGCCGAGTCCTTCAGCGACGCGGCCAAGGGCAAGGCCATCGCGACCCAGATGTACCAGAGCGGCGCGGACATCGTCTACCATGCGGCCGGAGCCGTCGGTAACGGCGTCATCGAAGCCGCGAAGGAAAAGAACAAATTCGCCATCGGCGTCGATCGCGACCAGAACTACCTCGCGCCCGACAACGTCCTGACCTCCGCCATGAAGCGCGTCGACAACGGCGTCTACAACGTCGTCAAGCAGCTCAAGGACGGCACCCTCAAGGGCGGCACGACCATCTCCTACGGCCTCGCCGAGGGCGGCGTCGATATCGCCCCGACCTCCTCGAAGCTCGTCGCCGCCGACGTCCTGACCCAGGTCGCGGCTCTCAAGCAGGCTGTCATCGACGGGAAGATCGTGGTTCCCTCCGACGAAGCCGGATACAAGGCCTACAAGCCGGTCGACATCACCAAATAACGCGTCGTCGTGAACCGTTCTGCGGTTCACAAACGGCGAATCACGGTTTATAATCATCGGGCAACCCTCTCGGGTTGCCCATTTTTTTTAGGCGCAAGGAGGTCCCCGTTGAACGATTCGAAGGGAGGGGAAATCGTCGTCGAGATGCGGGGCATCACGAAGAAGTTCGGCTCCTTCGTCGCCAACGACGGCATCGACCTCACGGTCCACCGGGGCGAGGTCCACGCGCTTCTCGGCGAGAACGGCGCGGGCAAGACCACCCTCATGAACCAGCTCTACGGGCTTTACCAGCCCACCTCCGGGGAAATCCTCATCAAGGGAAAGAGCGTCCGCGTGACGAACTCGAACGTGGCGATATCGAACGGGATCGGCATGGTTCACCAGCATTTCATGCTGGTGCAGCCCTTTACGGTCGCCGAGAACATCATCCTCGGCCGCGAGACCTGCTCGATTCCCGGGGTCCTCGACCTGAAAAAGGCCGAGCGGGACGTCGAGGCCCTGTCCGTCAAGTACGGGCTCTCCGTCGATCCCCGGGCCGTCATCCGCGACATCACCGTCGGCATGCAGCAGCGCGTCGA